>JAISYM010000128.1 GCA_031269875.1 Synergistaceae bacterium
TCAAACGCCGCCGACATCCTAAAAGCCACGGTCACGGCCGACGCGGAGTTCGCCCAGTGGAAGATCGACGTAAAGCAGATCGCCGCGAAGCAGCAGGTTTACTCGAACCAGTTCGACCCAACCGCTACAATGGAAACGATCGCCGGCATTACAAGTGACACCAGCTTCAAGATTCGCGTCGGGGCGCAGGTTTCGGAGATAATAGTTAAAAAAACCGACACGATAAGGACCATCAACCAACAGATCGCGCTCGCGAAGGATCAGAATGGCGACAAACTGCTCGTCACGTCTAAGATCATAGACAACCGCCTCGTCTTCGAGAGCGCCGTGAGCGGCATTGACAACACGGGGGTAAAAGCCAGTGAGACTTTAACCTATGCGGGTGGCGGCACTACCTATCTGCCAAAAGCTGCCAGTGGAACATCATATCCCACAACTATTGCAGACCTCAAGGTAAACGGCAATCCCTATACAAATTTTACTTATGATAATACCAACGGCGAAATAACTTGGATTACGGCTCCGCCTCCGGCTCCATCAGCCGGTGACCTTCTGGAAATCCAATACGACACGACGACTGCTGGTTATAATTACTCCACCGACAACAACGAATTTGTCCTCGACGACGGCGGCAGTAATCTTCTGGAAGATTTGGGGCTTATAGAGATGGTGGAATATCCACCATCATCTGGGATATACATTAACAATAAAGAGACAAAGGCTTCCAACGCGATAATCAACGTTAACGGCATTGAAGTCACGCGGCCGGACAACGTCATCGAGGATCTCATAGCGGGTGTGAAGCTCGAACTGGTAGGCCTCGGGGACGTGACCATGAACATCACGCAGGACGCGCAGAAGGCAGTCGACGCGGTCCAGGCTTTTACCGACGCCTACAACGAGGTCCTGACGTGGATAAACGAGAAGCTGGCGGAGAAGTACAGCTCCGCCACAGTGGAGGATGACGACTTCCTCCAGAATCTGCTGGACTCAACCGATAAATCGACGGTGTTCGGCGTGCTCCACGGCGATCAGCTGCTCTCGAGCATCAAAAACCAGCTGCGGAACATGGTGGCGAACTCGGTAACGTCGACCTCGCTCGCTCTCGCGACGAGAAAATACGCCTTCACCGACGTTGACCTCGAGCTCTCGGGCCAGTTTTACGTCTATGCGGCCGGACAGGCCCTCAAGATAGATGTCGTGAACGACGTGAACGGCGTAAACGGCGATTCGCTGGAGGACATAAGGGACAAGATAGCGACATATTTCAGCGTAACGTCGAAGGACGGCTCAACCGCGACGGGCGACGACCTCAAGCTGAACGCATTCATTAGGAACGGGCAGTTGGTGGTCGAGTACAACTCCGCCTCGACACTCGAGAGCCCCCGGACGGACGTCATCGCGAGGAACCACGCGAATACCGGAACATATGACGTACTTCCGTACACTCCGACTAAGGAGGCGCCGATAAGCGGCAAGTTCACCGTACAGGTGGGCGAAGCCACGACAGACGCGCTGGGCAATACCGTGCCGCCGACGTATTACCAGGAGGGCGTAGACTTCGAGATCGTAAACGACGATTCGTCGGGCGACAAGATCGTCAGCAAGATCAATTGGCTCGGCAGCAATAAGCCGGCAGACAACCAGTCGTATAAGGTGACGTACGAGTACAACCCGACGGCGGTAGCGTTCAGCATAATCAACGGGGACGACCTCAAGACACTCGACTTTCACACGGACGCGAGCAAGTCGCAGCTCTCCTCGTTCGGCCTCAAGACCACGTCGGTGGACTTCGGCAAGAGCGGCCTTCTCGAGTTCGACTCGGACACGCTCTTTGCGGCGCTGGCCGCCGACGGGAATACCACGTCCAGCGTGATGACGGGCTTTTTCAGGAGCCTCGACACGTACATAGGCAACCTAGTCGACACCTCCCAGGTCATAGTCGCCGGAACCTCCGTGACTAAGGGCCGCGTCGCCAACGCGATGCTCACCATAGACAACGAGGTCGATACGCTCACAGCTCAGATCGCGAAGCTCGAAAAACAGCTCGCGGACAGGCAGACGTCGATGTACAAGCAGTATTCAGAAATGGAGACGGCGATCCAGAAACTGAACTCGCAGATGTCGAGCCTGAGCCAGTACCTCTCCAGCACCTCGTCCAGCTAGTTGAACGGTAAAGCGAGACCCCGGGAAGATCTCCCGGGGTCTCGCTTTATGCTGACCGGTTATATTCAAAAATTCATCGAGTCCGACGAGGTCTGCACGAGGCCCATCCGCCAGGCCAGCACAGCCGCTTGAGTGCGGTCGTTCAGGCCGAGTTTTTTCAGGAGGTGGCTCACGTGGTTTTTAACGGTCTTCTCGGAAAGCACCATTTTGGCCGAAATTTCGGCGTTGTTGAATCCTTGGGAGAGCCAGAACAGCACCTCTTTTTCGCGCTGCGTCAATAGAAACATCACATCCTGCTCCTCCTTGCGCTTCTGAAAGCTGGATAGGAGCTTACCCGCGACTTTCGGGTCGACGTAGGACTCGCCGCCGTTTACCGAGTGAAGGGCGGCGATCAGGTCCGGCATACTGGAGGACTTGAGTATGTATCCGTTTATTCCGATAGCGGAGAGCGACGCTAAGTGTTCCTCGTCGTCGTATGCCGTTATCGCGACAAACTTTGTGGGAAGTTTGGCGTTTTTCAGATGCTTTACGACCTGTCCGCCGTCCATCTTCGGCATATTGATGTCGAGGAGGACTATATCAGGCACGGTTTTTTGAATCATATCGACTGCTTCCGCGCCGTCTTTAGCCTCCCCGACGACCTCGATGTCGCCCTCCATCTCAAGCAGTCTTCGGAGCCCCTCTCGAAACAAACGGTGGTCGTCGGCGATCGCTACTCTAATTTTATTCATTGCCTTCTCCTCCTAACGGTACCTTGATCGTTATATCCGTCCCCTTGTCTATTTTACTCTCGATTTTAAGATTACCCCTAGCGAACTGAACGCGCTCCGCGATATTCGACAGCCCGAACGAACCCCTCTCCGCGGCGGAGACGCTCTCCGCCTCTATGTCGAAACCGCTTCCGTCGTCCTTGATGGAAAGAAAGAGTTCTTTATTCGTGTACTCGTACTTCACGGTTATCTTCTTTGCGCCGCCGTGCCTCAAGGCGTTTGAAGCCGCTTCCTGAACAACTCGGAACAAATTTGAGCGCAGCACGGAGGGAAATTGATCCTCCTCCTGCGTAAGCTGGGCCCTGAAATCCACCCCATGTCTCTCCCGATAGCTTTCGGCGAGACGCTTGATAGCTCCGCCAAGCCCCTTTTCCAAACCGAGCGGCTGCAACTGTATCAAAAAACCTCTGAAATCGCCAAGCGCCTCCCTCTGCTGCTCCTTGACCCTCTGTATCTCTTCCTTAGCGGCGGACAAATCGCCCTTTGCCACAACGCGTTCCAGGTACTCGAACGACAATATCGACGCCGCGAACTGCTGTATCGGGCCGTCGTGTATCTCTCTCGCGAGGCGTTTATTTTCTCTCTCCACAAACTGAAGCGCCTTTACAACATTTGCCGTGTTTCCTACGGGACTGGCGGCAATTGTGGAATCGAGCCTGCTCCTCAGTATCTCCACCGCCAGACGGAGCTTTCCCATCGTGTTGGTGCTATGGGCCATTATGCGCTCCATCCGGATCTTATCGCGTTCCAAGTCGTCCCTGCGCCGCCGGAGGTAACGCTCGCGTTCCTCGAAGGCGGCGCGCAGACGCATATATCGTTCAGCCTCGGCGTACACCTTGGCCTGTAAGTCGTAGTCGTCAGTCATCTCAGCGCTTACAAGCATCCTTCGCGCCTCTTTGTAAGCCTCGGTGATAGAGTCGCTCGCGTCAAGAACCTCGCTGACCTCTTTGCGGACCTGGTTAAGTTCGTCATATAGGTCTCTCAAACCGTGTACGACGTCGTCCCGAATTCCTCCAACATTATCAATGCTGTATCCGAGAAATTCGTTCGTCCTGTCCAGAACGGTCTGGAGCTTTTGTTTGAACGACTCGTCGATCATAATACTGGGTTCTGCCTCCCTATTGTTAAATAATTATATTATACTAAAATTATTATGGCAATGGGAGGGGTTTTATTGGGCCGTTATGTGCTAATATCAGTAAAATCAGTATTCCCTTGGGGATGAGAATTATTTGGGAATTATACGAGGAGGACGGTTATGACATCGATTGAGGACGTGAGGAAGAGTTACTTCTCTTGGAACCCTTCGGACGACCCTGAATTCAATCCTCTTATAATAGGATCGGGGCCGATAGGCGGAAAGGGCCGGTCCCTGCTCTTTGCCATTCGCGCGCTCAGGGATTCGGACGACGACGATCTCCGCGCGGTGGTTCTCCCAATGTCGCGCTACATAGGAACGGACGTCTTCCGGGATTTCATAGCTGGTATCAAAAACCTTCCCGACCTCGTCCAAAACGGCTCCCCGGAGGAGCTGGAGGCGGAATTTTTGAAAGCCGATCTCCCGGAGGGCGTCACGAAGTCCCTGAGCGGTTACTTAGCGGAGATGAGAGACCCTGTAATCGTCCGAAGCAGCTCTCTCCAGGAGGACTCACTCAAATTCTCCTTTGCCGGCAAATATATGTCCCCATTTCTGATGAACTCGGAGGAATCACTCAAAGAGCGTGTAAGCGCCGTCGAGCGTGAGATAAAGCGCGTTTACTCCCGCATATACTTCCCGGCGGCCCTCTCGTACAGAAACAAACACGGGCTTGGGGAGGACATGATGGGCATAGCGATCATGCGAATATCAGGCAGATGGCGAGGCGGATACTATTACCCCACGACGGCCGGGGTGGGCCTTTCGTATAACGGGCGGCGGTGGACCACAAGGATAAAGCGCGAGGACGGCCTGATTCGCATGGTGTTCGGCCTCGGAACGATGAGCACGAAACGCGGCTACGCAAGGACATACTCCCTCACAAACCCATTCCTGAGACCAGAAGGTTCAAACGCTTACAACGTGATGAAGACCTCACAGGAACGCTTCCACGCCATAGAACGTGAGAGCGGGGAACTCGTAACGGTTGACATAAAAGAGGTATGGCGCGACAAATTCCGATATCACCCCGACTTTTCCACTTACGCGAGCCTTTACATGTACGACGAAAACCAGGGATATTTTACGCCGCTCGACAAGTCCTGCATATTCTCACCGGCGGAGGGAAAGGTCTGTATGCCGTTCGAATCCTTCCCGAGGGTGCACAAGAAATTTTTCGAGACGATGTCGAAACTGATGCCGCTCCTGCAGGAGAAGATGGGGGCATACGCCGATATAGAGTTCTCGTATGAACCGCTCGAAAACAGGATAGAACTCCTTCAGGCGCGCCCGCTCTGGATACACGAGATGCAAGGACAGACGCTCCCGCCCTCGCTGCAGCACTGCGAGACGATCTTGAGCGCCGACCGAATGGTAACGGACGGAAGCCGCGACAACATCAAATACCTCGTGCTGGTCGATCACAGGATATACTCGGAGTCCGGCGAATTTAACAAAATAGCGCGGTCGCTCGGGGAGATGAACAAAAAACTTTTCCCTGAAAAGTACATATTGGTCGCGCCCGGCCGGGTCGGATCGAGCAGCCCTGAGCTCGGTGTGCCTGTCCGTTACGATGAAATAACCGGGGTGGCCTGCATCATAGAGGTGGGGATTCCGAGAACCGGCCAGATGCCGGAGCTGTCGTACGGGACGCACTTCTTCTCCGACCTCGAAACCGATGAAGTAATGTACATGCCGGTCTTTCAGGGCGAGAGCAATAACGTATTCAACGAGGCCTGGTTTGAGAAGACCCCCTTCGTGTACGGCGAACACAAGGCCATCCGGCTGTATAAGGGAGACTTCCACGTATACATGAACGGCGACCACAATATCGGCGTGGTCGCCTGCGGACAGAATATATGACTGCGAAGTCAGGTCATGCAACCGCCAGAGACCCGGTGTTACCGAACAGTCATACTTGAAACATATTATTTCGCGATCAGATGCTGATCGACTCCTTCTTTATGCCGGCAAAGTACTTGAACGCCTCGTCTGAGTCGTCCTTGTACGCGCCGCGCCCCATCATGCCATACGTGTAGCGTTTTCCCTGCTCCACGCCCGGCTGGTCAAATGGGTTTATCCCGATCAGCCGTCCCGTAACGGCAGTCACGTACTCGTAGAAGAACACCAGCGCGCCCAGCGTACGCGCGTCGAGCCTGTCTGCCTCTATCCACACCACGGGACGTCCGGCCTTTACTAAGGCGGCGGCAGTGCTCGCGGCTTCGTAACCGAGCATCTCTCCGAGTTTATGTCCGCTCAGGTACGAAAGCGGCGCAAGCGATTTCTCGCTCACGGGCGGAATTTCTATATCAGTTCCGCGCTCGAGGATATTTATCAGCGTGTACAGTTTGTCATCCGGCCCCGCGGTGTAAAGCTGAACTTGGGAGTGCTGGTCTATCGCGCCCAAGGCCCTCACGGGGGTCGTGCCGAAGCCGTCCTTGCCCACGCTCTCGCCCCATAGCTGGGCAAACCACTCCGCAAACGTCTCCAGCCTGTTCGAGTAAGGCATCAACACGGCCATTGGACGGCCGGCAAGCTCGTGGAACCTGTGAATGGCCGCGAGACAGAGCGCCGGGTTCGTCCGGGCGTCACGATTGGTTGCAAAAAAATCGCGCATTGCGGCCGCGCCGGACAAGAGCCCTTTCACGTCGCACCCAAGCGCGGCCGCCGTGACCAGGCCGGACGGCGAGAGCCCGGAATACCTGCCGCCCACGGAGGGCGGTATTTCAAGCGACCTGCACTTCGTCTCGCGGGCGAATGAGCGAAAGACGCCCTCCTCGGGATCCGTAATGACGAGGACGTTATCGTCAGGCTGAGCGCCTGACTCCGCGATCTTCGAGCGGAACCACAGGAACTGCGACATGGTCTCAGCGGTTGCCCCGGATTTGCTCACGCCGATAAGCGCCGTGCGACGCCCGCGCGCGCGCTCCCAAATCGCCATTGTCTTCTCCGGGTCCGGGTTGTCGGCAAGATAAAACCTTGGAGTCCCGTCGCCCGGAACCTCGTTGTGGTACATCGGGAGGAGCGCCTGGTGCAGCATGAGGTTGCCCAGGGACGAACCGCCGATCCCCACGTGAATTATCGCCTCATAGCCCTTGAGCCACAGGGAGGCCGCAAGTACGGAGTCTATATTCTGATCGGGCAGGTTATACCAACCGAAGCCGGCCTCCCCGGACGACGCCCCCTCTAGAACCCATTCGGCGGCTTCCGCGAGGGATTTGCCGGAATCGAGGATAAAGCGGTCGAGCTCAGCTGACCCGGCTGACCCAAAATCCCCGTTCTCTCCGCCTCCGGCCGCGCCGAAGCAAAACGAAATTCCCAAATCCCGGGACACGCCGCTAACCTTGCTTTTCGAAGTCCGCGCGGACACAGGAAACGGAGGCCAGTATCTCCCTTACGTCCCCTGCGATAAAAAGCTGCTTGCGCCCGACTGTGACCTCAACGTCCGTCACCTGCTTGAAGCGCTCGAACAGCTTCTTTGCCAGCGCCAGCGCCAAACTGAGGTGAGAGTTGAACTTCGTCCCCATTATCATGTTTTTCGTAATTTCGTAGACCTCAGAACCCCTCACTTCGGTATTCACAGACGGCAAAGCGTCATTTGCGGAGAGATCCATGGAGAGCGAGACGTCCACGGAAAACATCTGGCCCAGCTCCCTTTCGACCTCCATCGCGCCGTGAAAAGCGTGGAAATTCATCCCATGTACGATACATTTTCCCTTCATGCCGCTCACCCCCGCTCTTAGAGGAGCCCATCTTCTTTCAGCGCCGACTGAATCGCGCCCTGGTCGAAACCGACGATATATCGGGTGCCGACTTTTATTACCGGAACGCCGCGCTGCTTTGTCTTTTCCACTATTTCCTTAGCGGCCTCTCTGTCAGAACCGACGTCGATCGACTCATAAGCGATTTTTAAAGTATCCAGATATTCTTTAGCCTTTACGCACCAAGGGCAGCTTTTCGTCGAATAAACGACAACACTCATTGCCATCACTCCTTAACAAAATTTACTTAGTCCATCTTAGCGCAACGCGAAGTCTGCCGTCAATAAGCTAATTGCTTATACGAACTCGCGCCTCAATAATTAACGTCCCCCAGCATATCGAGTTTTTTATACTTGTGTTCCGCGTTGATATAGCGTATCGTGCCGCTCTTGGAGCGCATCACGAGCGACGAGGTCTTTATCGTGTCCCCGACGTACTTGACGCCGCCGAGCCAGTCGCCCTCCGTAACACCGGTCGCGGCGAAGTAAACATTGTTGCTGGACACCAAATCATTCAGGTAAAGAACCTTGTCCAAATCCATGCCCTCGTCCCTGCACCGATTCGCCTCCTCGTCATTCCTGGGCCAGAGCTTGCACTGCATATTGCCTCCTACGCACTTGATGGCGCAGGCGGTTATGACGGCCTCCGGGGAACCTCCCACACCCACCATAAGGTCGATCCCGGACCCCGCCTTGCAGGTAGCGAGCGCCCCTGCCACGTCGCCGTCCATAATGAGCCTGATGCGCGCGCTGACCTCCCTGATATCCCTTATTATTTTTTCATGCCTCGGTCTGTCCAGAACTATGACGGTGACATCTTCGAGGCGTTTTCCCAGTGCGTTCGCCACGGCGCGGATATTGTCCCCTATAGGCGCGTTGATATCTATCACGTCCGCTGCCGCCGGTCCCGTCGCTATCTTGTCCATGTAGAAGATGTGCTTTGGGTTGAACATCGAGCCGCGCTCAGCGAAGGCCACAACGCTCACAGCGTTCGGAAGCCCCAAGGCGGTCAGCCGCGTCCCGTCTATCGGGTCAACCGCTATGTCGACCTTTGGCTCCCCGCCCAGCCCGAGCCTTTCGCCGTTAAAGAGCATGGGCGCCTCGTCCTTCTCACCCTCCCCTATAACGACTACCCCCTCCATCGAAACAGTGTTGAGCACATATCGCATGGCATGAACAGCCGCTCCGTCCACGCCGTTTTTGTCCCCTCGTCCCATCCACCTGCTCGCCGACATCGCGGCGGCTTCCGTCGCGCGAACCATCTCGAGAGCGATATTTCTGTCCGGACTCTCCACCAAAACAACCCCCTCCCTCTTAGTTTTACCGAAGTATCTTATATCTTAAAACGCCCGAAGATATCATCCACGTACCTGAAATAAAATTTCAGATTAAACAGCTCGTTCAGCCTCGCGTCCCCGTCCCCTTTGAACTCGGCAAGACGCGGGTGCGCCGCCAGCGTATCGCAAAGAGAAGGCCCGTTCTCGCCGCCCGTAACGCCCTCCCAGCAGCGCATAGCGCACTCCTGAACTATGGCGTAGGCGTCCTCCCTTGAAAAACCGTATTCAACCAACGCCAGAAGCACGCGCCCGCTAAAGAGCAGCCCCCGTGTCATTTCGAGGTTCTTTTTCATTTGACCTTCGTTCACGACGAGCCCGTCTATTACCCTTTTCGCAATGTTCGTCATGTAGTGAGCCAAATGGAAAGCGTCCGGCCAGATAACGCGTTCGACGGACGAGTGGCTGATGTCCCTCTCGTGCCAGAGCGCTATATCTTCGAGTGCGGCCGAGGAGAAGCCGCGCAGGAGCCGGGCAATGCCGCTCACGCGCTCTGAAAGTATAGGGTTCTTCTTATGCGGCATGGCGCTCGAACCTTTTTGCCCCTTACCGAACGGCTCCAGCGCCTCCATAACCTCAGTCCTCTGCAGATGCCGTATCTCGACCGCGAGGCGCTCCAATCCGCTCGCGTAGAGCGCGAGCGTCATAATCACGCGAGCGTGCCTGTCGCGCTGTATAACCTGCGAGGAGACGCGATCGGGCTTCAGGCCCAAGGACTTCGCCACTGCCGCCTCTATATGGGGCGGACAGTTCGCGTATGTCCCAACCGCTCCCGACAGCTTGCAGACCTTTATTTCTTCCCTGACCTGACTCAGGCGCTCTATGTCGCGCTCTATCTCCGAGACGAAACCGAGGAGTTTGAGCCCGAAGGTCGTGGGTTCCGCGTGTATTCCGTGGGAGCGTCCGACGGTGGGCGTGTAACGGTATTTCCACGCACGCTCCGCCAACGCTCCCCTGAGCCCGTCCGCCGCGTCGATTATGACGGTGAGTGCCTCCGAGAGGAGCAGAGACGCCGCGGTGTCAATCACATCGCTGCTTGTGAGGCCTAAGTGGACAAACCTCCCCGACGGCCCAATCTTTTCGGCGACGGAGCTGACGAACGCGATCATATCGTGCTGTGTCACCGCCTCTATCTCCGCTATCCTGCCGATATCGAACCCGGCCTTCTCCTCTATCCGCGCCATGTCCTCGGCCGGGATCGCGCCTTCCTCACTCCACGCCGAACAGACGGCGAGTTCGACTTGAAGCCACCTCTTGAACCTGTTTTCGTCGGACCAGATTTTTTTCATCTCTTCGGTGCAATATCTCTCGATCATCTGCCAAAATCTCCTCTATATAACGTGAAGCACATATTGTCCTAAATCGAGCGGCGTCTCTGCTCCCTTATTTGTTTCAGCCAATCCTGCCGGACCGTTTCCAGAAAGGCGTCGTATATCCCGCCCGCAAAATCGGGAAACGTGTAAGGGAAGCTCTCCCAGCCGGATTTTCTCCTGCACAGGGTCACCTCCGCGAAAATGCCTTCCCCTATATAAATCCTGTGAGCGTTGTCCTTCGTTGAGGCCAGCACAAGCCTGGCCCCGTCTATATAACCCGGGTCCGCGTTAATTCGCCGCGAAACGCCGGAATACCCTTCCGCACTGGACAATTCTAGCGCGACAGCGGCCTTTTTCCACCGTACCAGCTTCGGAACGGTCAAGCTCTCGAACGAAAAAAAACGCCTCGAAAGCTCACGCGAAATATCTCTGTAATAATCCGTGTAACAAAAGTCGAACGAAGCGCTCTCCCGCTCGATAGGGCCATAAATCCCGGTTAACCCCGCGCGCGCCCACTCCATCAACTCCGGTTCGCCGCTGGGGTACAGCAGCCCGCATATAAGTTTCACGAGCGGCGCGGCGGCATTATCTTTCATCTTCGAGCACGGAATGCACAATAGTCGACGCGAACTTGAAATCGTCCCCCTGTATGTGATTGAGAAGCCAGTTTACTATAGTCGTCGTAACCTTGCCGACAAGCTCTTCCGTGGGCCCTTCCGCAAGCAGCTGCTTTGTAAGTTCGCGGACGTCCTTTTTAAATTCCTCGTGATACCACCTGTGGCGCTCGAAATCGGAGTACTTGTAAAACCGCATTAATTTTTCCTCATCCGAAAAGTGTTTTATTATGTAGCTGTTTAAAAATTCAAGCGTGTTTCCCAATTCGTCGGCGCCCCCGTTGCAGGAGTCCAAAAGCCTGTTTACAGCCGCTATCAGTTGTTTGTGCTGAAAATCTACCTTGCTGTGGCCAGTTTCGAGGCTACTGTCCCATTCGTATGCCGTCTTTTTTCACCTCGCTCTCCGAGTCTTGCTCCGCGTCTTTCTTATGACTGCCGGTCCCTCCATTCTTGCCGCCGCGTTTACGAACGCTCTGTATTGGGTTTTCCGGCGGAGTCGGTTCATTTGGGGCGGCAGGGGAGGCCGATTCGATCGGAGGGCTTTCCTCGGGCCCGCTCCGTTCAGGCAGCAATATGGCAAGGCTGCCGATAAGTTCCCCCTCCCAGGAACATGGGATGATCTCCGCCGCATCCCGCGGAGGTTCCGCCTGAGGAAAGACGCGCCTGACAGAAAGACCGTTCCTCTCCATTCTGCTGACGAACGCGTTTCCGATCGCGGCCCACCAGACCAGGTCCTCGACCATCTCGAAGTCGCCGGATACGTCCTCGATTAAAAAAGTTTCATCGTCGAGAGGCGAGAGGGAGAACGTCCTCTCCGTCCTCTTTTCCTTTATGACAATGATCTTTTCTTCCTTTATTTTCTCCTGCTGTCCGGCAATGGCCTTTACGCCGCCCGGAATGAGCGCCAGCGCGGCGTCGTTGAGCGATATTCCGCCGCCCTTCATGTGAAGGAGCGGCAGAGGAACACCCCACCACTTTGGGAGCAGTATCATGGCCTCCTGAATCTTAATCTCCCTGTATTTCTGGAATGTCGTCCCGTAAAGCTCATCGTTTGAAAAGACGATCAGGGAGGAATCCGGCGGCACGTCCTCCATACCCATCTTGGCTGAAATCGGCTCAGTCAGGGCAAGGCTCAGCATATCCTCCACAGTGGCGCTCTCCCTGCCCTGTTCCAAGAGCGCTACGAGCTGATCCTTGTGGAGCAGGCGCTCGTCCTTGCCGATTGCGACCATGATATAGTCCGATCCGTAAAAGTAGAGCGCGCGCAATATCTGCTGCACAGTCGAGCTGAGATTGAGCATATCCTTTCTGACCTCGGCGTTAGCGGACATCATCGGTCACCTCCATATCGAGCAGGGCCGCCGCAAAACCCCTGGGCGAAAACGGCTCGAGGTCGTCTATGCCCTCTCCCAGGCCGATGTATCTTATCGGAAGGCGAAGCTTCTGAGCAATGCTGATTACAATACCGCCCTTCGCTGTGTTGTCGAACTTAGTCAATATTACCCCTGAGAGCCCCGCGACCTTGTTAAAGGCCTCCGCCTGGGCAAAACCGTTCTGTCCCATCACGGAATCCAGCACGAGCAGCGACTCGGCGGGGCCGTTTGGAAGCTCCCTCGCGGTCACCCTGCGGACTTTCGCGAGCTCCTCCATGAGATTGGATTTCGTGTGGAGCCTGCCGGCGGTATCCGCTATCACGACGTTAACGCCGGACGCCTTCGCCGCCTGGATGGCGTCGAAAACGACGGCGGCCGAATCGCCGCCCTGGCTGGAAGCGATCACGCGAACGCCCGCCCGGTCTCCCCAGACCTTGAGCTGCTCTATAGCGGCCGCCCTGAACGTATCCGCCGCGGCCAAGATGACCGAACGGCCCTCCCTCAAAAAAATGGAGGCGAGTTTTCCCGCGGTCGTCGTCTTTCCGCTGCCATTCACCCCGACTAAGAGGATCACTGAAGGAGACGCCGATACGTCTAGAGGCGCGCCCATACCGCCAACCTCCTCCAATTTCCGGACGAGCAGGTCGGCGAAAGCGGACTTCAGCTCGGCGGTGTGAGCTATGCGCCCGCTTGTGGCTGTTTCACGCAGGTCGGCAATCAGAGACTCCGCCGTATCGACGCCGACGTCCCCTAAGATGAGCTGCTCCTCCAACTCCTCCCAGAACTCATCGGTGATAGGGCTGTCTGAAAAGAGATTGGAGACACCCTGCGACCATTTATTCGTAACATTTTTTATTTTGGAGATAAAACCGTCAAAAATGCCCATTATACGCCTCTTCCCTTTTATTTATCCTTCCTTTATCACCGGGCGTTTCGGACGCCTGCGCCTCGAACGCTTGACGGCGTCGCCCGCGCCCGCGGCGCTCTGCGCCGGCTTTTCAACCTTTTCATCCCGCTCCGTCTTTGCCGGCTTGCTTCTCGCGCGCTCACGCAATGCAGCCGGGAGCGCTTCAGGGGTCTTCTCCCCGTCCTGAAGCGGAGTGGCAAGGGTGACGCCGTCCCGCGACGGTCTCCTCCCGGCGCGATGACTCCTTCTGCGATTCGGCCTTTTTTTGGCCTCTTTTTTCGCGGAGTCGACGTAATCATCCATCGGTTGCGCTTTTCTGGGATCCGGCGCGTCCGCGCGGCGAGGGGTAATCTCAGGGACCGGTTGCTTATGGGGACACGACACCTCTCCGTTTCCGCAGATTCCAGACCGGGAATGACAGAAGGAGCAGTCTTTCGTGAACTTCACAATCGGCGTATCTTCCTCCGTCACCGGCGCCTCCCACTCCTCGCCGTTCATAACGGCCTGTTTAAAATCGGCAAAGAGCTCCCTCGGAACCGTGATATCGCCTCCTGAGGGCTTGTGACAGCGGACAGCGTTTCTCGCTATATCCATAGACAAAACGATATAGCTGCCGTTCGGCGTCTTTATCTTGCTGCCCGGACCCGGCAGCCCGACCCACATCTCCTTGTATACCTTATGTTCGAACGACATACAGCACATGAGGCGGCCGCAGATTCCGGAAATTTTGGACGGATTGAGCGCGATGTTCTGCTCCTTCACCATCTTAATGCCGATGGGGGCGAATTGGTTGAGCCAGTAGCTGCAGCAGCACGGAAGCCCGCAGAACGATATTCCCTGTATAATGCGCGCCTCGTCGCGCACGCCCATCTGACGAAGTTCTATGCGCGTGCGAAAACGCCTCGCCAAGTCCCTCACCAGTGTGCGGAAATCCACCCTCTGTTCCGCGGTGAAATAAAAGAACAGCTTTTTCCCATCGAGCAGCATCTCGTCGTCTATGAGCTTTATAGAGAGCTTATGCCACTCCACAAGCTCGTGGGCGATGCGCAGATTCTCGCTCTCCTTTTCCGTTTGAGCTTCGTGATTGGCAATATCCTCCTCCGACGGCTGGCGCAGAAAATCCAGATCCGTCACGACCGGGTCGCCGCCGCGCACTTGACCCTCGCCATGCTCCGATATGGTGCGAAGGTTCCGGTACTCGTTCTCCTGCTCACTGTTTATAGGGCCGACGATCTCGGCGAGTTCCTCCCCACGGTGGGAGCAGACGACGATCAGACCGTCCTTCTTTATGGAATCGCGATTTTCGTCGTTTAATTTTACTATTCCAAGAAACCTAGGCTTCCCGTAGGTCGCCAAATAATTTTTCATCGTTTACTCCTTCCATCAGCACCGCAAAGAGCGCGTCCTGAGCCATAGATACAGGAAAGTGTCTCTTTTTCGCGAGGAAAACGGCGTTTTCGAGAGAGGCCGCGAGTCTCCACTCGCCTCTCCCGCAAAGGTCGAGCGCCCACGCCAGAACCTCGGCGGTAATATCGTCCAGCGAGCTTTTCCTGGTGTTCCCGAGCCATTCAGCCCACTCCTCAGGACATCTGGGAGGGAATGCCGGCCTGACAGTAACCTGCTCTTTGCGTTCACCCAGGCCGAACATCCATACGCGGCTGCGGATCGTTGGAATAAACTCGTCCCGCTCCGCCATGAATAAAATCCTGCTTCCCGCCGGGGGCTCCTCGGTTATCTTGAGCAGCGAGTTCGCCGCCGGCAGAGAGAGACAGTCGGCGGAGGGAATAACCCCAAGGCGGCCCGGAGAGACAACCGGTTTGAGCGACATCAGCCATTGAAAATCAAGGCAGTCGGCAATCCCCGGCGGCTCTCCCAATTTCCCCGCGACTATCATATCCGGATGACCGCTTTGCGTCCAAGCGGCGCAGGAAGCGCAGCCATCGTCACCCGTTCCGGAAAAACATAGAACCAGACGCGCGAAACGATTGATGAAATCATCCCACACCTCCGCCGGAACGACGGCCGCGAGCGACTGCGGCGCGCCTCCGCACGCCAGCATGCCTTCGAGCTTCCGCCACTCGGCGCTTGCTGTCCAGCCGTTCAGAAGAGGAGAGATATCAGGCATCCCTTTATCTCCTCCATCAGTGAGAGCATACGCGTCCTGCCACCCTCGCGCAGGAGAGCGTCGTCCATTTCGTCCAGCGCATCTTCAGTTCGCTCTATTACGACAAACATCGAGCGCTCCGTGCGCCTCCACTTGAAATCCCGCTTAATGCGCATCCCGCCGCGAACCTTCTCCAGAGCCATTCGAACGAGCTCGCGGTAGCGAGACAGGAGCGCCGTGGTAGGAAAACGCGAGAGCTGAAGGCCTACGGACTCCAGTTCGTCGATCAACATGCGCGACTCCATGTCGTCCGCGACTTCGGCGAACGTCTCACTCAACTGGGATACGCCGCTTACCGCTCTGTTTGCTCCGCCCTTGCCTCCGCCGGAGAGAAACGCCGTTTCGCCGGTCTTGGCTTTCGGAATGCCGGATGTTTTCACTCTGACCTCACCGCGAGCATCGACAAAATTTCGGCCTCGATATCGCGGAACACGAGATCTTCATCGCGCGAAGCGTCGATCTCCACCCATTTGCCTGACCACGAGGCCATCGTCCTCTTGTATCCGGCGCTGACGCTCTTGTAATATTCGAGCCCGCGGCCGTCAAAACGATCCTTTATGCCTCGCTTGGCAAGGCGCCGTGACGCGATATCGGGAGACACGTCCAGAAAAAACACGGCGTCAGGGACGGGCAGCCCGATCATATCTCCGAGGCGAGATGCGTACTCCGCGGTTTCGCTGTCTATAGCCGGATTGCTGAAGATCTGATAGGCCAGGGTGGAGGGGGTATAGCGATCGGACAGGACTATCTTGCCGGCGGAAAGAGCCGGCCTGATCACGCGTTCAACATGTTCGCACCTGTCGAGCATAAAGAAAAAGAACTCTCCCCACAGGCTCGCGAGTCCGCCGTCCAGGACAAATTTTCGCGCGGCGGCGGCGCCTTCCCAACCGCCCGGTTCGCGAGTACGAACCAATTCATCTCGCCCGCTCTTGCTCTTTAACATTCCTTCAAGGCGATCGGTCTGTGTCGTCTTACCGCTTCCGTCGATACCCTCAAGTACAAAAAACATTCATCAACAGCCTCCGCTTGAACATCTGTACACATTATAACTGTTCCTCATTTGTGCTACAATCCTCGCGTGTTTTTTCCTTGCTATTAAAAACGCGTATGGGGGGAATTTTTTTGACCTTTTTGACCGCAAGCGATGACAGGCCGGCAACCGTAGGCGTCGTGAACTTCGGCGCGGGGAACATCGGCAACGTGCAGCGCGCGCTGGCGAAGCTGGATATCAAGCACGAGACGCTCGCGTCGCCCGGCGGCATAGAGGGTCTCAGGCCGACGCTGCTGCTCCTGCCCGGCGTCGGCGCCTTCAAGCCGGCAATGGACAGGCTCATATCCTCAGGATGGAGGGACGCGCTGATCGATTGGGTCCGAAGCGGCAGACCGCTCATCGGAATATGCCTTGGAATGCAGCTTCTCTGTTCCTCCAGCTCGGAGGATGGGCAAACGGCCGGACTTGGTCTCATCGAGGGGGACGTGCTGAAGCTTTCCGGCGTCAAAAAAATTCCTCACATGGGCTGGAACGGCATAATTCCGCAAGGCGGAGAATTTCCCGGCAACTGCCTGATTCACGAGGGTCAAAATTTTTACTTCGTACACAGTTTCGCCGTATCCGGTTCGCCGCACTGCGCCGCTAAGGCCGAGGTCGACGGCGTCGTCTTCGACTCGGTACTCGAAAGAGAAAACGCGGCCGGTTTTCAGTTTCACCCGGAGCGAAGCGGGCCGGATGGCGTCTCGTTTCTGGGGCGGGCCATTTCACATATGAACGCGAAATACTGGAGCGGGAGGCCGCGCGGATGCTGAAAAAAAGAATCATACCATGCCTCGACGTGAAGAACGGAAGGGTCGTAAAGGGGATAAACTTCGTCAATCTGAGGGACGCCGGAGACCCCGCGACGCTTGCCGGGACGTATATGAACGAGGGAGCGGACGAGCTCACGTTTTTGGATATCACCGCCTCGAACGAGCGCCGCGCGACGATGCTCGACTGGGTAAAGGTGGTCGCGGACGCTATCTCCATACCGTTCACGGTGGGGGGCGGCATATCCAGCGCCAAGGACGCGGTCGCCACGGTCGCGCTCGGAGCGGACAAGATATCCCTCAACACGGCCGCCGTCCGCCGCGGACGACTGATTACGGAGTGCGCGGAAGCCCTCGGCAGTCAGGCGGTCGTCGTCGCCGTAGACGTGAAGCGGGACGGGGATAAATGGCGCGTCTTTGTAGAGGGCGGCAGGACGCCCACCACCCTGGACGGATTCGAATGGTGCCTCGAAGCGGAGTCGCTGGGCGCGGGAGAACTCCTTATAACCTCTATGGATCGGGACGGCACGAAAGAAGGCTACGACGTGGAGTTCCTGAAACTCGTCTCAGACAGCGTCAAGATTCCCATAATAGCGTCCGGCGGCGCGGGACAGATGCAGCACGCGCTCGAAGCGTTCGACGCGGGCGCGGACGCCGCACTTTTGGCCTCGCTGCTCCACTTTGGCGAGATTCGCATCAGGGACCTGAAAAATTACCTCACCCTGCGCGGCGTCCCGATGCGGCTTTGAGAAGGCGGATTTTGTTGTTGAAAGAGCCCCTTTTTTTAGTTTGTGCCATAATTATAGCCTAATATCTTTTTAATCTGGAGGAAGCGCTATGATTGAGATTAACGAAGGCTCTGGGCGCTGCAAGGTAAGTTTTATCTGCTTTTTGACGGGAAATGGGGTGATCGGGCATCTCGTTGGCGGAGAAAAACCGCACGTCGGAGGGGTTGTCCTGTCGTCACCACGGCAAAGTCTAACCGGCGATGGCATTGGATGCGATAGTTGGGTGATTCCATTGCCAGGGCATAAAGACGTTATCGTCGGGCAAAAAATGGCTGAGACATTATGCATGGGTTTGAATCAACCCGTCTCACTAACAGCCGGGATTCACATTGATGCCGCCACAAGCAGCGATATTGCCGAAATTTCCAAGAATTGCGATGAAATTACGCAGCGAGCACTGGAAGTTATTCGTAAGGGAAGCGCGTAATGGTTTACAACTTCACCCTTTAGGCCCATAACAATAAATCAGCCTTTCCTTAAATTTGGAAATCCTTTATATATTCATACAGTTTCTGTTCGAAAAACCGTATACTCGGAATGCTTGACGCGACGGGAAATCTATGCGTTAACTTGTAGCATACTCTATCCGGTGGCATATCTATAAGGGCACATGTTTTGAGCGGTACTGTTTGTTGGCATTTCCTTATTACAGAGTGCGGTAAAATTGACCAATACTCTCCATCTATGAGAAAATCCAACAGGATAGCCACGTTATCCACTTGAATTGCCGGTGATACGTCTGGGGTACACCACCTATCATGCCATTGCGAAAATTCTGGTCCCCAGTTTAGAAGTATTTCCTGTTTGAAATTTAAATCACGCGGATGCACAGCTTTACTGGGGGGATTTATACGCTGAGAAAAAACCGCGGCCATTTTTTCTTTGAACAGCGGTTGCGCTATAACATTGCGGTAGTTGCTCTGTCTCAAAACTAAACCGATATCCACTAAGCGATTCTCAACCTGCTCATAAATTTCATTAGACTGATGTGTGAGAATGCGTAAATTTATAGGGCTATTCACGTCTTTTATTTTTTTATAAAACGGTGCAAAGCAGTACAAGTTCAAGCTATCTACGCAACTCACCGATAAACTTAATTTATCCTCGTACCGGAGGGCGTAGGCCTCTTTGAAGATCTGTATCAACCTTTCAGCTATTGGAATGAAATCACGTCCTTTCTGAGTTAATTCCAATTGCCTTTTCCCCTTATGTCGTTCGAACAACGTAATGCCCAACTCATTTTCGAGTGTTTTTATTTGCAGACTTACCGTAGATTGCGCAAGAAATAAGTTATATGCCGCTTTGGCGATGTTTTTTGTGCGGGAAATTTCTAAAAAAGTATTTATAGAAGATAAATTCAAAAAAACACCCCTCTCTATATCTGCGCCGACCAACCCAAACATGCAATATACGCGATAATAACAGGCATCAATAGAATTCGTAAATTCACCAGCTTGGCACAACGCTCAAATCGCATCGATTCGCGTACTGCCTTGATTTCTTGACATTAATATTGAACAGATTTTGAAGATTTGTGTACTCGAGTAAATATTGTGTTTTCCGATATTATATATAAAATATATTGTCTATTCAAGTATTAATATCTATGATATATTTCTTTCGCAAATTCTTAAAACAATAGTTTTCCTTTTGGCTTTATTAATTATAATTTTCGGTTGCTGACCAGAAATTGCTATTGTTTTATTGTGGAATAAGAATAAATACCGACGTTAATGTCGATAATCAACTGAAATACAGGGGAGGAATGTTCAATGGCTAATTTGGAAGTCGCAGCAGCGGGGGTTGTTTTCCCAAATCCGATCATCGTGGGATCGGCGTCGCCATCAATGGATTGGATCGGTACCAAGAAAGGGATTGACGGAGGGGCGGGAGGGGTTATCGTAAAATCGCTTTTCAGCGAAAAAGGCAAACTGGGGCGCAATTTTCCGCGTCCTCGTTTTAAGTTGTATGACTATAAAAATTACCCAGGATATCCCAATGTGTTACCGCACGCTTTCACCTTGAACTCACTCGAAGAATGTTCTCATTTCGGATATAAGGAATATATGGAAGACGTAAACAAAGCTAAGGACGCAATCGGCGATAAAGGTATAGTCATGGCGAGTCTTTCCGGAGTCTCGCTTGATGAATGGATTGAAATGTGCCAGCTCGTAAACGAAACGACGGCTGATTGGGTAGAGTTGAATGTTTCTTGTCCCTTCGCTGCGGATATGGGCGTGAAAATGGGAGCGGGAGCGGTTGAAATGACCGCCGAAGTGGTAAAAACCTGCAAGAACCTTCTCAAGATTCCGTTCAGCGTAAAAATTTCCCCTCAGACAGTCGATCAATCGGTTGTTGCGCTTGCTTGTCAGGAAGCCGGGGCAATGGCTGTCAATATTTCCGCTCGTTTCTCCGGCTACGACTTGGATATCGAGACTGCTCGACCAATTGGCCCTGGAGCGCAGGGCGGTTGGGGCGGGCCTTACCTCATCGGCTATGGCCTCAAAAACGCCGCTATCACAGCGCGTAAAGTCAATATACCAATAATAGCTGGTCTGGGAGTGTGGGATTGGAAAGACATAATTAAGTATACCATGGTCGGGGCAACGCTGGTGCAATCCGGGATAGGCATTATGCTGAAAGGTTATGACGTAAGCAAAAGATGGGCCGAAAGCATAAATCTTTGGCTGGAAGCGAAGGGGTATAAGTCCATAGACGAGATTCGCGGTATAGCCCTGTCAAACATACTCAAGACGTCTGAAGTTGAGCGCCAGCCAGTTGGTGTTTACGCCAAAATCGACACAGACAAATGCACTAAGTGCGGTATATGCAAGCGTAGTTGCTTCTACGACGCCATATCTCTTACGAAAATCGGAGCGATTATCGATAGCAAGAAATGTGACGGATGCGGGATGTGTGTCGAAGTATGCCCCGCTAACGCGGTTTCCATAGCGCGCCCCCAGGTACGTGTTTAAGCGCCTGGTAGGGGCTTAGCATTGTCCATTGCTGAAGAGGGGTTGAAATGGAAAGAATCGATTGCGATGTTTTGATAGTCGGTGGGGCAGCCGCGGGGATCCGGGCAGCACTGGAGGTCTCAGCAGTCCGTCCGGATCTTTACGTCCTAATGGTGGCGGATTCCCGATGCGAAGTTGGCGGCAGTACGAATATGGTTGCCTCCGAGGCTTTGGGGATCAACGCCCCATTCGACTATGAACACGATGGGGATACGGTAGAAATTTTCGAGAATGACATGATTCAGACCGGTGGAGGATTGGCCGAGCCAAAATTATGCGGGCTAATCGCGCGAGAATCTGCTGATCGCGTTCTGGAACTTATGGATATGGGACTAGTTTTCCATAGTTCTAACGGAAGACCGCACCAGAAAAAACTGTCTGGATGTACAAAGGCCAGAAGTTTGACGTGCGGTGGTGATACGGGACGTGAAATTGTGCGTGTTTTGAAGATGGCTGCTATTCAAAATGGAGTAAAAATACTTGAAAACATAAAGATTATAAGCCTGTTCACTGATGAAAACGGTGCCGTGAGCGGGGCGTATGGGATAATTTTGCAGCAAAGCCGCGTTGTATTTATCTCCACTTGCGCGGTTGTGCTGGCGACTGGCGGTTCTCCCGGGATGTTCCGTCTCAACGTCTCATCGCCTACGCAGACTGGCGATGGGTGGGCAATGGCGTATGGTGTTGGTTGCAAATTTGTAAATATGGAGTTTTTCCAATGCGGCCCGGCTGTAGCGAAACAAGGCTTGAAATTTATCATTCACAGCCATATTTGGAGCTTTAAACCGAGGCTCACGAATTCAAACGGCATCGATTTCTTGGAAAGTTATTGCGGAAGCAAAGCGCTGGCGGCAAAAGCGTTGGAGCTAAAGGCTATGTCATACCCGTTTTCGGTGCGGACAGACTCAAAGTACGTTGATATTGCGATTTTCAAAGAAATTGAGGAGGGAAGGGCCACTCCAAACGGAGGAGTCTGGTTTGATGTGACTCACATACCAAAGGAAAAGCTTCGGCAACGCGTACCCATTACTTACGATACGCTGCTTGGATGTGGGATTGACCTTGCCGTGCACCCTATCGAACTGCAAATCGCCGTTCAGAATTTTAACGGGGGTATCCTAATAGACGAAGATGGGTTTACGGGAATCGAAGGTTTGTACGCGGCGGGCGAAGTAAGCGGCGGGGTACATGGCGCGGACAGGCCCGGGGGTAATAATCTCACAGATACGCAGGTTTTTGGGTACAGAGCGGGACAGGCTGCGGCGCTTCGTACGCGTTTTGGCAATAAAAACACCAGAGCGAAAGATATGGATATCGCCAGCATGCTCGCATCTGAAGATGAACTGAAAATTATTAAAGAAAGCGAAAAAATTTATTTTCGCTACATGACAATCATAAGAAATAAAGCAGGTATTCAAAAGGTCTTTGATTTTATAGATGAACATGATAAAAAAGCAGTTTCAGTTCAGTTAAAAAACAGATTGACCGTTGGCCGCATTTTGGCACAGGCGATACTTATCCGAGAGGAAAGCCGTGGAACCCATTACCGTGAAGACTATCCAGATAACGACGACAGGTGGTGCAGACGCATCGTCCTCAGCAAAGGATCGGATGGTTTTCCTATTGAATCCAGTTAATTAACGAAGAGGGGTGTTTTTATGAATTCGTTCGACGAGAAATACCGATCCAAGTTCGATGACCTGTCCACTACAAATATATCCGACGCATTGGACGCATTAAATTTAAGAGGAGCCACATACGGTATCCGCCCGATGTGGCACACGATGACGAAAGTTTTGGGAGAAGCCGTTACATTGAAAATGACGGCGGCAGGTCTTACAAAAGGGAAAAACCACCTCGGAGTCAAAGCTATAGATGCCGCGTCAGCGGGGAACGTAATAGTTATAGATAACGGCGGACGTTTGGACACATCATGTTGGGGCGGCATACTAGCCAATGGGGCGAAGATGAAAGGCGTTAACGGAGTAGTGATAGACGGTGCCTGCCGTGATATCGACGACTGCGTCGAATGCGGTTTCAACGTATATGCGAGAGGCGCCGTAGTCGCCACGGCACGCGGCCGCGTTATGGAAGAATCGACCAACACGATGGTTCAATTCGGCGGAGTACAGGTTCGGCCGGGTGATATTGTCTTTGGAGACAAAAGCGGGGTTGTGATAATACCGATTGAACGCCTTGACGATGTGATGGGTAAGGCGTTGGAACTATATAAAAAGGAAGAAGATATGATAAAGGAAATAAAGTCAGGGAGACCCATGATAGATGTGGATGAAAAGTATAACTATGAAAAAATGCTGAAATAGAACAGAGGGAGCATTTGGCAGATGAAGAAATTGACAGAAGCTTTCAAAGTATTGCCGTTAGGGAATATATGTGACGCAAACGGTAAGTGTGGCAATATGGACGTAGGCATCAAACCGATAGACCCTCTTTGCAAAATGGCGGGGCTTGCTTTTACTGTAAAAGGGCACCCAGGGGACAATGCAGCCATCCATAAAGCTATTTACGAGGCTCCCGAGGGTTCCATTTTGGTGGTTGACGTAGACGATTACTGTCGTGGAGGGCACTTTGGAGAGATTATGGCAACTGCGTGTATGTGTCGCGGCATAGCTGGGCTTGTCATAGATGGCACGGTCAGGGATGCTAACGAAATTCAAGAGCTGGGTTTTCCCGTATTCTGCCGTGGCTTTGCATCAGGCGGCACACAAAAAGAGGTAATAGGCGTTAGTGGAATCAGTATAGTCTGTGGCGGTGTCATGGTGAATAACGGCGATATCGTTGTCGGCAACCGCGACGGGGTTGTGGTGGTGGGGAAAGATGTTGCTGAAGAGGTTCTCGTAAACGCGCAGGCAATTGCCAAGAAAGAAATAGAGGTTTTGAAACTGCTGAACGAAGGGAAGTCGACCATCGAAATTTACCGGTTTAAGAAACTAATTCAATAATAATAAGGATGTCTAACTCTGTGAGGTGAATATAATGTCGAAAATCTTTGACGAAATAATAAAGGAGCGGCTTCTTAAATACGGCACTTGCTCTGTTTCCGATGCGATGGACAGGATGGGCATAGCGTGTGGTCTGCTCAATATCAAGCAGGTTGTCAGATGCAGGTCTATTTGCGGGCCGGCGTTCACGGTTCACTACGTGCCGTGTGGGGTGGAACACGGGACTGTTGGTGACTTTCTTGACGATGTAAAATCGGGAGAGGTCGTCGTCATCGACAACGCGGGACGTAATTATTGCACAGTTTGGGGAGGCCTTATGTCTCAATCTTCCAGTTTGCGCGGGATTGAGGGGACTGTCATCGACGGAGTATGCCGTGATGTTGGCGTCATCCACGAGTACAGCTACCCTATTTTCACAAAGGGTTGCTATATGGTGACAGGCAAGGACAGAGTTGAGGTCGACGCCACGAACGTCAAGGTGTCGGTATCGGGAGTTCAGGTTAAACCGGGCGATATCGTACTCGGAGACGACAGCGGTGTTATCGTCATACCAGCAGAGCGCTTGGAGCAGTTATTACAGATAGCTGAAGAAATATTTGAGAAGGAAGAGGCTATATCAAATAAGATAGCACAAGGAGTATCTTTGCGGGACGCAAGGTCTTCGGTTTCTTATCACAGCTTGCAGACTAGGTCAGACTGAATTAGGAGGCAATAAGGATGCGTCTCTCTGATGAAGAACAACGCATGCTGGACGGAGTTTACGGTGAAATGACCCGGAAGAACATGAAAGTATTGGTGACATTGGGTAAGATTTTCGGCGCTGAAAGGATGATAAAGATAAACAACGTCCATACTCCGGGCGTTTCTTATCGCGTCACTGGGGACGCCGGGCTGAATTACGTCAAAGAAGCCAGCCAGAGCGTGAAATTTAAGATTCCGGCGACGCTCAACACGATTGGCATTGATTATGAAAACTGGGAAAATGTTGGCTTCCCAGCGGAGTTTTCCAACAAGCAAATGGAATTGTGTGAATGTTACAAAAAAATGGGCGCGATCACTACAAACACCTGCACTCCCTATTTTGTCGGCAGCGTTCCATCGTTTGGGGAGCATATTGCATGGGGAGAATCATCGGCAATCGTATTTGCCAATTCTGTTTTAGGTGCTCGCACCAATCGAGAAGGAGGCCCTACTGCGCTTGCCGCCGCAATAACTGGTAGAGTTCCCGAATACGGCCTCCATCTCGACGAGAATCGTAAGGGTACGCATCTGATAAGGGTTGAAAAGCAGCCCGAAACGGATAAAGATTACGCGGTATTGGGATATTTCGCAGGACTTTTAGTGGGACAAGATATTCCTGTTTTCGAGGGGATTAAATCGCGCCCGTCTATTGAAAATCTCAAGGCTCTCGGTGCCGCATTGGCTTCATCCGGCGCTGCTGCGCTGTTCCATATGATAGGCATCACCCCCGAAGCCTCGCGAAAAAGCGACGTCGTAAGGAGCAACGTCGATGCTGTCATGTTTGGTCAAGACGAACATGACAGAGTTTGCGAAAAATTTTACCTTACTGGTGCCATTGATTTTGTGGTTTTAGGTTGTCCACATACGTCAATAATTGAAATACGCGACATCGCAAAAATGATCGCTGGCAAAAAAATTAAAACAGGTTTGTGGGTATGTGCTTCCAGGCAGGTTAAATCACTGGCGGACACAATGGGTTACAGCAAGATGATCACAGATGCAGGAGGAGAGATCATCTGCGATACATGTCCCGTACTCTGTGCTACGCTGACTGAGCGCAAATACCAGACTGTCGCCACTAATTCCGGGAAAATGGCTCACTACGCTCCTGGCTTGTGGAATATGCAACCTCTGCTGCTCGATACTAGCGACTGCATAAAATCTGCCGTAAGCGGCGAGTGGAGAGGTTGAAAAATGTCCGAAAAAACGCTGAAAGGCCGCTGTATAGTAGAAGGCGAAACAGAAGGTGAGGCTATTGTCACGAAAGATCCGATCTCTTTTATGGGCACAGTAAACCCTAAAACCGGCGTAATTATCGAACGCAAACATGAGATTGAAGGTTCGTGTCTCAAGGGAAAAATCTTGGTATTCCCGCACTCAAAGGGTTCGACCGGCGGATCATACATGCTGTACGACGCAGTAAAAAATTGCGTCGGGCCGGTTGGGATCATCAACAGAGCGGCTGAGTCGGTAGTCACTATCGGAGCTATTGTGGCCGAACTGCCAATGGTGGATCAAGTAGACATAAGTCAGATAAAAACGGGAGATTATGTTTATCTGAACGCAACCGAAGGCGTCGTCAGGGTAGTGTCGAAGTAAAAAACTAATGGTGGAGGTGGTGTGATTAAGGGTGATCTCTCAAGAGGATATCGAGACAGAATGTTGGTGCTGACCATTAGAGAGATTTTTTAGATTGATTTTTTAAAGGAGGAATTCCGATGATAGACTTAAAATCATTTCTGGAAAGTATTAAAGCAGACAAGAATCATTTTTTGACTGTCAAGCGCGAGGTGGATGCAAAATTTGAAGCGTCAGCAGTACTCGAAAAGTTGCAGCACGAAAATCGTTATCCCGCCGTATATTACGAAAAGGTAAAGGGTTATGATTTCCCCGTGGTGAGCAATGTTTTTGCGGATAGAGACCGTATCGCAATTGCTTTCGGTGTCGACAGTAAAAACCTTAACCGTACCATTCGCGAACTTGAAGTGAACCCCATAGCCCCGGTTATGGTAAGTGACGCGGCTGTTCAGGAAGTCGTATATACTGGAAATGAGGTTGACCTTACAAAATTTCCTGTTTTCACGCATAACGCGGAAGAAGTGGGGCCGTACATTTCCTGCGGAATGCTTGTCGGGAAAGATCCAGAGACAGGCATACGCAATGTCGGGATGTACAGGCACCTCGTCCAGTCAAAAAACCAAATCGGCGTTCATTTCGCGGAAACGGGTCACGGGCGCCTACTGTTCGATAAGTGGCAGGCAAAGGGAGAAAAAATGCCGGTAGCAATTACTATAGGGCATCACCCACTGGTATATTTGGGTGCGCTCAGCTTTGTACCATTCGGCATTGATGAATATACGATAATGGGCAGCTTTATAAAAGAACCGTTACGTTTGGTCAAATGTAAAACAGTCGACCTAGAAGTTCCAGCTGAAGCGGAAATAGTCTTGGAGGGTTATGTGGAGACGCAAGAGACTACATTGGACGGTCCCATCGGTGAATATACAACTGTTT
Organism: Synergistaceae bacterium; assembly: GCA_031269875.1. Taxonomy (GTDB): domain Bacteria; phylum Synergistota; class Synergistia; order Synergistales; family Synergistaceae; genus JAIRNC01. Next base: position 27,357 of record JAISYM010000128.1, read on the forward strand.
ACGGAAAACAACGCCAGAATCCGTTTATAAAAATAACTGCAATAACTATGCGCAAAAATCCGATATATTTTGACTGCTTCAACGGCCATATTGATCATATGCTCCTTGGTGGTACACCACGCCTTGGATCTATATATCGCGCTGTGAAAACCGCTTGCCCGACTGTAGTAGATGTGTACATGCCTCCATCCGGCACGTGCCGTTTCGCATGTTACATCAGCATCAAAAAAAGACACGAAGGAGAGGCAAAGAATGCCATCTGCGCGGCGATTGGGGCTGACCCGTTCATCAAGCTCTGCATAGTGGTCGATGATGATGTGGATATATTCAACGATTCGAAGATGTTACTGGCTATAAACACAAGAATGCGGCCTAGGGATAATCTATTCATGATCCCTGGAGCTAAAACCAACGCCCTTGACCCGACTGTCGAAAATGAACTCCTCGTGACAAAAATAGGGATCGATGCGACTAAGCCGCTTGTTGGATTCCCTAATACGGTGAGTGTTCCGGGCGCAAGGGAGCTTGACTTGTCGAAGTATATAGGTTGACGGACAAATTCAAAAAACAATTAATCTTGTGGTTGGCACAAGGCCAAAATCCACTAGCGATACATATATTTAATTATATAGTGTGTTTTGGCCCTTGCTTTACAAACGATTGGGAGGTAGCAGTTATGAATTTACTGAGGAAAATAGCTATTTTCGCTTCGCTGTCGATAATGTTGTGCGCCTTAAGTGGTGGTATCGCTCAAGCTGCGTCACCCGCTAAAATCGTCATGAGAGTAGGCACCCCTACAACGATCAAAGACATACAGTACTATGAAATGGAACAATTTAAGAAGCTGCTGGAAGAGAAAATTGGCGACAAGATTTCGGTAGAATTATACCCAGCGGGCCAACTAGGGAGCAATGCTCAGATGCTTCAAGGCATTCAGGCAGGGGCCGTCCATGGTTTGCTTGAACCGACAGCCTTCCTAGGAGGGTTCTGTAGCGTAGCAAATGTCGTAGACCTGCCATATATGTTCAAAGACGTTTGGAGCGCGACGGAGATTTTAAATACGAAGGATGGTGATCAATTGCGCGATTATCTGGCAACGCGCGAGGTGTTCACCGCGAGCTTTTACCCTCACGGTGACAGGATTACGCTTATAAACGCTCCAATAAATTCGATTAAAGATTTGGCAGGTAAAAAAATACGTGTGATGGGTGCAAAGGTACTGCAGGATCAATACGCTTCGTGGGGCGCGACTGGGATCCCTATGGACGTGCCAGAACTTTACACCGCGTTACAGCAAGGGACAATAGATGGTTTAGAAAGTTCGCCGACATTCTGTCAGCAAGGGAAGTATTTCGAGGTCGCAAAAAATCTCTTTTACGAACCAAAAGGTGCCGAAGTGACTATTTTTATGCTCAGCAAAGTATGGTTCGATAAGCTGCCTGAAGACATCAAATCAGCAATCATTGAAACGGCCAAGGAAGTTCAACCGCTGGCTGATAAACAGTCGAGAGTGATGCAGGAAGAGTCTATAAAGATTATGAAAGATGCCGGAGTAAATGTGATCATAACCTCACCGGAATTCCATGACGAACTTGTTAAGAGAGCGCTATCAGTACACGATATATTTCTTAAAGATAATCCAGAGGCTAAGCCCATATACGATCACTTTAAAAGCTTATGAACCAAAAGAAACGCGCGATATTTGACCTAGTTTGCCGGAAACACTAAATTTTGCGTTGCTAAGCTTCTAGGGTATGGGCGAGCTCTAAGTTAAACAAACAGCATTCGATTGAATGATTTTGATACCCTAGAACTTGGCAACGCCTTTATGCAGACACTGATAATCAAATAGCCCAAACGAGGTTTAATGCGAGGAGTGATTCGATGATTAATGCGATACGAAAATACGTTAATAAATTAAATGGGGCTATAAATTCGCTCTCTATAATAGCCATGGTGATCTGTGTATCGTCTGCGACTCTAAACACCGCTATGAGATATTTATTAAATCATCCATTGCGATGGAGCGAGGAAGTTTGCGTCATTTCGCTTGTATGGGTGGTCTATTGTTCGCTTCCTCTATTGGAGGAGCACCGAGAACATCTCAATATGACTGCAATCTATAATCTTTTCCCGGAAAAATTCAAAAGTTTTGTCGATTTAATATGTAAGCTCACAATTGTTATTATTGCACTGTATATCGCAAAGATAAGCCTGGACATAATGTTGCGCAACTATGACCTCAAAATTAACACACAGGTTTTGGATTTGCCTTATTGGACTATATACCTCGTGATTCTGATAAGTTTCGTTTTGATTGCCATGACCAGTATACTCGCCTTATTTCCGGAAACTAAATTGGAAAATGAAGGAAACTCCACGATTGAAGAACAAGGAGCTGATACGAAATGATAACCTTACTGTTTTTATTCGTTCCCCTGATGCTTGGCTTTCCAATCTACACCGGTCTCCTGCTGAGCGGTGGGTATCTCCTCATCTTTGGTTATGGCGTTCCTGCGGATATGTTGGTAACAAGTATGTTTGATGGTGTAGCTAAATTTAGCCTAAGCGCGGTTCCATTTTTTCTCTTTGCCGGGTGTGTTATGGAACGCACCAGCATAGCTGCAAGACTTGTCGGGTGTTTTACCCCGTGGTTGATTCGCGCGCGCGGCGGGATAAGCATTGCAGCCGTATGCGCTAATGAGGTTTTCGGCGCGATGTCCGGTTCCGCCCCTGCCGCCGCTGGGACAATAGGCAAAGCGATGTTTCCGATAGTAAGCAAAGATTCTGGGGAGAGTTTTGCACTTGGTTTATTTGCTTCATGCGGAGCGCTCGCGATTATAATGCCTCCGAGCATTAATATGATCATTTTCGCTACATCGACTAACGTCTCGATAAGCAGGCTGTTCAAGGCCGGAATCATTCCAGCGCTGATTATAGGTTTATTTCTCTCTGCGTATCTCGTAAAAAAGAGTAAGCCGGTATCGCCTGACAATAAATTCGATATTAATTACGCAATGAAATCGCTCTGGCGCGGATTGCCAGCGCTATCATTGCCGGTTCTGATTTTGGGTGGTATCTACGGAGGGATTTTCACTCCTAGCGAAGCTGGGGCTATCTCAGCTGTTTACGCATTGATAGTAGCAAAGTTTATATTCAACGAGATAAATTGGAAAATAATCATCGCATGCTTGCGGGATACGGTAAAATTGACCGGTCAAATATTTATATTAATTGCAGCGAGCACGGTTTTTTCACAAGCCTTAGCTATAGCGCAAGTACCTGCCATGCTTGGAAATGCTTTGAGCGGTCTGAGTGAAGTATCTTTCCTCGTGTTGATGAATATAGTGCTTTTAATCGCTGGGGCGTTTTTCGATCCGACATCGGCGATACTAATCCTTGCTCCTGTTTTCATACCAATATCCGCTACGCACGGAATAGATCCAATTCACGCGGGGATTATTTTCACAATAAATCTCGCCATAGGGATGTTTACCCCTCCTTTCGGGTTGAATTTATTCGTAATCCAGGGTATCTTTAATAAACCTATGGAAGTCATAGCAAAATCAATTGTACCGTTCTTCTTTGTGTATCTGGTATGTTTAGTCATATTTACTTTTTGTCCACAACTCTACATGTGGTTATGATTTTACGAGGGGGGACCCTTATGAAAAAACGTATTATAGTAGCCATTTCTGGTGCTACGGGTGTCGTCTACGGTATACGTTTGCTAGAAATCCTAAGGGAAACAGGTGATTTTGAAGTTCATTTGATATTGAGCGAGTGGGCTTGCAAAAATATAGAGATAGAGAGCGAGAAGTCCGTTGATTATATTAAGGGACTGTGTGATTTTTATTATGACAACAATCAGTTAGATGCCTGTATTTCGAGCGGATCTTTTCTCGTGCTCGGAATGCTGATCGTTCCTTGCAGTATGAAGACGCTCTCGGCCATTGCCAATGGTTACGCGGATTCATTGATATCCCGTTGTGCGGATGTCTCACTCAAGGAACAGCGCCCGCTGATTATTGCCCCTCGCGAGACGCCACTAAGTACGATTCACCTTGAAAATATGTTGAAGTTGTCAAAAATGGGGGTCTGTATAATTCCCCCAATGCCTTCCTTTTATAATAAACCACAGACGATTGACGACATTATCAATCATTTTTGCGGCAGGCTCCTCGATAAATTCGGAATCACGAATGGATATTCAAGGCGATGGAACGGTACGGTTTGAGAAACACACAGCTTGATTGTTTGGGGTTTACGCGGCATTGAGAGTTCTGGTTGTGTCCGTTACGAAGTAAATACCCATATTCAATTATTATGCGGCTTCTTTGCGCTTAAGGATACGCCGCAGTTCCGATGCAAGCACCAGAGATCCGGGTTTTTCACGACCCAGTGGCGGGTCTTGGCTGAGCCTACGCGCTCAACCATCTCAAGTTTTTTCAATCCGTCAATGTTCTTCTGCACTCCTGTTCTTCTGCACTCCGCGAGATGACATCACAATTTTCTCTGATATTGTCTTGGCACTGATTCGCGGTTGCTCCGTAAGCGTCAAATAGGGCGTCACCTGTAAAGGCGGAGCGAAAAGCGATAGACTGCCTCTCTGTGAAAGTGAAGAATGGAGGGGTTTGTATTGGGTATGACAGCGCATCGTCCGAAAGAAGAACGTAACCGCCTCGT
>JAISYM010000016.1 GCA_031269875.1 Synergistaceae bacterium
GTGCTTTATCTCCTCTATGCCCTTGGCATTTTCAATATGGGAATACTTGAGGAATATCCCCTCCGTGAAAGGGCGCAGCACGGAGACGTAGACATACTTGTCTATCGCGCCCGCAATCAAGAAACCCTCATGCGCGCGATAATAAGAGGGGAGGTCGGTGCCGCCGCCTCCGAGCGATATGCGGAGCGGGGAGCGGGTGATTATCATAATCTCTTGACTTGACCCCCTGTCTCAAAATATGAAGATTATATCTGATCCAGTGAAAACTCCTTAAATCTTAAATAGTATTATTTTTCTCCCCTAACCTGAAAATTTGTCATCTTCTCTTCCTCGTCGATATCAGCTCACACAATATGGCAAAACCGAAAATCTGAAAACCCAATATGATAAGCAACAAACCAAACACTCCGGTGTATTGTACATCTGGAAGCGTTAAGCCTTCGCGTAAGTATCTATATAACGACGGAGTTATGAGGATTAATCCGAGTATAAATGACAAAGTTGAACATAACATACCCTTGTTATACGAAAAAAAACGTCTAGATTTCAATTCAAAATTTTGATGGTAACCGTGCCATAGCTTGCCTATTACACCAATCTGAAAAGAACTGAAACCTACCAGCGTTACGCATACACCCAGCAACATCCAATGCAACCTGAAGGATAGCGCTCCTATTGTCGATTGAGTTCCTCCGAGAAATGTTAATATCAATCCAATTACAAATAAAAACAAACCTGGCTTCAAGAAGAAGAAGTCAGGCGCGTGCAATAGCATAGCCTTCAAGTTAATCCACCCCGCACGCCAAGGTGAAAGCCAACCAGAGCGTCTGTGATGGCTCAGCCGCCCTTCCCTATCCTTATAAAAACGGATTGGAACCTCCTCAATTTTCATTCGCAATTTTGCTGCTTTTATCACCATCTCAGACGCGTATTCCCAAGATTGAGACTCCATCCGCATTTGCTCAAATGCGTCTTTCGTTATCCCTCTCATTCCGCAGTGGATATCGGAAAAACGCGTTCCGTAGAGACGGTTTAAAATCCACGTAGTGAGCGGAGTACCAAAATATCTATGCAGTTTAGGCATGGCATTCTCTTCTATATAGCCACTAAAACGTGATCCCATAACGAAATCCGCGCCACTCCGCATTGCTTCCACAAAGGGAGCGATTTCCCTAAAGTCGTAAGTGAGGTCGCAGTCTCCCAAAATGAGGTATTTCCCTCTCGCGAACGGAAGAGCATCAATATAGGCGCGCCCCAAACCACGTTTGGGTGTTTTCAGCACTCTCGCCCCAGAGGCCAGCGCAATTTCAGAAGTATTATCTGTGGAGCTATCCACTATAAGTATCTCGCCTCGAACGCCAGCCTTATTAACACCTTCTATGCACCATCCCACAAACTCACCTATAGTAAGGGATTCGTTCAACGCGGGGACTAAAATGGTCAGTTCGGGAGAATCAATTTCTTTTTTAGGAAACAAAAGGCAAATATCAGGATCAATAAGAGTCTCACGATCGCACTTCATTACCCAAGTTCCTCTTCATTTTTTTGCGCAATTGCTAAAAGCTGCCATCCCCATTGAGTAAAATTTATGTTAAAATTCATCACTAAGCGAAAAAAAGCAGATGCCACTCTCACACTTGCCGGCATATTTGAAAATCCAGAAGTCTTTGAATTTTCAACATCTTTTATGAGCTTCTTGCCTCTAAGCATTATCAATACCTCATAAAGATTATAGAATGGGAAACCCGCACAAAATATATCGATTACATTAAAACCAGCCTTTCCTAAAAGCGTACCTAAAGAGGTGCTCGTATAGTGCTTCAGGTGCCCCAAGTTTTTCTTGTAAAAGGTTAATGGCCCCCCTGGAACCGTAACAATGAGTATCCCGTTAAAGGCAAGACATGATTTTATATTTTTCAACGCAATAATTGGATTTTCCATGTGCTCCAATACTTCTGAGCAGACAGCCAAATGGATTTTTCCTTGTATTTCCTTACAAAAACTTTCTCTATCTTGTGAAAGATCACAGAGGAAAAAGTCCGCGCTTGGAATTTGCTGTTGCGCATATTTCAATCCCGTTTCACTTTGGTCTATGCCAATAGGATGAATTCCAGGCATCTCACGCACAAGATGACTAAGAAAAACCCCACACCCGCAACCGAAATCAGCAACTAAATCTGACTCCGTAGTATAGCGCCGTAAAAATTTTAAAATCAATTGTTTTCGCCATGCAGGCCCAGGAATAAAATTTTCCATGGATGCGGTCATGCTCCAACGCTCATCCCAGTCCTCTTTTTTGTTACCGCCGATATCGTCATTATTCATTTGGGATGTGGTTACAACTCCTCTCTCATCGCGAGCATTGCCGAACGCAGGGCTTCTTTCGAATTGAGCTTTGATTTCCATCCTGTAATGTGTATTTTTGAGAGGTCGAAGCGGACTATCGGGACATCGCCTTTCCAGCCTCTATCTCCACCCGCATACTCATAAAATACCCTATTTTTTGATAGATTCATAACTTCAAGCGCAAGATCCGCTATTTCTTTAACAGTAATATAATCCCCCGTTGCGACGTTAAAAACATCGAAAGGTTTTTGCGCGTGATTACCTGACGTAAGTATCGCGTCAATAACATCTTCTACGTGAATGTAAGATTTACTTTGTCGTCCGTCCCCAAGAATTTTTAGTTTCTCTGGATTTTCACGCAATCTGCGAACAAAATCAAATCCAACACCATGAGTCTGCTTTGGACCAACGACGTTTGCAAAGCGATATGCCCTCGCGTTCAAGTCAAACATGTGACAATAGGCGCATATTAGCGCTTCCCCGGCTAATTTCGACGCACCATATGTCGATGTGGGGCGCATAGGTGAGTAGTTCTCTCCAGTCGCGAGATGCCCTGTTTCGCCATAAACCCCGCTACCGGACGCGTAAATCAGCTCTTTTACACTAGTACGCCGTATGGCTTCGAGGACGTTGTTCGTGAGATATGTCCCTTCCCAAAAATCAACGTCAGGTTGAGACATGGCTTTCGCGATGTCCGGGTTCGACGCGAAGTGCCACACTTGATCCGCTGAAACAAATGCCTCTGTCAAATATTCGATATCCTTGACATCACCTCGTACAACAGAAAGACGCGAATCGCCCATTATTTCTGATAGATGAGACTCTGTACCTGAAGAAAAATTATCATAAACTTTAACATAATCAGCGATGTTTTCCTTTAATAACCGTTTCGTTACGTGACTGCCTATGAAGCCGGCACCGCCTACTACCACAACGCACATATACAAAAACCCCTCGCTCTTTTCTTCATAGCAGGAATCCTGCTGCAACGGCATCGTCACGGAACATCCTCACGGTCTCCAGAGAGAACTCCTCGAGGTCCTTGCCTAGCAGTTTCAGCTTTGAGATGAGGCCTGGCGTTGCCGTGATGATATGGCACCCAGCCTCGTCAGCCTGGACTATATTCAATAATTCCCTGGGGCTTGCCCAGAGGAGTTCCGCATTAGGGCGCGCTTTTAGGGCAGAAAGGCACTCTTTCATGACGGGCACTGGGTCGCGCCCCGTGTCGGCTATCCTGCCGGCAAAGACGGACACGATTGCCGGCACGTCTTCATCAAGGGCCTCTGCCACATGCTTGACCTGCCCCAACGTAAGGATTGCCGTAACATTGAGAGAGATGCCGTCTTTTGAGAGGCTTTTGATCAAATCGCGCGAGCTCTCCCCCTTGGAATTAGTGACGGGGATTTTAACGTACGCGTTCGGCCCCCATGACGCGATTATCCTTGCCTGGCGCCCCATGTCGTCAAACTCGTCGGAAAACACCTCAAACGATATCGGCAAACCGCAAGCGGCGGAAATGGCCTGCTTGGCGAAAGACTGATAATCGCCCACGCCAGCCTTCCTCATGAGCGTCGGGTTTGTCGTAAAGCCTTTGACAAACGGGAAGCTGGCGCCGCGGCTTTTTATGGATTCTATGTCGGCGCCGTCCATAAAAATTTTTACCTTCAAATCGTCTGTCTTTCGCATCATGCATGACCTCCTCGGCTCGTCATGCCTAAAATTATCCGGCTGGCGTCGTATAATGACTCTGCCCTGTAATCAGGGTTGGTTTCGTAATTATTTCCATCGGCTATTCTACCATGAACTTCTTCGATTTGAACGGTTTTGCATCCCGCCGACTGCCCACAGAGCACGTCCGTGTCCCTGTCCCCTATCATCCACGAGCCCGGCAGGTCTATGGCGTATTTCGCCGCCGCGACCAGGAGGAAATAGGGGCTTGGCTTCCTCTCCAGGGACGCGCCTGAAAAGTACTCGGCTGTCCCCCTCGGATGAGTGAAAGAATAATACGACTCGGTTATCTCGACCCCCTCTTTTACGAGGACGCCCTCCACGTGCTTTATCGTCGAGGCGAGCGTAGCCAGCGGTACTTTGCCCTTCGCGGAGGCCCCCTGGTTTGAGACTATGAAGAGATGGAATCCCGCACGTCGCAGCATCAGCATCGCGTCAACCGCGCCGGGGAGGATTACCGCGTCGTCAGGCGTCATCGGCGCCTCCCACTCCCCCCATCTTTCGTAGTACACGTTCGCGGTTATCACGCCGTCCCTGTCCAGGAAGATGGCTCTGTTGGCCATCGCTGGACCTACTTTACGCTCTCCCATTTCATCTCGTTTGCCTTTAGCCTGGGATGGCTGACCAGCAGATGCCAGATCAAACCGTGAAAGGATTCGACAAGCGGGGTGACCGTCTCGGGGTCCAGTGTCGGGATTAAAACAAACGCGTCCGCCACCTGTGCCGTGTAGCCGCCGTCCCTGCCGGCGACACCAAGGATTGAGGCGCCCTTTTCCCTTGCGAGGACGAGCGCTTCCACGATGTTCGCGCTTATATTTTTCTCCCTGCTCCCCCCTCCGACCGAAAATACAAAAACGGCGTCCCCATGGCGGATCTTAGAGCCATTTAACCACGACGAGAACACCGATCCCCACCCGTCGTCGTTAGTCCTGGCGGTCAGCTCTGACACGTTGTCGACCGGGGTGTACGCCTCGAAGCCGCATATCTTTCGAAAGTCGTTCACGGCGTGAGACGCGCTGCCCGCGCTCCCTCCGACGCCCAAGAAGAACAGGCGCCCGCCGGACTCCCTCACGGAAAGCAGTATGTCTATCATCTTTTCGAGCTGTTTTTTGTCGATAGATCTGATTATTCTCCCAGCTTGTTCCAGATATTTTTCAATGTATTCGATCGGTTTTACCCCCTTTAAAATGCAATTTGAAATTGATTTTAGTTTTTCCATTTATCTCTATCGGTAGCATATCACAGGAAAAAGCTATACATACCGCTATCGCCCCATACAAACCTACCCAAGCTGGTGACATATACATGTCATTTATGCTGTTTGGAAAAGTGGTTGCTTCCAATAAAGCTAATAATACCAAACGTAAAATAGGCACACCATATAGCATTACGCATATATATGGCAACACCAGACATGAAAAGAGTTTGCGACGAATTCTTTGAATAAAAACTGACGTAACCACTATAAGCGATGCAAAAACAAGCCACTTTGTCGCGTATGCATATAATGTAGCGATTCTTATTAATTGCGTTTTACGCATCTTATCAAGGATTTCTCGAAGACTGACTTGGTCTTCATCCATTACTTTATCGATTTTGAAAAGAATTGGCAGTTTAGGTTCTTCCACCCAGCGCTGCCCGGCTGCATCATACAATCCTTCCTGGCCGTCCCTTCCTTTGATACGAATGTATAAATTTTCCAGTTTTCCCAACTTTGCTGCTTCTATGACGAAACCAAGATTCGATGATCCTGGATAATCGTAACCTTGCGTCAGGAGCCATTCCTTGACATCATCCCTCTCAACGCGAAAACCACTCCAATTTATCCACTTCCCGTCTTTTCTTTCAAGGACAATCTCTCCGCTCCCTTCCCCAGAAATGAAAGACCATCCCTCGATTATCACGTCGGATGGCGGCATTATATTTATATTGCCAAGCTGCCTAGTATCACGATTGAAATATACACCTTCACCGCTGATTATGGAACTCGTCATTGTTGGCGCATTCCAGCCGTCAAGTTTCAATATCATGTTCATGCCTTTTACCAAGGATCGGGACAACAGGCGAGCATGCCTGAGATTAAATGGCTGCCCCAATCCGCCTAAAACGCTTCCCGGCTCTTTTTCGATAATCCCTTTTTGATACGCTCCCTTTAGCTCCGACGCGAGCCTTGCGTAAAAAGCATCAGCGCTTACAGCATTCTTATAATAACCAGCTGCGGCAACAGCGTCGCGAAGAGCCCATATAAAATGAGTGCCATATTCGTCTTTGACGCCTATCAATCCCTCTGAGATATTTTTCCAGGCAGTGATCCGGCCAGATTCCAGGAAGGGTCGCAATTCGGCGAAAACAGGGCTTGCAGTGTAAATTTTTTCCCGCGTATCGCGCGGACAGGCTATATACTGACGCCACTCGCCTGTTTTGGCCTTTACTAAAAGCGACAGTGCTTCACTGTAATTCTTTGATCTTGTTTCGATCAATGTCCATATGCCATAGTTCCACCAATTTACAAAACAGACAGCCTGAACGCACAAAAACCAAAGGAAAATTGGCAATACAAGCAAGACGAAGAGGCGGCTCAACCGGTGTTTCCTCTGACCTCGAAATATTGAAAACATAATAAGCAATGATAAACCAAGAATTACAGGCAATATCCATATAGCTTCTTCTCTCGTGTCCCAAAACGCAGCCCCGGCAATTCCAGACATGACCGACCACGGCAAAAGACCGCGCAAACTAGCCCTATCTTTCCGGCATGTCAATCCTATCACACCAGATAATAATAATAGGAGGATGCAATTGTTCCACCCATCACGATAAACGCGCAAAACAGAGCTGGAATATTGTGCCGGGTTGAACAAGAGCAACACATACGCCGCCACCAAAGGCCATCGCCGTTTTACGGCAGGCTGAATCGCCTTGATGAAGGATAACGACGCCAAGGAATAAAGCACCGGCATTGATATCAGAAGCGGTATACCGACAAAATAACAAAACGCCATCAATAACGGGAAGAAGCTTCCCTTGGCCAATGTCAGATTGTCATAACCACCAAGCCAGTCACCCTTTACTATTGAGATTGCCTGCCCCATTTGACGACCGTCGTCGTGACTGGCATCAAACATAATATTGTACGGAAGACCTGCAGACAGCCATAAGTACAATAAAGTAAAAAATATTATTATTTCTCGTTGATCGCGCGTAAACGCTTTCTCGGATCCTAGTGGCTCATTTAGGCAAATCTCGTTTAACATCCTCATCCGAATGAACAGCTCCTCAACCTCATACAATAGTTAGTCAATATGCCGCTTGTTTTGTAAAATCTCATGCCCCTCACTCCCCCGACAAAACCGTCCACCCTGGCAGCGTCATCGCGCCGGCGTCAGCCTTGCGGCTTTCTGGGAGCCACTTATCTGGCGTCATCACTATTTTATCCGATAATTCACGCGATAGCCAGGCGGGCCACCAGCTGAAGAGGGAGTTTGATATGATGAAGTGCTTGCACCTGGACATCAGGTACATGCGGACGGGCTCTGAGCCCTGATCCCAGTCGACATAGACGAATTCCAGGCCGGTGTCGGACAAGATATCGACGCCCTTGGCGTCTTTGGCGATGAATACGAAGAAAACGGGCTTTGCGGGGGCTAGGCGCTCTGACATCGTTCTCGCGGCAACGCTGAAATAGCGCTCCGAGACGGTTCCAGGCGCGAAATGCACGGCTACGGGCAGATCCTCCATGTAGATGCTCGAGAATATATATCGCGACTCGTCCGACAAGATCGGCCCAAAGGCAAACTCTTCGAGAAGCGCGTCCCCCTGGCCGCCTATATAAGCCGCGTTCAGGTAACGTCCGCCGAGGTAACGGGGCTCGTTTGAACTCAAAAGTGACGCGTCGCAGACCATCGGATCGCCGCCGGGATCGCCGGTAAAAAAATAGCGCTTGTATATCCGCGCGAGGGCGTCCGGGGCTTTTTGCGGATCTATCGCCGGGAAAACGCCCTCCAGGCCGGAGATCCCTCCCTCAAAGCGCGAGGCGTCGTACAGCACGGGAAGATTGGAGGCGTCTCGCGCGGCGCGTCCGATCGCGTACCTCCACATCTGAAGGCCGAGACCGCCGTCCAGCGGAACGACTATCGCGCGCTGGAAATCTCTTCGCGAGGCCTTTATGACTTTACGCGCTATCGGCGCGACAAATGACCTGTACGCGGTTTTAAGCGGGCTTTTCATGGCCACCGCGCCGCCTCGTTCCTGTAGGCTTCGTAGAGGAGTACGCGCAGATCCCCCCAAGTGTTTTGCTCTGCCGTGGAACGCCAAAGATCGAGCGCCGTCCCGTACTGTGATGCCCTGAAGGCCGATCTGTCGGAGGCTATTGCCCTGTAACCGGCCGCCAGTCTCGCGAACGGCCTCTCGCTTCCGTAGTATCGGGCAGTGTACTTTTTTTCGCGCTCCATAAGTTCGGGGACCGCGGCTATCCAAACGTCGGCGTCGTGCAGTTCGCCCAAGGCGTCCTGAAGTTTCTTCAAGGCGCATATACAACGGTCCAGGCCCTCCGTATCGCTGTACAACCCCCTGTATATCTCAATCGCGTAGCGAAGGCGCTTTATCTCGATTCGCAGACGATGATGAGCGTCCGACGCCTCCGGTGACGAGAGAAAAACGGAGTGCCTCATCATGGACTCTATCTGAAGGCCTATGACCTTAACGGCCCGCTCCACGTCTCCGGCGCCGTCTCCTGTGCCCTTCATGTCCAAATCTATGCGTGCGCTCTCTAGCTTCGTTCTCGCGTCGGACATGAGCGCGCCATCCGACAGGTTCATGAGCAAGCGAGTTATGGCCGGCTGCTTTTTCGCGCGGGATTGGACGAGGCGCAGAATCAGACGCTCCACCCCGGGCATTTCGTTTTTTGCTCGTGATTTTACGAACTCCCCGAGCCATAAAACCTGTACGTCAATGTCGCGAGCCTCGCCCAAACGCCTCGTGACGGATCTGATGAGTTTGAAGAACCCACGCGCGTCCTCCATGCCGGCCTGTTCACCCAACAGGCCAAGCGCCGCGCGAAGCCGCCTCGACGCCACTCTCATCCGGTGGAGACATTCCGGATCCTCCGATGATATCACCCCCGGAATCTCGCGGGACATGACGTCTAACCTGCTCAATATCTCGCCGATGGCGTAGACGGACGGCCGATCAGTCATTCAGATATACCGTCGTGGGATTGTTGATCATCCATTGCTGTGAATTTATCATGGACGAACCATCGGGAGGCGTGTTGCGGACGTACTCTCCTTCCGGGGTCAGGCTGCTCGATTGCGCGTTGTCGCTCAGATGCACTGGCAGGATCACATCTATAATCCTCTGCCGTATCGACTGGGCTTCGATCGGGAACAAGGTCTCCACGCGCCTGTCCAGATTCCTCTCCATGAGGTCGGCGCTCCCGAGGAAGAGTTCTTCTTTGCCCCCATTATGGAAGTAAAAGGCCCTGGTGTGTTCGAGGAAACGTCCTACTATCGAGGTCACCGTTATATTTTCGCTCAATCCGGGAACGCGAGGCCTCAGGCAGCAGATCCCGCGCACTTGAAGCTCTATCTTGACACCTGATTGCGAGGCCCGATACAGCGCATCGATACACTCCTTATCCGAAATGGCGTTCAGTTTGAATACTATGTGTCCGTTGCCATCACTGTCATGCGCTTCGATCTCCCTGTTGATTCTGGAAATTATCTCCTGCCTCAGCGTGTTTGGCGCCACAAGCAGTTTCCTGTACTCCTTCTGCTTCGAATAACCGGTGAGGACGTTGAACAGATCCGAGACGTCCGCTCCGAGATCCGGATTTGACGTAAAGAGGCCAAAATCTGTATAAATACCGGCCGTTATCGCGTTATAGTTACCAGTGCCCAAGTGTACGTAACGGCAGATGCCGCCCTTCTCGCGCCTTACCACCATACAGAGCTTAGTGTGGGTCTTCAAGCCCTCCAGGCCGTAAACAACGTGTACTCCGGCGCTCTCCAGCGTCCTCGCCCATCCTATGTTGTGCTCCTCGTCGAAACGGGCCTTCAATTCGACGAGCGCGGCAACCTGTTTACCAGCGTGACACGCCTCCATCAGGGCGGCCACTATCGGAGAGTTTGTGCCGGCACGGTACAGCGTCTGCTTTATTGCGAGCACATCCGGATCTTTCGAGGCAAGCCGTATGAAATCGACGACCGGCTTGAAGCTGTCGTAAGGGTGGTACAGCAGCACATCCCGTGACGCGATCGCGTGGAAAATGCCATGCCTGTCATTGAACTCCGCCGGGTGACGGGGGGTGAAGGGACGATCCTTCAAGTCCGGACGATCCAGCTTGCAGAGCTGCATGATCGACGACATACCTATCGGATCCTTCTGCGAGTACACTTGAAATAGCTCGAGCTCAAGGTTTCGCGTCAATATCCCGCGTATCCGCTTTGAGGAACCCTTCTCTATCTCCAGGCGGACGGCGCTGCCAAAGCGGCGTCTGTCGATGCTCTCCAGTATGCTGTGCATGAGATCCTCGGCTTCGTCCAGCTCTATCTCGAAGTCCGCGTCGCGCGTGACGCGAAATAGCGCCGATTCCACTATCTTCATGCCCGGAAAGAGCGAGTCGAGGTTCTCCTTTACCAAGTCCTCGATCCAAACGAACCTCTCGACCGAGACAGACTGGCGGAGCCCCATCTTTTCCATCTTGTCGGACGCTTCCGCCGGGAGGTGAAGCAACCTAGGGAAAGACTCCGGTATCTTCAGCCTCGCAAAGAGCTCCCTCTTTTTCCCATCCGTAAGGACGAGCGCAATATTGATACTCAGCCCGGAAATATGAGGAAACGGGTGGCTCGGATCGAAGGCAAGAGGGGTGAGGGTCGGAAATATTTCATTCCTAAAGTAGTTATCGAGATACTTCTTCTGTTTATCCTTGAGGTCCTTGTACTCAAGTATCTCTATGCCGTTTTTTTTGAGTTCCGGCACAATCTCGCTGTTCCAGCACTCTGTCTGCCTTTTCAAGTCAGGCATTATCCCGCGCCTCACCGCGGCCAGCTGTTCGGCGACGGACATGCCGTCGGGCGAAAGGTCCGCTACGCCGACGCGGTACTGCCTGCAAAGCCCGGATACCCTTATCATAAAGAACTCGTCGAGATTATTCGAAAATATCGCGAGAAATTTAACGCGCTCGAGCAGAGGTTTCGACTTGTCCATGGCCTCGTCAAGCACTCGCCTGTCAAAGCGAATCCAGCTGAGCTCGCGGTTAAAATACCTCTTTTCCTGCTCGTCTTCCCCATTCATCTGAGATTTTCCCGCACCCGATGCGTCCACTTTAAATTCTCCTTTACTTATTTTTCGGCACAGATGTCAGGCCAACTCATACCAATTTGAAATCAAATTAAAGGACGCAATCGATGTCTATCGCATAACCGCCTTAAACTTAGCGAGCAGTTCCTCCACTGACATTCCTGTCCTTATCCCAAAGCGCGTAAGCGCGAAATCATAGCGGACCGGGTCATCCGGCCGCAGCCTGCCGAAACCATCCGTGGCAAGAAGCGCTGACACGCCGTCGGCGCTTTTGCGAGTCACGAAACCAAGCCCGACCGCAATTCGAAACATGTGCGTATCGAGCGGAACAATAATATCACAAGCTGGGACGCATCTCCACCCGCCGGGATCGACGTCGTCCCGCCGCGCCATCCAGCGAATGTATAGGGCCAAACGCTTGCAAGCGCTCCCCTTTGAGGGACGGGGGAGCAGATGAGACGATTCGAGGCCCGCGTGGTCGAGGAGAGTTCGCGTGAAAAACTCCATAGCTCCGAGGATTTTCCCTCGATGCGGGAAAACGCCGCTAATGGGTGGTGTTTCCGGCGACATGCCCTCCATGAAAAGGTTTTCGAGGCTCCCATAAGAGAGCAGGACTTTGCCTGTCCCATAAAGGAACTTCGCCATCTCCTCGCAGGCCGTGAAACGGTGTACAAAACCGCCCAGCCTCTCCGCCATGGCGTCATGGGAGTTTTCCCGCCCCGCGTATTCAAGAAGACTCTCCGCCGGAGAGCCGCCAAGTACATTCAAAACCTTGCGGACACTCGATAAAATCGAGGTCACTCTCCCGTAGGCCAACGACGAAGCTATCAGCCCCACGACCTCCCTATCGGCCGCTTTATCGTAATGATACAGGAACTCCAGCGGATCCGGCGAGACGTACTCCCTTCGGTTATACTCCTCGTATAACTCCTCCAGAAGCTCGTACATCCCGCCCTCGTGACGCGCTATGGGAACATCGGCCTCCAAGCCGGTCATTTCATGTTATTGAACGCGAAAGTAGGCGCCGTCTTGGGAGATTTGCCTCTCTTTACGAGGTGATAGTTCGCGTATGTGAGCGGGACGCCATCCTTGAACACTCTGGCCGAGGCGATCTCGCCGGTAAAGAGCGTATGCGTGCCGAGGTCGAGACTTCCGGTGACCTTTACCTCGAACGCGGAGAGGCTCCACTCCCTGACTATGGGGATGTTGAGGTCGCCGGTGATGTAATCCACGCCCTCAAACTTGTTGACATCCCGCCCGCTCTTGAATCCGAATGTGCCTATAAAGGTCATTGGAACTTCCTCCTGCAGGACGGATATGGCAAAGAGCCCCGTCTCCTGGATGCAGCTTTCCGTCAGGTTCTCTTTATTCAGGCAGACAGCGATCGTCGCCGGCTCCGCTGTCGTCTGCATCGCGGCGTTCGCAATCTGTCCGTTCGGTTTTTCCGGCAAGCAGGAACTGACGATGTACATTCCGTAACTCATGCTGAAAAGCGCCTTTGGGTTAAATTCAGCCAATTAATTCGCCTCCTGAAAGTTGTCACTCTATTTTTTGCGCGGCTTCCTTGCCAAGCTGGGTAAGCCGGTATTTCTGGGTCGGGCTCCTGGGGGAGTCCGGCTGGGTCATCTCGACGAAATCGGCTTCGATTGCCGGATCGAGATAGTTCTTTCTGAAGGTCCCCCTGTGGGACATGTGAAGGCCGGACATCACCTCCGCGCCGGTCAGCGTACGTCCGTCAAAGACGAGGAGAAGCCTCTCCAGAAAATCCGACAACCGCGCGGGGGGTTCCGCCGCTTTGACTGTGACGCTGGGAGTTTCGGCTATTTTTGCCGCCACCTCTCCCTGAATTAACTTCAGCATGTAAAGTACGAATGGCGCGGCGTTCTTTTGTCTGTCCGAGCGTTCGAGCGCCATAAGATAATCAGCCTTGTCCCTGGTTACCGCTTCCTCCAGGTTGAGGGAGGCAAGAGAGGGACGCCACTTCCCAATCAGGGCAGAATGCCAGAGTCTTGCCAGACGTCCGTTTCCGTCTGTAAATGGGTGAATGCAGAGGAGCTGATAGTGGAATATGGAAAACGCAATCAGCGGGTGCTCTCCCGGCTCGTCCAGCCATTCGAAGAGTTCGTCCGTGAGCCTCTTGGCGGATGAAGGCAGCGGCGGAACGAAGGCTACCTGCGCGCCGCGCGTGACTCGGGCCTCAGTTGTTCTGAATACGCCGGCCTCTGGAACGGAGCGCCCGAGCAGCTTTTCATGCGCCTTCATAAGATCGGATATCTGATAGGGGTCGCATGGAAGCGCGCCGGCGTCATCGGCAGAGCCTCCAACCCTCTCGACATACCCTCCAACAGACTCGCAGACATCGCCTAAAACGCATGACAGCCCAGACTCCATAACAAACGGAGCTATCCAGCTCCTCTTAGACGCCATCTCAATCCCCCCAGATTATCATCCAACGACCGGGACGTACCGTGCTCCCGCCCCGAACCCGCGCAGACATGGAGGTCTGCTTCCCGACTTCGCTTACTCAAGAAAAGGCTGATTTATTGCCAGAGGCCTAAACTTAAACCCTTGCGGCGTCTGTGTTCCTAAACGGTAAAAATGCTGTTTAGCCAAATTAATCAGCGTTTCCTTAATATGGACTCATCATATCAGGAATCTATCCAAAGCGAAAGAGGTTACCCGAGTCAAGCGTCGCGCAAGCTCTTTAAGCGCTTCAAAACAGACAGCAAACCGTCCATATCCGGAGAAGGCAGCGTAATCGGCTTCCTCGCGAAAACTCTCTCGACCGTCTCGGCGCAGACTGAACCCCACGCTATCAGCTTCGCGGTTGTCCGGCGTCCAATCACGCGCGCGTATTCCTCCGCCAATGAAGAACTGCCGAATATGACGGCGTCCAGACCGCACGCTTCCCACTGCTCCATCATTATGTCCAAGCCCGGCGTCTGGCGGGGTATCATCCTGTACGTCGACACGGACGACACGGACGCACCGGCATCGAGAGCCGCCTTGAACGCCGCGTTCGAGGCGCGCTCGTTGCGCGCGAAAACGACGGTTTCACCGGGTTTCACAGCCTTGCGCAGCGAGGAGGCGAGGTCATCGCTCGACCCTCCGGCGACCAGGTCCGGCTCGATGCCAATCCCGCGAAGCGACGCGGCCGTCCCCTCGCCGATTGCGGCGACGCGCCCCTTTATGCCTCTCAAGTCACGAATGACCCTCCTGAGCTCCGCCGAACCCCGCGGACTCGTCAGCACGAGCCAATCGGCGCAGCAAATGGCCCGCGCCGTCATCTCCGCGTCATCGGGGCTCTGAGGCTCCAGAGAGAGGAGCGGCAGTCCGTAACAGTCCGCGCCAAGCTCCTCGAGCGCCCTCCCCGTATCCCAGCATTCAGGATAAGGGCGGCATACCGCTATCTGCAACCCCTGGAGCGGGCCTACGCTCGGCAGAAGGTTCATGCCGGATGTCCCTCCGAGATATATCACGGCGGGTGCCGGCAAACCCTGACTTCGCGACAGTTCGCTCATCTCGGCGAGCGTTCCGTCCACGCGGCGCGCCCTGCCCCATCCGCCCCAGACGACCACTGTCACTTTCGTGTCGGGCGGCTTGCCCATTTCAAGCAATTTACATGAGAGTTCGCTGAACGCGGAAGCGCCCATGTACAGCGCGGCGGTTCCGGACTCGGCCAAGCATCGGAGAACCGCGCTGTCGCTGGTCGTGTTGTTTCCTCTGTGGCCGGCGACCAGGGAAATAGTGGGGGAGACGTCCCTGTGAGTGACCGGCAGTCCGATAGAGAGCGCTCCGCCGAACGCGGACGACACGCCGGGAACAGCGCTCCACTCCACGCCGGCATCCTTAAGGGCTGACGCCTCCTCGCCGCCGCGCCCGAAGATGAACGGGTCGCCGCCCTTGAGCCTCACTACGGTTCCTCCTTCGCGGCCAAGCCTTATCAAGAGCTCGTTTATCTCGCGCTGTGGAAGCATGTGATACCCTTGCCTTTTCCCAACCGTGTGAAACGTACAGCCGGGCGGGGCGAGCTGGAGGATATCCGGATGTATCAGCCGATCGTATACGATATGATCGGCCCTTGAAACGCATTCGCGGGCCGCTGTCGTGAGAAGCCTCGGTGACCCGCATCCGGCGCCGGTGAGTATCACGCTCATCTTTTAAAATCCAGCGACGCGATTTCAGCCATAAGCGGCGTATCGCGCATCTCGTCCCAGAGACCGGACGCGAGAGCCAGGGCGTCGCACTCGGATGACACGCGTCCGCAGGCCTCTCTTTCCAGGGACTCGCCTTGCAGGGAATAGAGAACGGCCTTCACGCTCATCATCTCACCGGTCATCACGCCGCTCACCCCAATTGGGCAGGCGCAGCCGAGGCCCATGAGCCGCAGCAGCTCGCGCTCAGCGGAGGTCTCACACCACGTTTTGAAATGGCTCATCTCTCGGGCTATCTCCTCTTCCGGCGACCCCGCGCGGGTCTCTATCGCTATCGCGCCTTGGCCGGCGGCAGTTACAAACGGCAGCCTCACCACTTCCTTTACGCTTATTCCAAGCCTGAGCAGTCCGGCTTCGGCAAGTATCAGCGCGTCGACCTCACCGCTCATAAGACGCGCGAGCCGCGTTTCGATATTGCCCCTGCACGCGGCGAACTCTAGGTCTTTTCTCACGGAGCGTACTTGGGCTCGCCTCCTGAGGCTGGACGTCCCAACGACAGACCCGGGCGGCAGAGAATCGAGACCCCCTCCGGAGCGGGTTATGAGAACATCGCGAGCCGATTCTCTCGGCAGAACCGCCGCTATGACACATCCATCCGGCGGGCTGACCGGAATATCCTTCATGCTGTGAACCGCAAAATCGCCAGTACCAGCCAACAATTCCTCCTCCAGAGCCTTCACGAAGGCGCCGATACCCCCAAACATAGCCAGCTCGATCTTCCTGTCACGATCACCATGACTCGTAACCGTCCTGCGAATTCCGTCAATCCCAAGGCGCGACAGGGCTTTTATACATTCGTCCGTCTGCGCGAGCGCAAGCGGGCTGCTTCTCGTAAGGATAGTCTTCGTCCTCCGCGCCGATACCGAACACGCCTTCACGCGACGTTCGGCGATTATCGCCCTCTTGACCGCCGCTGCTTTCGCCGGGTCGCTCCCGCCGCTCGACACTCCGACGAAACAGCCGTCCATCTCGAACTGAGCGCACAGGGCAAAATCCCCAAGAGCGCCGTCCGAACAGGTGTCCGCGGCGCAGCCTTCCGCTTTGGCCATCGCCAGGACGCCGTCCAGCGCCTCGCGCGGCAACGCTAAGACGGCAAAGGATCGCCCCCTGAAGTCAGATCGATCCGCGAATTTCCTCTCCCACTCTATTTCACCGCACTCCGCCAGCGCGCGAAGCCCCTCGGTGGCCTCCGGCGAAATCAACCTCACCCTCGCTCCGGAAGCGAGCAGCGTGCCAACCTTGCGCTCACCCGCGCTCCCCCCGCCGACGACCAAAATTTCGTGCCGGTCGAGATTGATGGATACTATTAATCTGAACGGGCTGTCCCGCATAATCTATCCATTCATCATCACTCCTGATACGCTCCACACGATCAAAATCGTGGCGATTTCAAGCGAAAACATCGTAACTAGGTGCCACCTGAGAAGACTCGGGATAAGCTCCCTTGGAAATATCCCCATCCAGTAACCGACATTTTGCCGCATCGTCCTGGTCAGCGTACCGACCATATTGCCAACGAGCAGCGCCAGCACCGCCTGGGGGATCGCAAGGTCGCCGGCGGCAAGCGCGGCCCTGGCCGAGGACAGCGCGGCCATAACGTGAGCGAGCGCGCTTACGGCGACTGCCCAGCCCTCGGGAGGCAGAAACGAGCCGAATCCCCAGAGTACCGCGTGCTTCTCGAAAGCCCGTTCCACAAACGGCATCGCGGCGTAAGCGACGGCGAAAAAGAACCACGCCCACGGAAGGGAGCGGCACATAATTCCCGCCAGCTTCCTGCGGCGGGACTGAGGGGTTTTATCCGCCTCCGCCGCGCCGGATTTTTCCGGAGGGCTCGCGTCCGTGGTCATGGTAGGGCGGCGCTTGGTCAGCAAAAAAACGACCCATACAAAGCGAAGGGCGCTCCGCGCCAACAGAATTATCGCGTAAATCAAACCGGCAATCCCGGCAAGGCCCCAAGCCAAAGCCGCCGTTCCGACCCATCTCCTCAGATATCCCGGAAAAGCAAGCGAGAGCGTCCCGTAAACAGCCTCTTCCCTCGACATCCCGCCGCTCACGAAACACGCCGATATCATGGCCGCCCCTGAGCGCGACGAGCCAAGCGCGACGAACATGGCGCCGGCAATGGTCTTATGTATCCCCCATCTCGAAAGAATCGGGACTAACGGCGCAAACAGCATATCGACTATTCCGAGGCTGAGTATGATCTCGCCGGTGACGAGGCCCGCTACTATATTTACCGTAAGCATCAGCTCCGCGCGAAAGAGCGCGTTCCAGAAAAGAGGCGACGTTACCGGCACTATTTCCATGCGCGGCCCTTGAAACCGGCAAAGATCATTTGCCCCTGTTTCTCCAGAGCAAGAGGACAGAGAGGTAATCATCCGTCTGCAAAACAGCCTCCCGCCCCGACACGACGCTCTGTCCGCTCAAGCCCGCGCGATGAACCCTCACGGCTTTATCCCACGGCCCCGTCGACTCCACAAGGCTTGTGAGGTGAGCGCCAAGCGCCGACGGCTTATACAGCGCCACGCAATCCGAGGCCCGCATCGACTCGGCCAACTTTTCAGGGGACGCCGATCCCGGCAGAATCGCAAGGCGCTCCTCCCCCATAACGAGAAACTCTCCCGCAATGCCGGAGGCAAGGGAATGCGCGGATATTCCGGGCAGAAGCCTCAGCTCGATATCCGGGCAAAGACGACGCCAGACGGAGTGCAGGTATGAAGCCGTCGCAAACAGCACAGAATCTCCTATCACCGGAAGAACCACAATACGGGCATTCTCCCAGACCGGGCGCAGATCGTTCAGCTGGCCGGTTATTTCCTCGTCCCTGCGAGAGGCGTCGTTAATCATGGGAAAGCGAAATTCGCACGTCCGGTTTCGCTCCCATCTCAATTGTCCTTCCTCTATGAGTCTCGCGCACACCGCCCCGGCGACGCTTTCGCGTCCGGCCCCCGAGACCGGCAGGAAAACCACGTCGGCCTCCTCCAGCAGGCGCAGCGCGCCGATCGTTACGAGATCGGGCGAACCGGGACCGATTCCCACTCCATACAGTATCAAACGATCAACTCCGTTTCAAGTTATTTCAAGGAGATACCCTTTAGGCTAATTTTTACGTCTGCTCATATTTGCATTTTAACACTTCTTGCATACACTTCGCAGCATTTTTCAAACATACCCAGATGGCGCTTGGTGGTACAACTGTTGGTTCTACCACTAAAGCCGATTCATCTCCGGGTGTTCGTCAGCCCAAGTATGGCTGCCGCCATGGCAGCAGTGCCTTTTATGGTTTTCAACATCTCGGTGACGGACACTTGCTCCTTCGGCTGGTGCGCCCAGCGCTCCTCGGCGTGTGAATATCCTATCGTTGGGATGTTATGCAACCCTGCCGTCATGCTTCCATCCGTTCCGAATTTCCAGTATACGCACTCAAGTTTCTGCCCAATCGAAGCCAGCGCGTCGAGCGCAGTTTTCACGATCGGCAGATCAGGATCGGTCGTCCAGGCCGGATGATATTTATTCACGCGCTGCTTATACCCCGTGTACGTAATCTCGTCATACGCCCGAGGGCGCACGTCCGCCCTAAATTCCGGGTCTTCAGCTTTGATTTTGTCAAACAACTCGTTAAATTGCAGCAATAATTCCTCCGTGGTCTCTCCGGGCATATATCTCCGGTCTAGGGATATCTCGCATATATCGGGCAGGATGCTTTGCGCCCCCGGTTTGACGACGCAATCCGTTATGGTCACGGAGGACTCTCCCAGAACAGGGTCCGACTTCAGCAACCCAGGCAGATCCTCGAATACATATCTCATGACAGGAATCATTTTTTGCAGGGCGTTTATACCCTGCCGAGGCTGCGACGAATGCGCCGTCTTTCCGTAAGCGGTGACAACAAGCTCTATTTTTCCACGATGTCCAAGAGCCACTTTGCCTGAACTAGGTTCGCACAATATGCACAGGTCGACCGATCGGCCACGCTCCGGCAGAGTCTTTTCGATGAGCACTTGCATACCCAACATCTCCGCCGCCTCCTCGTGTACGACGGCGGAAAAAATCAACGTGCCGTTAAATCTGGCGCCGTTATCCAAGGCATCTTTAAAATACTTAAACGCGAAAAATTGAGCCGCAATGCCGGATTTTATGTCGGAGGCCCCGCGACCGATGATCAAGTCACCGTCCATATCTCCGCCAAACGGCGTGTACGGCGCCCACGCATCCAGATTCCCCTCATTCACGGCGTCCAGGTGTCCGTTGAGCAATACCGTGGGACCGTCCCCACAATTCAATTCGCCCACGACATTGCCGGCTATGTCTATATAAGTCTCCACGCCCAACCGCTTGAGAGACTCGAAAATAAACAGGGCGATTTCACCTTCCTTAGCCGTCTCGGACGGACGGCGTATCAGCTCGCGTAAGTATTCCACATACGCTTTTTTCATCGAATCTGAAATTATCATAATTTTATACCCCCGGACAGATAAAAATCGTTATCTTCAGTTGAGACACAACGCTCAAGAGAAATAATATTGCAATATTGCGATTAATGCAATTTTTCCCCTGCGGATAGGGGGGTGTCATTACTTGACGAACACATTTTTGAATGGGATAATAAATAAACATTATTTATAAGTATTTTTTATCATACAAAACAGACACTGGTGAGACTCTAGGCACTATTAGACGCTGATTTTTTATGGCCGATATATAGTGTCCTAGTTGTTATGCTTTTCCCAATAAAGACTCAAACGCAATTCAATACATATACCTGGGAGGCGACATTCTTTGAGTAAATATCTTGTAGGACTCGATAGCGGCACCACAGGCTGCAAAACATGCATTTTTGACCTCGAAGGCAACCTGATTGACAACGATTACCGCGAATATCCCTGTTATTACCCACGAACAGGCTGGGTGGAGCAAACTGCGGAAGACCTATTACCCAATTTATTTGATAGTATCAAAACAGCAATTTATAAATCGAAAATCAATCCCAAAGATATCGTAGGTTTTGGTATTTCAACACAGGGAGGTGTAATAGGGCTGCTCGACGAAAAAGGCGACACATTGAGACCATTTGTCGGATGGCAGGATATGCGAGGCAACCCGGAAGGTCTCAATTTTTGGCTGGATCGCATTCCCCGCGAGGAAATTTACAGGATAACCGGAGACCCATTCGACGTAACCTTCTCCAACAGCAAACTTGCCTGGCTTAAACTCCACGAGCCTGAATTATGGGAGAAAACCACTATATTCTCTACGCACCAGGACTATTTTCTCAAAAAATTCGGCGCCGACGGTTTTTTTACGGACTTTTCCTCCGCAAGCCGAGAGGGCATGATGGACATTGACAATAACTGTTGGTCGGAAAAAATGCATGACATCCTGGGGCTTCCCCTTGAGAAAAGAGCTGTGATCGTGGCGGAACCAGGGAAAATCGTAGGCAGGATCGGCCGTGAGGTCTCCGATAAGACTGGCCTGCCGATAGGCACCCCAATTAGCATTGGCGCGCACGACCAAAACTGCAGCACATTTGGCGCCGGGGCTGTGAGCGGCGGCACGGCCGTGATGGTCATGGGAACTTTTGGTTCCTGTTTCGTGGTGTCGGACAAACCGATACGCGATCCCAAGAGGCGCCTTGTTGTAAAAGGCAACCACGGCTGCGGCAATTACACGATAGAAGGTTTCTCCAACACCGCCGCATCCAGCTATCGGTGGTATCGTGACACCTTGAGCGACCTTGAAAAACTCCAGGCAAAGGAGAAACACGTAGACCCATACGATTTGATGAACGAGCAGATCGAAAAAGCGCCAATTGGCGCAAATGGAGTAATTTTCCTGCCCTATCTCCAAGGCGCGGCTGGGGCGAAACTGAACCCCAACGCCAGGGGAACCTTTACTGGCATGACACTGGGGACATTGAAGAGCGATATGGCCCGCGCCGTGATGGAGGGTATTTGCTACGAGATGAACGATATCATCCAAGCGGAACTCGCTGCCGGCATTGGGATAAGCGGTATACGCCTGACCGGTGGAGCGGCAAAGAGCCCGATTTGGTGCCAGATGATGGCGGACATCTACAAACAGCCAATTCACATTCTGCAAACAAGCGAGACAGGCTGCCTGGGAGCGGCTTTATACGCGGGCGTCGGAAACGGCATTTACAAAAATGTCAGGGAGGCTGCGTCAATCGCACGCATAGAGAAGACATACGAGCCGAACGAAAG
>JAISYM010000031.1 GCA_031269875.1 Synergistaceae bacterium
GCGGTTCTTGCCGTTATCGGCGCAATATGCGGCTTGGCATACATCGTCAAAACCATCGTCAAAAAAGTGAGTGTGCGGTATGACGATAGAAGCCATACGCACACACCTGACGGAAAATAGTTTTGGAGGGAAAATGTCGGACAGTTCAATTAACCTGACGCCTAGTTGAGCGGGCGCGGGAAATGGTCTACGGCTTCGATTATGAGGCTTCTATACGCGAAAAAGGAGTGAGCGCAAACATGAAAACGTGTGAAATCACTGTCTTAAAAAGGCATTTTGACGAAGAACTGGCGAAAGAATACGGCGTGAAGGGCTTGGGCAAATGCCCAATGCACAAGGAAGGGGAGGTTTTTTATGCCGATTACGCGAAACCGGATAAATTTTGCGATGAAGCGTGGAAGGCCATTTACCAATACGTGTTCGCGTTGTCGCATGGCAGCGGCGTTTTTTATTACAGCGACTGGATTGAAAAGCCCGGCGTAGCGATATGCAGTTGCAATGACGGGTTGCGGCCTGTAATCTTCAAAGTCGAAAGAACCGATGAGGAAGCGACGATCAACTATACACCCCATCGGGATTGACCTGTCTGCCCGTAAAGCAGTCGTAAGGCTATGGATTTTTGAAGCAGCGCAGAAGGTCATAAAGCGATAATAAGATCAGAAAAGGTGGTAATGATAAATGAATATCGGTTGGATCACGCTTCGCGTAAGCAATTTGGACGACAGCCTCGTGTTCTATCGTGATTTGCTGGGGTTGACGGTTGAAAAAGAATTTGGAGGCGACGAGCAAAAAATAATATTTCTCGGAGGGAAGGAAGACACGAAGGTTGAGCTTTTATGGAAATTGGGAGAAAAAATAGAAAATGTTGGAAAAGGCGTTTCGATAGGGTTTGAGGTATCAGGTTTGGACGAATGGATGCGCAGAATACGAGAATCGGGAGCACGTTCAATCACAGGGCCATTCTCGCCGAACCCATCCATACGATTTTGTTTTTTCTCCGACCCGGATGGGTATCAGATACAGCTTTATGAGAATTTGGGTGAGAAATAAAGGCAGCATGTTACTTCTTATTCCCGTAAATCAGCGCCGGCCGTGCCCATAATCGCTGAAACCGTTTTCCAGTCTCCCTCTGGCTGTATTATAGCAATCCCACCTGCAATTAGCAGTGATCATATAGTCTATATGTGGCTGTCACTGATTTTCCTTATACAAACGTCGCTAACTTCAAGTGGAATTGCTATATCAAACATAGCTTAACACCTGTTCTCGCAACAGGCCAGCGGGGCTTTGTTTTTTTCTTGGCTGTGGTTTGAGGCTTTGACTGTCAAGGCCGTTTCATAAATTTTGTCACTGCATTTTCGTCATCTTGCCCATTGTCACCAATAACAAGAGACTTTTCGGATTGGCGGCAAAAACGTAAGAAAAAATTCGCAGAATACGCAGTTTATCCCTGCGCGTTCCGCCGGCATGGGCGTATGATTTTTTCAGTATGAAACTTACCAAACTTTAAGGAGGTATATTTGTAATGGCTAAAATTCTGCTCGTTGGTTCGAACCATGCCGGTACCGCGGCCGCAAACACCATTATGGACAATTACCCTGGAAACGAATTGACGATTGTCGACCGTAACGATAACATCAGCTATCTCGGCTGCGGAACGGCTCTTTGGATAGGCCGGCAGATCGACGGCTCAGACGGTCTGTTCTACTCGTCCGGCGATATCCTCTCTAAAAAGGGCGCGCGCGTGATGATGGAAACAGAAGTCAAAAACATCGATTTTTCGGCGAAAAAGGCGACCGTAGCGGGCAAGGACGGGAAAACCGAAGTTCTCACATACGACAAATTAATACTCGCGACTGGCTCCCTCCCGATTTTGCCGCCCATTCCGGGTTCGAACCTCGCGAATATTCAGTCCGTCAAGCTGTTCCAGGATGGCCGGAGCGCGAACGCCCTTCTGGACGATCCAAGCGTCAAAACCGCGGCGATAATCGGCGCGGGTTATATCGGCGTCGAACTGGCGGAGGCCGTCAAACGCCGCGGCAGGGAGGCGCTGCTCTTTGAGGCGGAGGATACGAGCCTGGCAAGCTACTATGACGATTGGTTCACTCACGACATGGACAAGGTCCTGGCCGGCCACGGGATCGGGCTTCACTTCAGCGAGCGAGTAAAGGCGTTCAAAGGAGACGGAAAAGTATCTGCGGTCGTTACGGACAAGGGCGAATATCCGGTGGAGATGGTCATAATGGCGATTGGGTTCAGGCCAAATTCCGAACTCGGGAAGGGCAGCATCGCCACGATCGCGAACGGAGCTTATCGCGTAGACCTCAAACAGCAGACCAGTGTCACGGACGTATACGCCGTAGGGGATTGCGCCAGCATATACTCGAACGCCGTAGAGGACACTACCTATATAGCGCTGGCTACAAACGCGGTTCGGAGCGGCATAGTGGCCGGTCACAACGTCTGCGGCACGCCGCTGGAGTCGATTGGCGTTCAGGGATCGAACGGCATAAGCATTTTCGGTTACAATATGGTTTCCACCGGACTCAGCCTTAAAATGGCGGGTAAACTCGGCTACGACGCCCTTGCAGCGGACTATGAGGATCTGCAGAAGCCGGCGTTCATGGAGTCCAATGAGAAGGTGAAGATTCGCATAGTCTACGACAAGGCCACGAGGCGCGTCCTTGGGGCGCAGATGGCATCGAAGGAGAACATCTCGATGGGCATTCACATGTTCTCGCTGGCCATAGAGGAGAAGGTTACGATAGACAGGCTGAAGCTCCTCGATATCTTCTTCCTGCCGCACTTCAACCAGCCGTACAACTACATTACGATGGCGGCGCTTTCCGCGAAATAGCGAATCCGAGCCGGCGTCCGTAAATCGGAAAAATTATCGGGCGCCGGCCCCGATTTTTTGCCGTTCAGGAAGCCTGACGGCGCAAGGGTTTAAATCTTCACCCTTTAGGCATCTAACAATAAATCAGCCTTTTCTTAGATATACGCGATGCCTCTCGCGACTATTCGGACGCTGCCGGTTATAGAGATTTCTTTAACGTCGCCGTTTTCGTATCGCGCGTTCGCCGTGATGACGCCTCCGGGCTGACTGACTGGCGTAACGGCGCTCGCGCCCGTCAAAGTGGCGAGGTAAGCGCCGATTGCGGCCGACCCGCTGCCGCACCCTCGCTCCCATACTGTGGTGTCGCTTGCCTTCACGTGGACGAGCGGGGTTATCGAATTTTGTGCGCCCGGCGTATTTCCGCGATCGTAGAGCAGAATGCCGAAGGCGTCGCCGTTTATCAATCGCCGCCACTCCGGCGCCGCAAGCAGAGCGGACTCCCTTGCCTCATCCAGAGAGCGGAAAATTTCAAGGGGCACTATGATGTGAGTGATGCCCGGCAGTACAACGGACGCAAGAAGCCGCTCGCGGCCGGCTAGGGGCAGAGAGAGCCGGCCGATGCTCTTTGGGGACGCCATCGGGACGGTTCCGGTAAATTTATCCCCGGCGCGCCGGACGAGACACGCCGTAACGCCATCCGCGCCGGACACCTCGATGGGAACGGTAATTTCGCTGTCACGGGCCTCCCGTCCGCCCTTCCAAACCAGAAACGCGGCAAGGCTCATCGCCGCGTTGCCGCAAAATTCGCCCCCCATCATTCGGAGGCTTGCTATAGCGGCCAGCGGATCTCGCGGCGGGCCAATAAACCCGACCTGCTCGGCAGAGAGACAATCGTGCCGCATAAGATGTCTCGCAATTTCGGCCTGATCCTCCAATTTAACCGGGCTTTCGACTAAAATAGTCGTATTCCCGGTCGGGTCCGTCTTTACAAATCGCACGTCCATCTGTTCACCCCGCGAAATAGTATAGCTGATCAATTATATGTGATCTTGCCGCGCTTGAGCGCGCTAAAAACAGTCTGCGGCGTACAATTGAAAGCTATTATTTTTTATTTTTAGCAATCTTAATATGATGAATTAATTATTTTGATCAGCTATAACGTCCACTGCCACGTCCACTATGGAATTCACTTTGGGAATTAACATTTATGAAACGACCGTGGCCCGCCTTCGCGGCGCTGTTGTCAATGAATGCGAGATAGTGTATGATTAGTGCAGTGGTATTTCTTTGGACAACCGTACACAGCAAATAATTCAAATTTTGTCTCTATTCGGCGCATCCGAATCGATCTGTTGTCGTGCTTATTCCCATCCTGAGAGGGGCAAATGGCAATGACGGATGTTCTGGCCTTGGTCAACGGCAAAATTCGCACGATGGAGGGATCCCTCCCCATCTGCGAGGCAATCATGATCGAGCGCGGCAAAATCACGGCGCTTGGGAGAAGCGAGGACATCAAGCGCCGTTTCCGCGGGCTTGGGGCGGAGGATGCCGGCATGTTGCTCGAGTTGGGGGGGCGGACGGTCGTGCCGGGGTTCCATGACTGCCACGTCCATATCATGGGGACAGGGCTCAATTCACTCGGAATCGACATGTACGACTGTGAAGACGTCGCCGGGGCGATTGAGAAACTGCGGGCGGCCCCCGGCTCGGGATGGGTTTTCGGCAAACGGCTGGATGAATCCAGGCTCAGGGAAAAGCGCCCGCCCTTGATGAGCGAGCTCGACTCGGCGGTTCCAGACAGGCCGGTGTATATCGTAGACCGCGGCTGGCATTACACCCTCGTGAACAGCGTCGCGTTCGCGCAATTCGGCTTGAGCGCGAACACCCCGGGCGTATGCCTTGGCGACGGCGGGAGGCCCAACGGCAGATTGCACGAGAAGGCAAACTCCATAGCGAAGATGTCATTTTTCGAACAGCAGGATGAAAAGACGCGCGTAAGCGCCTTCCGCCACACGGCCTCGCTCGCCGCCTCAAAGGGCTGCACCACGATCCATTGCATGGAGGGCGGGTCTCTGTTTTCAGACTCCGACATACCGGTCCTGCTCCGCGTCAAGGACGGCCTCGACACGCACGTAACGCTGTATTGGGCCATAGAGGACGAAAAAGCCGTGATAGGGGCGGGGCTTCCCGTGTGGGGAGGGGATATCACGCTGGACGGCGCCATAGGCTCGCGCACGGCCGCTTTTTCGGCGCCATACGACGACGCGCCTGATACGCGCGGCAAGCTGTATTACACCGACGCCCAGGTCAGAAGCCTCATCCGGCGCGCTCTCGATTCTGGCCTGCAGATCGCGTTCCACGCCATAGGGCAAAAAGCCATTTGCCAAGCCCTGGCCTGTTATGAGAGCGAACTCGGGGGCGAAGGCGCGCGATACGGCCAACTGCGGATAGAGCACTTCGGCTTCCCATCGCAGGAGGATATCGGCCAGGCCGGCCGCCTCGGAGTGGTGGTGTCATCTCAGCCGAGCTTCACGTTCCTTCGCGGCGGGCCGGGGACGGTATATCGCTCACGCCTCGGCGAGGCGAGGGAGCGGGGTGGCTATCCACACCGCAGGATGCTTGACGCGGGGATAGCGATTGGAGGGGGCTCCGATTCCGACGTCACCCCCATAGACCCGCTCCTCGGGATGCACGCGGCGGTCAGCCCGCCGTACCCCGAAAACGCCGTGACACCGGGGGAAGCCCTGGAGATGTTTACGAGCCACGCGGCCCTCATAGCCGGGGAACATGAGTACAAGGGGACGCTGAGAGAGGGCAAGCTGGGGGATCTCACCGTGCTGAGTGACGACCCACTGACAGCCCCGGCGGCCTCTATAAAGGATATAAGCGTGTGCCTGACCGTCAAAGAGGGGCAGGTCACCTACAGCTCAGGCGATCTAAAAATAAAAACATAGGGGGCAAGGCAGATGGGCAAGTACATCCTCGGCATCGATCAAGGAACGACCGGCACTAAGGTAATCATCTTCGACAAGCAGGCAAACCAGATAGCGACCGGGTACAGCGAGTTCACTCAGCACTTCCCGCGCGACGGGTGGGTGGAGCATGACGCCGAGGAGATATGGGGCGTCACGCTGAAAGTGGCCGGGGAAGCCCTCAAATCCGGCAACATTGAAATTAGCGACATCGCCGCGATCGGCATCACAAACCAGCGCGTGACCACGCTGCTGTGGGACAAAAAAACCGGCAAGCCCGCCGCTCGCGCGATCGTCTGGCAGGACAGGCGCAACCTCGGCATATGCGAGAGATTGATCGAAAAGGACAGAGCCGGTTTCGAGGGGCGCACAG
This sequence comes from Synergistaceae bacterium, assembly GCA_031269875.1. Classification (GTDB taxonomy): domain Bacteria; phylum Synergistota; class Synergistia; order Synergistales; family Synergistaceae; genus JAIRNC01. The sequence goes on from JAISYM010000031.1 coordinate 6,182, forward strand.
GCATGCTCATCATCCCTAACGCCTCCGGCCCCAAGGTTGAATGGCTGCTCGAAAATAACGACGACGTGCGCAAGGGCGTCGAAGAGGGCAGGCTGATTTTCGGCAATATCGACGCCTGGCTGGTGTGGAAACTGTCCGGGGGCACCGTGCACGTCACCGAGCCTTCCAACGCGTGCGAGACCCTCATGATGAACGCGTTGACCCTGGACTGGGACGAACCTATGCTCAAGGAGATGGGGATCCCGCGCGGCATCCTGCCAGAAATCCGCTCTTCCAGCGAGATCTACGCCTACACCGACCCGGACGTGTTCTTCGGCGCAAAAATCCCGATCGCGGGCATCTGCGGCGACCAGCAGGCGGCCACTTTCGGGCAGGCCTGCTTCGAGCCGGGCATGGCGAAGAACACCTATGGCACGGGGTCGTTCATGATAATGAACACCGGCGACAAGTATATCCCGCCGAAAGGGCAGCTGATAGCCCCTGTCCTGTGGCAGATCAAGGGCAAGCACCAATATGGCCTGGAGGGGCTCGTGGACGTGTCGGGCGCCGTAATACAGTGGCTTCGCGACGGGCTTGGCATCATCAGCAAGGCGCAGGAGGCGGAAGAGCTGGCAAGACAGGTCCCGGACACGGCAGGGGTTTTCTTCGTCCCAGCGTTCGTCGGACTCGGCGCCCCTCACTTCGACTCATACGCGAGAGGCTCCATCCTCGGGCTCACCCGCGGCTCCACGAAACACCACATAGCGCGGGCAGCCTTGGAATCGATGGCATACCAGGTCCGCGACGCTTTCGAGATAATGAAGAAAGACTCCGGCCTCGAGCTGACGAAGCTCCGAGTCGACGGCGGCGGCGCGAAGAGCGACCTGTCCATGCAATTCCAGGCCGACATACTCGGGATACCGGTCGAGCGGCCGGTTATCACAGAGACCACGGTGCTGGGGGCCGCTTACCTCGCGGGCCTCGCCGTCGGGTATTGGGAATCTCTGGGCGAGATTACGGCAAACTGGAAGGTCGAGCGCACCTTCGAACCGCGGATCGGCGAAGACGAGCGCGAGCATCGTTACGCGGGCTGGAAGAGGGCCATAGAGCGGGCCGCGGGCTGGCTCAAATTCTGACGATGGAAGGCGCCGCGTAACCAGCCCCCCGCGAACGAGCCTGGCGGACCGGCTTGCGGCAAACGAGCGGCGGCCCCGTGGTTGGGGCCGCCACTCTTTCGTCATACCTTATTCGTCATTCCCTATCGCGGTTATCCCGGTGTTGTTGTGGTTGCCAGTCAGCGTACCTTGACGGAGATAACCGATAAGTCCGCCTCTGTACGCATTTCCGCTCCCCGTATTGACCGCTCGGATGTCCATACCAGCGCTCGCGGTGCAGTTTTTTATCACACAAAAACCATTGTCGTCCCCAACAATGCCGCCTGCGGCCGCGTAGGAGGTTTCTCCGGATTTTGAGGAGAAAACAGTCCCGCTCGCCACGCAATCCTCTACCGGAGCAATTATTGTCACATTACCGCTCACCCCAACGATGCCGCCTGCGGAGGACTTGGATGAAGTGGAAGAAGAGTAAACAGTCCCGCTCACTGCGCAACCCTTTATACTACCGAGGGAATACCCGGCAATGCCACCAGCGCTGGATGCATCGGAAGATGCAACGGAAATGATCCCGTTTACTGTGCAACCCTCTATCTCGCCGTAGATGCTAAACCCGACAATGCCGCCCGCATGGGAGGAGGAGGAGGAGACGTAAACATTGCTCAGATGGACGTTTTTGATCGACCCATCGCTCTTTCCGAAAAGGCCGATGTCATTATAATCGGATGATCCTTCGTCAATCGTCAGGTTCGATATCGCGTTCGCCTGCCCGCCGCCGTCGAATGTGCCATTGAAGTATACGGATGAGCCGATTGGCGTCCATTCCATTCCGCCGAGGTCAATGTCCTTCGTGAGCGTGATTGTCTTGCCTGAAAAGTCGTCTTTAATGACTGCGGCACGACTATTCAGAGAGGCGATAGATTCTGCTTTTCCGTTCACTATTGCGGCCAACCCAGCTAGTTGTTCGGCTGATGATAAGTTGAAGGAAGTGTCTTTTGCATTATACCACGAAATATCCGCGACCTCGCTCCAGTTGCCGTTGGTCGCGGGTGCTGGGGGGATCGTGGGGATTGTTGGCGCTGGGGTTGGAGTAGGAGTTGAGCCGCCCGTACCTGTCGAAAGACGCGCGGCCTCGTCACCGAAACGAACCAACGCTGCCCCACCCGCTACTTTTTGAATATCTTTTATATCGTTTTCCGTTACTTCAAAACCCCATTGAATACCCAATAATTCCAATTCATCTGCATACGAATCGGTATAGCTATCGCTCTCGCCACAAGCAAACTCAGTCCACCATATTGCCCCTCCTACTGTCTCCCCCGCCATAAGATGATCAAAAAGAAACATGCCGGTTACAGTGGCGTAGGCCATTTGAACATATTTATCAAAACCAATAACAGCCGCAGCGCCTGCGTTAATAAACGCTTTCGACATCTCACTGTCCCCACTCCCAAGCTCGCATGACGCTAAATATACAATAGGGCTATTGTTAAGCCGACCCTCTCCAGCATAATAATAAGTGAAAAAATTTGGGTATACTGCTAATGCTTCTGCTTTTTCGCCAGTCACAAACACGCGGCCGTCCTTTGTGTATATCTTTCCCTCGTCGACAATTTTAACGCGTTTATTTTTTCCTTCTCTGAGATCCTTAAGGTCTTGTGCGCTTAATTGCGTACCTGGAGAACACGGAACCCCAAAAGCAGGGCTACCGCCCAGAAGATTTTGCCACCACACGCTCTTGCCATGTGAAATAATTGTCACAAAATCATATCCGTGAAGAGTTCTTAACTGTTGCAAAGAATCGTTGTAAGAAGAAAGATCCACACTAACAACGTTTACTTTTTCACCATGTGTTTTATAATCTTCATTAAGTATATCTGCCATAGCAATATTTCTAGCAACCGTTTCCACAACACAGTTTATTATTTTGACATTGACTGTTTTGGGAGAGTCACGGGATTTGCGTGGTGAATATTTTTTTTGATTCCCTTGAATATTCGCATTAACTCCAGAAACATCCCCAAACGGCTGAGATTCCTCGTAGGAGAAGCAGATGGTATGTGTCAGGCCAGATTTTAACTCAATCTCTATCACTGAATCTTCAACCGGGTCGCCTCGATTTAACTTTACGTCCGACACAGCAGGGTTATTTTTTAAGACATTGACGATCCTGCCCGCAAATATATCGAAGTCAAGAGCGTCCACCTTGACCCCATTTTCAACAAATACATTCTTGTACGCGTCATCGATAACTGCCCAAGACTCGTCAACATCTTCCTGTGTAAAGGAAGATTCCTGCCCTGGGTCTACGGGATCCGGAGCCACCGGATCCGGTACCACGGGGTCTACCGGCCAGGGGTAGCCCGGGTTGTAAGACGCGCTGTCGTCACCGCCCCCGCCGCCCCCCCCGCAGCCGCCGGACATAACGGCGAACGCGGCCAGCAACACGACAAGCCACAGCAACAAGCTCTTTTTTCTCACTTTTTCTCACTCCTTGGGAATTTTATTTTTTGGCGGTAACTTTTTGACTTGGAAAAAGCCTGGGAAGCGCCATATAGAAAAAGGAAACCGCGCCCGGGCGGACGCGCGCAAAGACTACTTGGAGCTTGCTTGCTTGCTTGCTTGCTTGCTTGCTTGCTTGCTTGCTTGCTTGCTTGCTTGCTTGCTTGCTTGCTTGCTTGCTTGCTTGCTTGCTTGGATTATTGTGGCTGATTCTGGCGTGTCATCAGTAAAAACCACAAACAACATCTCCAAAATGGACAAGATTTTACTACATGTCTCCAATCCGATTGTTAAATGTTACCACCTTCCCCCCCAAATTGCAAGCCTGTTTCCTAGCCCCGAATCCGCAGGAAAGATACGGAAAGATACGAGGGAGGTATCAGAAGGCGAGTTACGGTCGGAAAATTTACGCTAATGTTTTTTGTGCAATCAGATAGGCGTGATAACGTCGTTTTTTCAGTTTTTCAGCAAACATCAACCTTCCCAACTCAACGGTGCGTTGGGATTCAAAAAATGCTATAGGCGGTTACTCACATCAATTATGTGACACCGCCCACGCCGCCGCCCCACGTCTCTTTCTCGCCTATCGCACCGACAGCGCGGTATTTGACACAAGACAAAAAAACACCCATCTAAGGCCCCAACTTGCAGACCTTAGCTTTGGTTGGAAAACAACAAGGAGTAAATTTTTTTAAGATAAACTCCTACACGACGATTTTTAACTCTTGAAGGTAATATCAGGGATTATGGCGATATTCTTAAAATTTTCGGCTGTTAAAGAACAAAAACACCAGATGAAGATGACTTATGTTTCTTTAATCATTATACACCCAGCAACAAATCCTTTCACCATCAGCCTTTTTCGCTCTTTTTTAAAGCAGCTCCCCCCACACCCACAACGCCCCAGACGAGCAAAAAGTTTAAGTTTAATCTTGCTTGTGAAAACCAGTTGTCCGGCCAATATCGTCATAGAGCGCTTTCGCCTCGTAATAATTTTCTTCGATGAAACTTTTTATCGAATCTTGCAGAAAACCAGATAACGTCATTCCCTTAAGTGACAATATCGCCGAGAGCAGCCTATTTGTCTCGACATCAACCCGCACCGTCAGCCCCACTAGTTTCTGCTTGGGCTTTACCTCTGGCGTTACCTTCTGCGTCCCCGCTTTCTCTTTGATCATAAATACACCCCCCGTAAAAATTCGTGTATTTATGATACTCTCGCACTAAGACATTAGGCTAATTTAAAAAAGAAGATAAAAATTATATGACTTATCGATAAGTTAGTAATATTATAATCTAATTTATCTGTTTGATGATAAGTCAATATTCATCTTTATGCAATATCACTTATTCAATTTATCCTCAGATTTTTTCGGCAGCATTTCGCAAGATTTCTCCTTGTTTTTTCGAGTTTTCTTGCGATTATTTAACCCTTTCTCGCTGGTGGGTTACGTTGGTATTTTGTCTTGATATATTCATTGAGCGCTTGAGGTGTAGAATACCAAAAACCATCATCGCCAATTTCGGCCTCTAACCTGCCTCTGTTCGCCGCTTGACGCAAGGCGGCATAACTTATGTTTTTTGTCACCATTGAATCAAGCCGCACTCTATTTGAACCTTCGGCCATTTGCGGAATGATAAAACGGTGAACATTGTCGATGACTGCTTTTGCAATAATAACCCCTAAGGGGCTGTCATTGCCTTTGTCTGCACAGTCCAATGCCTTAAGGTATTGCTCTCGGCGAGATTTTAAAATTATCGCTGGCGGGAAGCCAAGACGCACCAAGATCAGATTAAGCGCCAAACGTCCAGTTCTGCCGTTGCCGTCCAAAAAAGGGTGTATGCGCTCAAACTCGCAGTGAAGTCTCGCCAACCTTAACGGAAGATCGTAAGCGTCAATGCCTTCATTTTTTACCTCAACCCCGAGATGATTAACTTTGTCAATCCAAGCGGTAATGTTTGACAGTACCAGCGGAAACGTTGGCGGTGTCATTCCCCCGCCAAAAGGCAAAATGTCGTGTTCCCTAAATGATCCTGGCTTTTCACTCGCGAGCGCATTCTTGTGCGGTTCGACTTTCCACAAACTCTCAAGCAGCAGCTCGTGAATAAACCGAAGCTCCGTAATTGAGATTAAACCCTCTGGGATAAAGGTCTTAGGCGCTCTCGCTTGAGCATAAACCCACTTGGCCGCTTTCCCATACCCCTCAACCTCTAGGTAGTCCTTAAGTTCTTTCCCCCCAATCGCCCGCCGTCTTTGGAGCACTGCCTTTACTTCACGCAAGACAAGAGTGTTGCCCTCGATGCCGGTTGAGTTGTGTGCTTCAACATACCAAATATCGTCCCAAATGGCGCTCGCTTGCTCTAGATTTGGCAAACCGCCATACTGCGTGAGCGCTTTCGTCACGCTGGCAAATTGAGCCAATATATTTTCAATAGATGGTCGGCCTTTCTTGATATAGCTGCACATAATGGCCTATTATACCATATTTTGTCACTGTACTTGATGAAATAATAATTAAAACAAATTACACTCAAGCCGCAATTCCCGTCCCGCGCATTCCACTCGGAGGGGTGATTGAAGTAAACGGCAAGAAATTTATCAAGATCACTGCCAACCAGTATCAAGCATTTGTGGCACAATGCCGAACACTTCCTAAGTTCGGAAAAACTATGCCCTGACTCCTTAAACTTTATCGCCGCTTCACGAAAGTCTATGCTGTATGCCATATATATTATAAAATATGGAGACGTGCCGGGGGTGGTCAACTTGTGGAGGTTTTTTACGAAGTTTTTTTTCAGGATTATCTACAGAATTGATGTCAGAGCGGAGAGCCTGGAACGGGTACTTTCGAGCGGCGAGAGCGAAAAGAGAGTTCTTCTGGTACCGCACTACGCCTCATTCATAGACCCGGTGCTATTTGGATTGTTCCTTCCGGGTAAGCCCACCGTGGTCGTTTCCCAGTCTCTCGCCCGAAAGAAGTGGTTTGGGCGCGTCAAGGACTGCTTTGATCACGAGGTAATCGATCTGAATGACCCCGTGTCGCTCAAGCGGATAGACGGCCTCTGGAAAAGAACGCGGTTTATCGTGCTCTTTCCGGAGCCGGAGCCCACTACAAACGGGCTCTTGATGAAGCTCTCCGAGGCCGCCGTCGCGGCCATTCAAGACAGCGGGGCGTGGGTGATAGCGGCGCGGGCGGTAAATACCCAGTTCACGCGCTTCTCACAGATGCAGGAACGCCTCGTGCGCCGCCGTTTTCCGAAAGTATCGCTTATATGCGGAGAGGCTCGCGAAATTTCCAGCGAAACGGGCGGGGACGCGAGGTCCCGCAGGAAAAAGGCGATGCTGGCGCTGGAAGTGATGATAACGGACATCATAGCCGAGTCATTGTGGGATAAAAAGCCGGTCTTCGACACGCTCTTAGAACAACGCGCTCTCTGGGGCGCGAAGCGGGTTATGGCGATGGAACCCGATGGCTCAAAGATAGATTGGAACGGCTTTATCACCAGAATTTTCCTCTTGGAGCGTGTCATAGGGAAAATTTCCAAAGAGGGCGAACTGGTTGGCATTATGCTGCCGAACTCCCTGATGACATTGGCCTCGATAATAGGCTGTCAGCACGCGGGAAGGACTCCGGCGATGCTGAACTACTCGATGGGCGCTCGATCCCTCATCGCGGCCTGCGACATAGCTAAGGTCAGGATGATGATTACATCGAGGCGCTTCGTGGAGGAGGGGAAATTCGCGCCGCTCGTAAGCGCACTTGAAAGCGCGGGTATAGCGCCGGTGTACCTCGAGGACGAGGTTTCGAAAATCGGCGCGGCGGGAAAGATAGGCTGTCTCATATCCGCTCTTTTGGCGTCTCCCACTCCAAACGCGTCTGAGGCGGCGAAGAGGACGGCCGTGGTGCTGTTCACGTCCGGCTCCGAGGGTACGCCAAAACCCGTCGCTCTCTCGCACCTCAATATTCAGGCGAACACGGCGCAGGTTCGCGGCACGCTCGACTTTTACGCGCTGGACGTGATGCTGGACATAATGCCGATGTTCCACTCTTTCGGACTCTGCACCGGCACGGTAATGCCGCTATCCGCGGGAATGCCCATAGCCTTCTACCCGACTCCGCTGCACTACAAGAAGATACCTCAGTACGCTTTCGAGACGAGGAGCACGGTGCTCCTGGGGACGAACGCGTTTCTCGCGGGCTACGCAAAGAACGCCGAGGAACTTGATTTTTTTGAGATGAGGTATGTCATCTGCGGCGGCGACAAACTGAAAGAGAATACGGCCAAACTCTGGATGGATAAGTTTGGCAAGCGGGTGCTGGAGGGATACGGGGTAACCGAGGCATCTCCCGTCGTGGGAGTCAACAAGCCGGGGTATGTTAAATTCGGCTCTATCGGGCGTCCCCTTCCATGCGTGCGCCCGAAACTCATTCCCGTGGAGGGAGTGACCGGAGGCGGCAGGTTAGTCATAAACGGGCCAAACGTGATGATGGGTTATATACAGGCCGACGGCTCGATACTCCCGCCTCCCGCCGATGGCTACGACACCGGCGATATCGTCTCGATAGACGAGGACGGCTTTATGACAATAGAGGGCAGGGCGAGGAGATTCGCCAAGATCGGCGGTGAGATGGTTTCCTTGGCGCAGATAGAAGCGGCCGTTCAAGAGGTATGGCCGGATGAGGCACAGGCCGTAGTGAGTGTGCCGGATGAGAACAGAGGAGAGGTTATAGTGCTTCTGACCGAAAGGGCGGGGGCCGACAAGGAGGATCTGCGCGCGGGACTTTCCGCGATTGGTCTGCCCGAACTCGTCATACCTAAAAAAATAATTTACGCCGAATCAATTCCCAGAATAGGGGTCGGAAAGATAGATTACCAGAGCGCGGCAAAGTTAGCCAAGGAGGAAATGGCATGAAAATAGGATTTATAGGCACAGGCGTGATGGGACTCTCGATGGCCGGGCATCTGATGGACGCCGGACATGAACTCTGCGTCTATAACCGGACGGCAGAAAAGTGCGAACCGCTGATCGCGAGGGGCGCGAAACTTATGGACGGCCCCGGCGACGCGGCTGATGCAAGCGACGCAGTATTCTCCATCATAGGTTTCCCGAAGGACGTGGAGGACGTGTACCTCGGGCCGGGCGGGGTAATCGAGCGAGCCCGTCCCGGGACCCTGCTCGTGGACATGACGACATCGAGCCCGAGCCTGGCGCGGAAGATATACGATGCCGCGAAGGCCCGTGGGCTTGCCGCCTGCGACGCTCCGGTAACGGGCGGCGACAGAGGCGCTCGCGACGCCACGCTTTCGATCCTGGTGGGAGGGGACGAAAGCGACGTCGAGCGCGCGATGCCGCTGCTGCGCGTAATGGGCAGGACAATCGTCCACTTCGGGAAGGCCGGCTGCGGTCAGCTCGCAAAACTCGCCAATCAGATAGTCATCGCCGGCACAATGCTGGGGGTGTGCGAAGGCCTGTCGTTCGCGCGGGGCGCAGGTCTCGATCCCGCAAAGTTTTTGGAATGCGCTGAGGCCGGTTCCGCCGGCAGCTGGAGCCTCTCGAACTACGGCCCCCGCATCTTGAACGGAGACTTTGAGCCGGGCTTTTTCGTCAAACACTTTATAAAGGATATGAAACTGGCGGAGGAGTCGTCCGGCGAGATCGGCATGAACCTCGATGGCCTGCGCGCCGCTCTGGCGCAGTACGAAAAACTCGCGGCAAGCGGCGGAGCGGAAAACGGAACACAGGGCTTGTTTAAGCTGTACGGGAACTAACATACTCCGATGGCTGAGGTCGCTGGAGTATGTCAAGCGAGGAGTTCCGGGTAATTTTCTCTGTAATCGTCGAACTCCTCGGCGAGCAGCCCTAGTTTTTTCCTCCCGCTGTCAACCTGCAGCCTGACCTGACGCGGCGAAGCGCCTCCGAAAGTGTCGCGCCTCCTTGCCGAAATCTCCGGCGAGAGGAGCCGCGGCAGGTCATCGCCGGCCTCCGGGGCGCGCTTTCGCCATTCCTCAGCGGAGAGGGATGTGAGCGCGCGCCCGTTCTCCAGGCACCAGCGAACGGCGCCGCCGACTATCTCGTGTGACTTCCTGAATGGAACGCCGCGTTCGACCAGGTGTTCGGCCACGTCCGTGGCAAAGATAAAACCGTCCTCAAAGCCGCGCCGGGAGGCGTCGGCGTCGACAGCGACCTCGGATAAAAGCGGCGGCATTACCTCGAGCATCCCCTTTACGGCGTCGCACGACCTCCAGAGCGAACGCTTGTCCTCCTGAAAGTCCCTGTTAAACGTGAGCGGGGTTCCCTTCATCAGCACGAGCGCGTCCATGAGCCCGCCGATCAGCTGCCCTGATTTTCCGCGCAGGAGTTCCAAGACGTCCGGGTTTTTTTTCTGGGGCATCATGCTGGAACCGGTGCAGAAAGAATCGGGCAGTTTGACCCAACCGAACTCTGACGTAAAATATATTATGAGATCCTCCGATATGCGGCTCACATGTACCCCGAAGAGCGCCGCGAAGTAGTGAAAGCCAATGATGTGATCGCGGGACGCGACGGCATCCATGCTGTTCTCGCAAATTTTGGAGAAACCCAGGTCGCGCGCGGTAAAGCCGCGGTCGAGCGGCAGTGTCGAACCGGCAAGGGCACCGCAGCCTAGCGGACATTCGTCAGTACCCTCGTAGGCCATGAGCAGCCTGCGCGCGTCGCGAAGAAATGCCTGAAAGTGCGCCATCCAAAAATGTCCCATCGATATCGGCTGCGCCTGTTGCATGTGCGTATAGCCAGGTACTATTGTATCCGCGTGCTCCAGCGCCTTTTCGAGAAGCGTTTCCAAAAGCGCCTTCATCATATCCCAAATTGCCAGTATCTCCCGGCGCATAGCAAGTCTGACTGTCGTACCGGACTGATCGTTCCGGCTTCGCCCGGTGTGAAGTTTCGCCCCGGTATCGCCGGCACGCTCCGTAAGGAGCGATTCGACGTTCATGTGGACATCTTCCAGCCCAATTTCAGGCTTGAATTCACCGTTCGCGGCCTCAGCCGCGATCCGGGCGAGCGCGTCTTCAATCACCGACGCCTCGTCCCGAGTGAGGAGACCGACAGCCGCCAGCATCCGCACATGCGCCGCGCTCCCCCTTATATCCTCCTGCACCGTACGCCAATCGAGGTCAAGGGACTGAGTAAAGCGCCCCACTGCCTCATTCATATCCTGTTTGAATCTGCCCTTCCACATCGCCTGCGAACCTGCCTTTATGAATATTTTTTCGAATCAAGACAATACCAATTCACGATCAACAGGCTGTTTTGATGTAGCTTAAGGGTTGCCAGACCGGTTTTAACGCTCCACCCCTCAGACCTTTGATTTCAAATTGATATAAAAATCTCAAGAAGTATATATCCTAATCTCTAAATGGAAAACATCAATCAGGCGCGATTCTAAAATAAGCAATTATTACCAATCTATCGCATAAAATTATAACCTATAAGTTACCATCGGTAATTTCACCTATTCTGAACTTGAAACAATAATTAATTTTAACTATTTTACAATATGTAATTTGGTCGTTATTTCTTCATTATAATTACATTAGTATGAGGGCAATAAACGGGAGAAACCGGGAATGTTCCAACAGAGCTGACGACACGGGCCATAAACGGTGACGCGGGTTACGCACGAAAAGGAGGCGAAAAAAATGTCGGTCAGAATGAAAATGTTCCTCACGATGGCGGCCATTGTCCTTGTACTAACGACGGTCAGTATGGGTATTGATCTGCTCCACGCCGGTTTCTGTCTGTTTTCTGGGATAGGGAAAGGCGCGCAATCGGTCGCTCCGCTTTTACCTGACGGCTTCGCCGGCGTTTCTCGTTACTTGATAAATGGCGCGGCATTCATGCTTTTGGGCATTTTATTGTCAGTCATCGCTTCGGAAAAACTCGCGAAGTTATTGGGAAGGACGGAAGATCATCGTTTTCACGTCAGTGAGTTCAGCAGCGCGTCGGATGATAACGGCCAATTCATCGCGAATATGCGAAGCGACATGCGCAAACCGCTGGACTCGGTCATCCGCATATCCGAGTATATTCTCGGAGAGGAAGACGTCCGCGGCGAGGTGCGGGACTGCATCGAAAAAATACATAACGCGGGAATGACGCTCCTTGGCATAATCAACGACACCATGAACATCCCGGTAACAGAGTCGCCGAAATTAGACGTGTTACCAGTCGAATACGATGTCCCCAGTTTGATAAACGACATCGTCGCGTTAAACACGATCCGCGTCAGCGGAAAGCCCATTGATTTCAACCTCCACATCAGCGAGACGCTTCCCAGGAAGCTCTTCGGCGACGAATTGCGGATCGAGCTGATTTGCAATAATTTACTTGAAAACGCGTTTAAATACACCGAAAAAGGGAGCGTCGACCTGTTTTTCGAGTGCGAACGCGAGGAAAACGACGAATGGCTGACAATATGCGTGGCAGACACGGGTATCGGTATTCGTCCGGATAAAATCGATAAGATATTCTCTGGCTATGAGGGAATGAGTTATGCCGGTAACAGCGGCAAAATAGACGGCACGAGGCTCTCTGTCACGAAAACGATAGTGGAGATGATGGACGGCGCGATCACGGCAAACAGCGAATACGGGAAAGGCAGCGTTTTCACGGCTCGGATCAGGCAGGGCTTCGTCACTGACGCGCAGATAGGGTGCGCTGTCGCGGAAAGTTTGAGGCGATTCCGCTATCACGGAAAAAGCGCGTCCGGCGGCAAAAAACCTGCGCGCTTGCAACTGCCTAACGTAAGAGTCCTTGTAGTCGACGACGTACAGGCCAACCTGGACATCGCAAAAGAGCTTTTGAGCGCCTACGGTATGCGCGTGGACTGTGTGAGCAGCGGCAAAGAGGCGATCGACAGCGTTTATAAAGAACGCGTAATCTATGACGCGATATTTATGGATCACATGATGCGCGAGATGAACGGAATCGAAGCGGCGCGCGTCATCCACGAGGATGTTGGCACGGAATACGCCAGGAATGTTCCTATTATCGCCCTCACCGCAAACACGATAACAGAAAACGAAAAGCTGTTCCTTGCGAAAGACTTTCGGGCGTTTCTCTCCAAACCACTCGATATAATTCAGCTCGACCGGGTAGTTACGGAGCTGTTAGCGGACAATGCCGAAAAAGAATATAAAAAAAAAGGTGCCCGAGATCATGGTCTTGGAAACTCGGAAGCGGAAACATTTAGCCTGATAAGATCCCTGGCAAACAGGATACCGGCCCCCTCAACCCCACAGAACGCCTGAACGCCGCGTTCTTGAAAACCCCGCGCCCGCGGAGATTGCGCGGCACATCTCCGTTATCACATACAAGGCCCTCAGGTCTTATCCTGGGGGCCGTCCCCTAATCGCGAAAAAACCTTGGGGCCTGTTCCGTGTTTTAGCATCGCTTTTAATCCATACTGACACTTTCAAACACGAAAGAGATGCGCTCAGATTGAAAACTTGCCTTATATTTCTATTTAGGTTAAAATGTTCCGAAAGGAATATGTTAATTACGGCAAACGTCCAGGGGGGCCGGAGCACGAAAGATGATCAGGATGATAGGTGCGAGTACGGCTGAGATAGATGATCCGCGTGCGGCGTTATCCGATATACTTGGACAGTTGAACTTGGATGACGCGTTGCTTTGCAACTCTGTCGGGATCGTCTCCTGCCACTCCGATTTTCTCGAGACGGGGGTATTGGAGGAACTCTGCGGTAATCTGCCGTTTGATGTAGTAGGCACGACGACGCTGGGCAGTTCGTCTCATGGCAAATGCGGAGTCGAACTGTTGAGCTTATCGATCATTACGGCGGACGACGTTTCCTTTTCGACCGCTTACTCCGAACCCATCACGGAAGATTTCATGCGCGAGCCGGTGGAGGAAGCCTATGAACGCGCTCTCGCCGGGCTGCGCGACGAACCTCGCTTCGCGCTCGTCTTCTCGCCTTGCTTGAAAACAGTCTCCGGAGAGTCCATCATGGATGTGCTTGACGAGCGGTCCGGCGGTCTGCCGCTTTTCGGCGCCGTCGCGTGCGATCATACGCTCTGTTACGACGAAATAAAGACATTTGCCGGCGGTGAATCGAGGTCCGACTCACTTGGGCTGGTGCTGATCGGCGGTAATATAAAACCCAGATTTTTCTACTCTTCGGTCTCCGAAAGCAGAACAAGAAAGCAAAACGCGATAATAACCGAGTCTCACGGGCGTATCTTGAGACGGGTGAACAACATCCCCTTGATGAAGTACCTCACCGCGCAGGGACTCACGTCCGGCTGCGTGATCAGGGCATTCGGATCCATCCCGTTCCTGGTCGATTTCAACGACGGGACAAAACCGGCGGCGCGGGCCATATCCGGCATAACGGAGGAGGGTTACGCGGCGTGCGATGGACTGATGCCGGTGGGCGCAGTGCTCACTATCGGTTCCATAGACGGCGGCGATATCCTAAAAACGGCGGAGAGCACTGTCAGGGAGGCCGCTCTCGGGGACAGCATAAACGGGATGCTAGTGTTCTCATGCTTTGTGCGGTGCCTTATGCTCGGCCCTAACCCGAGCGCGGAAATGAGGAGCGCGTTGGGCGTTATCGGAGACAAGGCGCCCTGCCATATTTCATACGCGGGGGGAGAGATATGCCCCGCCTGCGGCAGTGACGGACGCACTTTCAACAGATTTCACAACTTCTCCTGCACAGTCTGTGTATTTTAGACCGCGGTTGTTTCCCAGGGATATCGAGCCGGATGCAAACAACAGATAAAAACGCTGCTCACGAAACTGGCCTTACGGCCGGTGAAGAGGGGAAGAACCCGATCGAAAAGCTCCAGGAGACGCTAAACTCGCTTCTCAAGGAAAACGAAATGCTCACGAGGCAGGTAAAGCGTCTGAAGGGAACCATCGAGAGGGGCAACACGACTGCTTCCCTTGCCGCCAACCTTGTCGAACTGCGCTCCGCGGAACAGCAGAGACAGGAAAAATTCATGGGACTGCTGCTCGATAACAGCCCCGATATGATAATTCTCCTCGACCAGGACGGGCGTTTCGCTTATTGCACGGACTCCTTCCTGAAAAAAGCCCACATAGATAAATTCAGCCTGATCAACGGCCACTTTTACAAAGAGGTATTCGACCACTTTTCCGAACCCGGCTGGTCGGATCGGATATCCTCGATGTTTCAGGAATCGCTGGACGCAAAGATTTCAATAGAGCTGAACGAGAGCGCTGATATCGGACGCGACGGCAACGCTCTCAACTACTCGATACACTTTACGCCGATGGTCGACGAAAATGGCAACGTCGAAGGTTCCGTGATATTCTTCCACAACATAACGGAAGTTCTGCGCGCCAAAGAGGAGGCTGAACGGGCGTCGAGCGCCAAATCCGACTTCCTCGCCAATATGTCGCACGAGATGAGGACGCCCATGAACGCGATAATAGGCATGACTAATATCGGCCTGAGTTCATCCAAGAGCGAGAAGAAGGACTACTGCCTCAAAAAGATCGACGACGCGTCGAACCATCTGCTCGGGGTAATAAACGACATTCTCGATATGTCAAAGATAGAGGCGAGTAAATTCGAGCTGTCGTTTGCGGAGTTCAACTTCGAAAAGATGCTTATGAAAGTGACCGGAATCATAAACTTCCGGGTGGAGGAAAAGAACCAGAACTTCAACGTCCGCGTCGACAGCGATATACCGGAAACTTTAGTGTGTGACGAACAGAGGCTGAACCAGGTTCTGACAAATCTTCTCTCGAATGCCGTCAAGTTCACCCCGGAGGGTGGTTCTATCTCACTGGCGGCGCGTAAGGAGTACGAATACGACGGTATATGCACAATCCGTATTGATGTTACGGACACAGGCATAGGCATCACCAAGGAACAGCAAAAGCGCCTCTTTAACTCATTCGAACAGGCGGACGGCGGAATATCCAGAAAATTCGGAGGCACTGGCTTGGGGCTTGCCATATCGAAGCGCATTGTCGAACTGATGTCCGGGGATATCTGGATAGACTCTGAACTGGGCAAGGGATCGACCTTCTCGTTCACGATCAAGGCGCTCAGAGGCGAACCGGCGGAGGGCGGAAGCCTTCTCAATCCAGGCGTAAACTGGCACAATCTGCGGCTGCTTTTGGTGGACGACTCCCATGACGTAAGGGAGTACTTCCAGGAGATCGCGAGCAGGCTTAAGCTCTCCTGCGACGTAGCGGCGGACGGTGACGAAGCCTGCCGGAAAATAGAGCGGGACGGCCCGTACGACGTCTATTTCATAGACTGGAAAATGCCCGGGATGAACGGGATTGAACTCGCTAAACGCATTCAAAATCATCAGATGGGCAAGTCGGTGGTGGTAATTATATCGGCCGCCGAGTGGAACTCCATAGAGAGCGAGGCTAAAGCGGCCGGGGTCAACAGGTTCATGCAGAAACCGCTCTTCACGCTTGGCGTAGCCGACTGCATTAACAGATGCCTGGGGTCTGACGGCCAGGAAGATGACGAGAACGGGCTTTCCGAAGACATTGATTGTTTCGTCGGGCATAGAATCATGCTCGCCGAGGATATAGAGATCAACCGCGAGATAGTGCAGGAGCTGCTCAAGCCCACCGGGATCGAGATGGACTGCGCGGAATCCGGGCTCGAAGCCATCGAGCTTTTTAAAAAAAATCCGGGGATTTACGATATCATCTTCATGGATATCCACATGCCGGTTATGGGGGGCTACGAGGCTACGCGGCTGATCAGGGAGATGGACGACCCTCAAGCCAAAAATGTTCCGATAATAGCGATGACGGCAAACGTCTTCCGCGAGGACGTAGAAAAGTGTCTGGCCGCCGGAATGAACGACCACCTCGGAAAACCGCTGAACATGCATGACGTAATGGGAAAACTCAGAAAATATATTAAAACATTTAAGGGGAACGACATGAGAGATGCACTGGAACTTCACTGATATCTTAACGCCTCCGGAGAAGCCTTATGGCCCCTCCGACGGGCCTATCATCGCCGAAATCGGCTTTGGAAACGGAGAATACCTGGAACACCTGGCAAAAACGAGACCGGACTGCACGATAATCGGCATTGAAATCTCTCAGTGGTGCGTAACGAAGGCGGCGCGCAGGGCCCTATCCGCCGGATCGGGCAACATTCGTCTCATTCTGGGAGACGCGAGAAACTTCTTTCGATACGCCTTCGAGCCAAACTCTGTAAGCGAGGTATATATGAACTTCCCTTGCCCCTGGCCTAAGAGGAGGCACGCGGAGCGCAGGGTGGCGAGCCCGCGTTTCGCCGCGCTTATCGGCGGGCGTCTTGCGTTAGGCGGCACCTTTACCTTGGCGACCGATGTGGAGTGGTACGCGGAACAGACCCGGGAGGCTTTCTTGTCAAACGGCTCTTTCAGCGCCGACCCCGTCGAGCGCAACCCCGCGCGGGATTATGTTACAAAGTACGAGCGCAAATGGCGCGAGATGGGACGGGAGACGTTTGTGACAAAAGCTATAAAGACAGCGGAGATTCCTGGCGAAGAAACCGGCAGAGAGGGCGACGGGACGCCGGAAACGGCGGCCGACCAGGTTAATCCAAATATCGACGGCCTTGACCTCAGACGCGAACTGTCGCGGATCACGGGCACGATCATACGCAAAGACGAGTACGTCGTGATTTTCAAGGAGATATTTACGTCAGGAAGCGACGCGGCGCTCATATCTGTGATATCGGCCGACGAAGGTTTTGAACAGCACTATTACATCAAGGTGGTCCACTCCGGCTCGCAGTGGATCGGAAAACTGGATTCCATCGGCTGCCCGTACAGGACTCCAGGCGTTCGGGCAAGCCTGAGATATCTGTCGAAGGCGGCGGGAATCAAGTTTTAAAAAAACCAGCTTATACAAGAGGTTCTACTTGGCGCGGCGCAATCGCCTTCTGACATCTCCGAATGTCATTGCCGCGACAGCCAGCAGCGGCGACAGCGACACTACGCAAAGCGCCCCCTCGAGACCGATCTTGTCGCCGAGCATCCCTATTGGAGAGGCCACGACGTTTGCGATGCCCCACGAGAGGCCCATGACGAGCGAGCTTGCCGTGCTGCGTGATTCCGGAACATTCTCCTGGGCAATCGCGAGCGTCAAAGGGCTTGTCGCGGTGATGCACGCGCCGCCCAGGATAAACAGAACCACGGACAACGCGTCCTTCACGACAATCGCGGGAACCAGAAGCAGAGGGGAGAGCGTCAGCATTATAAAGATGACCTTCCTTTTCCCAAAGGCGTCAGCCATCCTGCCGCATATCAGACTGGAGACGACGCCCGACACGGTAAACGCGAAGAGCAGCGCGCCGCCAAACTCTATGCTCCCTCCGCGCCCCGTGACGAGGAGCGGTAAAAATACCCTTATGCCCTGAGAGGTAGAATCGCGAATCGTCGATATCACGATTACCGGCAGACAGATCATAAACACGCTCCAAAAACTCCTGGGCTCCCTTTGATTAGCGGCGTCCGGACCGCCGGACTTTTTCGTCACAAGCCTGCCCTCGTCGACAAACCTCTTTGGAAGGCCGCCTTTCACGGCGATGATTACGGCCGCTACCAGGAGGATTGCAAACGGCATCGAGGACGGGCCAATCTTCCTCAGCAGGAATACCCCGTAAAGGGGGCTCAGCGCGGCCCCCAAATTTCCCGCGGCCGAGAATACGGCGAGGTAGGCCCCAAGATTTCCGCTGCCTCCCGCTATACCGGTCAGCCCGTGCGCCTGTGGGTGAAAGCTGGCCGTTCCGAATCCGATCATGGAGACGATCAAGAGCGCGGCGCCGTATGACGGGGCGACGGGCAGAAGGTACGCGCCGCCGGCCGTCAGAAGCGGAGCCCATAAGGCCAGCGCCGGCCGGTCAAGTTTATCCGCGAGCCTGCCGGCAAACGGCTGCACTACGATGTTCAGCACACCGAATAGCGTGCTCAGGAAACCGGCCTCGCCCAGCGAAAGGGATAGGCGTCTTGTTATCTCCGGTAAAAATGTGGGAAGCATCGTGGGATGGAGGTCGTTTATGAAGTGCAGCGCGCTGACTGAGATCAGCGTCCGCGCGTCGAGCTTGCGCTTAATATTTTCAGTTAAAACCGGCCTATCGGACAAGAAATATCCCCCTGCGCATTTACATTTTTTACATGCTTGCCTGTATAATCATACCATGAAATTACCGCGGGGAAATGTTCGTCCCACAACGGGCAAAGTACTGAGCGCCCTCTTTAATATACTCGGCGCCTCTCGGAGCATAAGAGGCGCTCGTTTTCTGGACCTCTTCTCAGGCACTGGCGAGGTCGCGCTGGAAGCGATCAGGCGGGGCGCTTCTGCCGTAGTAGCCGTAGAGTCCTCGCTCCATCAGGCCAGGTTGATTAAAGCCCGGCTGAGCGAGACTCGCGGCGAAAGCGAAGCCAGATGCGTAAGCGCCGACGTGCGGCGCGCGCTGCCGATTCTTTCCAGGGAGGGCGCGGTATTCGGCGTTATCTTCGCCGATCCGCCATACGGCATGGGTTGGAGCGAAATGCTTCCGCGGCTTGTCGCAAAACACAACTCCCTGCTCGCTCCAGGCGGTATTTTTATCCTCGAGCGCTCCGTCCGTGACGGCGTCGTTGACCCAAGCGGCGGCAAAATATTTACAGAACGCGATGATAGAATATACGGTGACACGGTGCTGTCCATCTACCGCAAAATAACGACCGAGGAGTGAGCTTTTTGAACCGGGCTGTATATCCAGGGTCTTTCGACCCGTTCACCAACGGGCACTTAGATATCACGGAGAGGGGCGCTAGGCTCTTTGATGAAATTGTCGTAGCCGTTCTCGTGAACGAAGAAAAGAACGCCATGTTCAGCGTCGATGAGCGCAAGATGATGGTCAGGGAAGCGGTCGTTCACCTGCCAAACGTAAAGGTAATGTCCTTCGATGGGCTTCTGGTGGATTTCTTGAGGCGCGAGAAAAGCCGCGTGATACTTCGCGGTCTGCGCGCTCTGTCGGATTTCGA
The DNA here is from genome assembly GCA_031269875.1 of Synergistaceae bacterium. Classification (GTDB taxonomy): domain Bacteria; phylum Synergistota; class Synergistia; order Synergistales; family Synergistaceae; genus JAIRNC01. The sequence continues at coordinate 25,808 of JAISYM010000031.1, forward strand.
GTACGAGTTTCAGTTGGCGCAGATGAACAGGCAGCTTGCCCCGGAGACTGAGACGTTCTTCATGGTGACGGACGCCAAATACTCCTACCTGTCAAGCCGCAGCGTGAAGGAGGTTTACCGCTTCGGAGGCGCGATACAAGAGTTCGTCCCGCCAGGCGTCTTCCGAAGAATGCGCGAGCGCATACCGCCGAGAAACCTTGGCTGACCCAATGACCCAGAGCAGTCGGGCATGATATCGCCGCATTGGGAGGGACAAAGCCCCGTCCTGACGCGGCCTGTTTTCATTCGATTTCAGCGTTTCATCACCGACAGGACGTCCCCAACTCACCTCTCCCGGAATATACCCGCCGTCAAAACCTTCAAACAGCGAAACATATCCCCCCTCGGGACGCTCTATCAAGATATGTTAAAACATGGTATATTTTACCGTACACAGACGCTATAGAGGCGTTTTACATGAGCGGCGAAACGACATTCGAATCGTAGGGGAGGAAAGGGCGTATGTTTAAAAAGTTTTTCCTGTGCGCGGTATCCTTATTATGCTTTTCTGTTTATTTTACCGGCGTCTGTCACGCAGACGCCGCGGCCGTCGACGCGCTGGGCGGGAAGGTCGACGAGCTTTATTCCAACGAAGAGCTCGCCAAAGGACGCTGGAGGAAGGTCTCGGCCGTCGAATACAAAAATTCCTCCACCGGGCTCCGTGAGAGGGATACGGTGTACGTTGCGCCGAGGCGCGTCGTGATGATTCACGAGGTATTCGACAGGGAAAACGCGGAGAGCAGGACCTTTGTGGCCAGGTACGCCGCAACCGACTTTGCCGGACTCCTGCAGGGACTTTCTTCCGGGACGCAGATAAACGCCGCCGACAAGCTGCTCGGCACGCCGTACGTCACGCAGGGTAACGCGAGGGGCTACAGAAATGAGCCGGGGAGCGTCTGGATTGTGCTATCGTTCAGGGGCGGCAAGGCATACCTGCTCGATCTTCACGCTCCTCCGGAGGGTGGCGGGCAGGATCAGGCGGCCGTAAAAAAAATAACGGCTCAGTTCGAGTCGCTTGTTCGGAAGTTGTAAATTTTACTCCTAAAAGGGCGGCCTGGCGCGTTAACGCGGGCCGCCCTTTTCTTTACTTTACTTTACTTTACTTTAACAGCGAGAAATCCCCTATGGAGTCGAACATGTCCCTGCATTTCAAAAGAAGCGCGAGGCGGCAGCTTCGTTCGGCCGGGTCATCGGACATCACCATGACGTCGTCAAAGAAACTGGATATGGCGGGCGACAGATCCGAGAGCGCCTTAGAGACAGCTTTCCAGTCGTATCGCGCGAGGGCGTCGCTCACAACCGAGCCCTGACGATCGAGCGCTTCCTTCAGGTTTTTCTCGGCCGTCACCTTCAATTTATCTTCAGTCAGTTTCACGGAGGCAATCTCCGCGTCCGTGAGTTTGCCGAGTATGTTGTTCACCCGGACGGCGGACAGCACAAGCGAACCAAACCATTCCGCGCCGGACACTTCATCGAAAGCCTCCAGCATCCTCTGCGCCTGCAGTGGACGGCGCCACATGGATGCCACGGCGAGGCTTGTCGTCCCGTACTCGTAGCCGCGCTCGCGAAGCTGATTGTGAAGCCTGTTCTTATAAAAGTCGAAAACCTTCGCCATCACGTCGCCGCCGGCTTCGAGCGCCTCTCCGCTTTCACCCAGAAGCGCGCCCATATCTATGTCGAGGTCCATTCCCCAAATAATCTCGTTAACGCACCGTGCGGCCCTGCGCAAACCATAGGGGTCCTGCGAACCCGACGGGGACAGACCCGCCTTATGGATAGCCGCGATCGTATCGGCCCTGTCGCACAGGCCGATAACAGCGCCCTCCAAGGCTTTCGGCAGTTCGTCACCGGCAAAGCGGGGCAGGTACTGCTCAAATATGGCGTTTGCCACGGCAAGGCTCTCATTGCCCCGTTTCGCGTATTCACGGCCCATTACGCCCTGAACTTCAGGAAATTCAAAGACCATGCTGGTCACGAGATCCGCTTTCGACAGATACGCCGCCCGGTCTACAGCCTCCGCGATATCGTCCCATCCCATTTCGGAGACGAGACGCGAGGCTAACGAGCGGACGCGCTCCGATTTAGCGAGGACGGAGCCCAAGCGTTCCTGGTAGAGAAGTTTTTCGAGCCGGGGCAGTAACGACTCGAGTGGTTTTTGTAAGTCCTCCTTCCAGAAAAACGCTGCGTCATGGAGTCTGGCCCTCAGGACACGTTCGTTGCCGTCTCGAACGACTGCCATGTCGCGCGCCCTGTTGTTGGACACGCCGATGAAATTCGCCATCAGCCTTCCGGAGGAGTCGCGAACCGGAAAGTAGCGCTGATTTTTCTTCATGGTCGCGATCAGAACCTCTTCGGGAATGTCGAGAAACTCCCCCTCGAACGAGCCTGGAAACGGAATCGGGTACTCCACGAGCTGGGCGTTTTCCTCGAGCAGTTCGCTGTCCCGTTCGGCTCTCCCGCCTATCTCACCCTCGATTTTCTCGATACCGTCCACTATCATCTCTTTACGGCGCTCGTGGTCAACTATCACAGACTCTCGCTCCATTATTTCCCAATAGTCCTTCGCTATCGGGATATTCACGGACTGTGAACCCATGAAGCGGTGCCCTCTGCTCGTGTAACCGCTGTTCACTCCTCCGAAGCTGACAGGAATGAGATCCCCGTCCCAAAGGGCGACTATCCATCGAACGGGCCTCGCAAAGCGCACCGAGGGGTCTTTCCAATACATGCTCTTCGGGAAAACGAGTTTTTTCAGCAGGCCGCCGAGAAAGGCCGGGAGCAATTCCGCGGCATCCTTGCCGGACTCCCGCACCACGGCGAACAGATATTCGACGCCCCCAACCGTTTCGAATCGGAGATCCTGAGTCTGAACGCCTCTGCTCTTCGCGAAGCCCAAAGCGGATTTCGTGTAGTTTCCGTCCGCGTCCAAAGCCTGGGTCTTCGGCGGCCCCTTGACGGTCTGCTCGAAATCCTCCTGCCGCTCCGAGACATTCTCAACGTAAAGGACAATCCTGCGCGGCGTCCCGGTGACTTTCAGACTCTCATAAGAGAGCCGCAGTCCCGCGAGATCCTCCGCGGCGGCGCGTTCGAGTTCCGCTATCGCCCAAGTCATGAAGCGAGCCGGAATCTCCTCCGTACCTATCTCGAACAAAAGATCGCGAAGGATCATCTCGCGTCACCCCCAAATTCCATGTCTTTTTCTGAACCGTCGGAACGCTCCTCTTGCGCGTCCCGGTCGAACTTGCCCGCAAGAGGGAATCCCATGTCCCCGCGCTGTTTCAGGTACGCCCGGCAGCAAGCGCTGGCCAGGGCGCGTACCCGCCCGATGTAGCCGGTACGCTCCGTTACGCTTATCGCGCTGCGCGCGTCCAGCGTGTTGAACGCGTGCGAACACTTGAGAACGTAGTCGTAGGCTGGGAGCACCATCCCCCGCTCCAAAACACGGGATGACTCGGCTTCATACATGCCGAAGAGTTTAAAAAGCATATCCACGTCCGCCAGCTCAAAATTGTAGGTGGAGCCCTCTACCTCGGAGCGGTGATGCACGTCGCCGTACTTGATTTTTCCCACCCATTCGAGATCGTAGACGTTATTTACCTTCTGCACGTACATAGCGATGCGCTCTATGCCATAGGTCAGCTCTCCGGGAACAAGCTCCATGTCGACTCCGCCCATCTGCTGAAAATACGTGAACTGCGTTATCTCCATGCCGTCCAGCCATACCTCCCAGCCGAGCCCCCAAGCGCCGGTCGTCGGATTTTCCCAGTCGTCCTCGACAAAGCGGATATCGTGATCCGCCGGGTCTATTCCAAGGGCTCGCAGGCTGTCGAGATACTGATCCTGAATGTCGTCCGGCGCGGGTTTCAAGATCACCTGATACTGATAGTAATGCTGAAGGCGATTTGGATTCTCTCCATACCGTCCGTCCGTAGGGCGGCGCGACGGCTCGACATAAGCCACCTTCCACGGCTCCGGCCCTATGACACGGAGCGTAGTCGCGGGGTTCATCGTCCCCGCGCCGACCTCTACGTCGTAAGGCTGCTGCAAAAGACAGCCGCGCCCAGTCCAAAAAGTCTCCAGGCGCATGATCAACTCCTGAAAATTCAAAATAAAACCTCCCTTTCGGCTCCTAGCTATAAATCAGTCTTATTATATCTTATGCGATAAGATTACGCCGCCGGAAAATTTCAAATCGTTAAAACATTCCTTGACGTTTACGTGATTCATGGTATTATCGACTACTAGTCTGTGAAGTCAGTTTATGACACATGGGCATATATCGCAATTCCGCTGCAAGCAATCCTTTGAACGGCCTCGCGTTACGTCCGCGCCCGCACCGATGATTGGGATTTTTGTGCAGGACGCGAAAACGGGAGGTCTATATGACAACGGAAACAGAGAAGAAAATTATTACGCGCTTTGAGGATTTCAACCTCCGGCCGGAGCTTTTGAAGGCCATTGGGCGAAAGGGTTTCGAATCGCCGATGCCGGTTCAGGTACACATCCTAGAGGATGAAACTCTCACGGAGGGTGACCTCATAGTTCAGGCGAGAACAGGTTCAGGTAAAACACTCGCGTTTGCGATCCCCATTTACAACAAGATGGAACGAGCCACAAAAGAGCCTCAGGTTCTGGTGCTGTCCCCCACAAGGGAATTGGCCCAGCAGACGGCGCTTGAGTTCGCGTGGCTTGGCGCCGACATGTCCGCGCGCGTCGCGACTCTCGTGGGCGGCTTGGATATGGAGCGGCAGATACGCGCTCTTCGCGAAGGCGCGACGGTTGTTGTCGGCACGCCCGGGCGCGTACTAGACCACATTCGCAGAAATTCACTGAAGACAAACAGCATAAAGGTGCTCGTCCTCGACGAGGGCGACCACATGTTGGATATGGGCTTCAGGGACGAGCTCGAGGCCATTATGGGCGGTATGGAGAACCTGGAGAAAACCTGGCTCTTTTCCGCGACAATGCCGCAAGAGGTCGCGTCTCTCGCGCGCAGGTATCTCGACGCGCCGCGCAAGGTCTCGCTTGTTTCAGACGTCGCGTGCCACGAGAACATATCACAGAAGACGTACGTAATCCCCGCGAGAAAACGCTTCGAGGGACTGGCCAATGTTTTGCTCTGGGAAAATCCCTCTCGAGCGCTTCTTTTCTGCGCAACCAAGGTCGAGACGCAGGACATATCCGACAGGCTCTGTGACGAGGGCTTCAAGGCTTGCGCCATACACGGCGACATGAGCCAGCGGGAGAGGAACGTCGCGTTATCGTCGCTTCGCGGCGGCAGGGTCTCAGTCCTCGTCGCCACTGACGTAGCGGCTCGCGGCCTGGATATCGACGGCGTCAGCCACGTAATACAGTTCGGTCTGCCCAGCAACCTGGAGGCATTTGTCCACAGGAGCGGGCGTACCGGGAGAGCGGGGCATGAAGGCTCGAATTTATTGCTCCTGACCAGCAGGGAGTCCCGTCAATTCCGGCAGATGGCCCACAGTTCCAACCTGCAAATGCAGATAATCCCGGCGCCTGACGCAAGCGAGATCACCGGACACGCGAGATCGCGCTTCGAGACTCTCCTTCTCGATCACGCTCAGGAGTCTCAGGACTACAACGTGTGGGCGGACGAGATCATGGCTCGCGAGGACGCGCGCATGATGGTGGCAGGGCTTCTGGCAAGAGCCTACGGTGAGCAGCCGCAGGGATACTCCATTCGCGCCGATGTCGAGATGGAGATGAGCAGGGACAAGAACCGTCCGGACATACGCCCCAACGCGGACAGACGAAGCGCCGGAAAGCCAGCCAGGACGAGTATGGACGGCGGCGTTCAGATCCAGCTCGGCGAGGGCAGGAATGAGGGCTGGGAAGTCGGAGCGCTTCTGGGCGCGATATGCCGCTCGATGGGAATCAGCCGCGACGACGTCGGCAATATCCGGCTTCGCGACGACTCCGCGAGCGTCGAGCTATCCGCAAAAGCGGCTGAACTCCTGGAATCCAGAAAACCGCGCATGACAAAGGAAGGCTTGGTATGCAACTCGATAAGGCTGCTGCCAAAGGCTTCCGGTGAGCCGCGGGCGTTCGGCAGGTCTTATAGCAGTAAACCCAATCGCCAGGACCGGCACGAATGGAGCGACAGGCGCGACCGCTCGCGCAAATTTGACTCAGATCGCAGACGGACTGAATCGAAAGTAAAATAGCTGACGACCAACCGCCGATAAATCAGCCTTAATAATAGCGTCCCCGCTCGAATTTTGGGCGGGGACGCTATTTTGTCGTTTTGACGGGGGCATCCGTTATTTCAGCCAGAAATTCGCGGACGCTATCGCCGCGTCGCCTCTCTGAGCGATTGTGGCCATCCGCGCAGCGCCCTCCGTTGTGTCCGGGAGCTTGCGCAAAAGCATTATGCCGCCATGCGTAACGACGAGATATGTTTCGTCAGGGCAGCTCTTACCCCACTTTACTATCCACGTCAGGTCCCCCGCGTCCCTGACTTCCGGAAACATGCCAAGCGCTCGCTCGACACCGAATTCCGTTATTATGTCCTTTGAACCATCTACGGCTTCGAGCAGTTCCGCCGACGGTTTTCCGGCCGCCGCGCTTTCGGCCGCGTTATCTTTCAGGAAGGCTGTGAACTCCTCTGAAAGAAGGTCCGAGCGATGCAGCGTTCGGATAAAACCCGGGTACCACTTGCCTGACAAGCCGAGATTGGCGCCTTCGAGGGCGGACGCTATCTCCTCCGATTCGTCGTCCGCGCGAGCCGGGATATCTGATTTGGATAACCCCTTGTTGCTGAGCAGTATATTGGACATCAGCCCTCCAAAGAGCTCCTCCCTGCTCTCTCCACCGCCTGACAGAAAACCGGTCACAAGCTCCAGCCCCATCTTGAGCGGAGACTTGTCTCTCTTCGATTTTTTTGCCGCCATCTCGTCCATAAGATCTCGAACCGTCTCCTGCCCCGGCATAAATGAGTTCCGGGCGATATACGAGGCGAGCTTCTCGGCCTCGTCGAACCTCCCCTCGCTTATCAAGTTCGCCACATCGGTCGAGTAGTCGGCAGGTTTCATCCCGCCCAATTTCCAGTTTAAAACCATGACGCGCACGTTCGGGCTGCCAAGAGCGCAGATCGAAGCCAGAGCGAAAACCAGCAGGACGGCAACAGCGAAGATCAGCGCGCGCGCCGCAAACCAACCGCGCCTGTCAAGACTGTTAAAAACATTCGGATTCATTCCGCCCACCCTGTCCACGCCGGATCAAAACAGACCTCGGCCGCGCTTTCGAGTCTCCTGGCGTTCACGAAAAACAAACCTTCCAAGTCCTTGTCGACCAGCGCGGACTCCTCGATCATCTTTTTATACCTGGGTAAACGCAAAATAGGGAAGTCCGAACCGTAGAGAAATTTTTCAGAGGTACCCGAGGCGATCACGCTGTTCAAAATAGAAGAGTTGTACACAAAGGGCGCCGCCGCTGTGTCGTACCAGACGTTTTGGAGCGTCACCCTCGCGTCGGGCATCTGCTCATACAGGAAAAGTCCGCCGCCGCAATGCGCCATCACGATGCAAAGCTCAGGATGATTTTGAGCGAACAGATAAGCCTCGCGGGGGCCGGATTTGCCCTTGCCCGGATAGTTCCTTCCGACCGGCTCCGCCACGTGCAGCAGAACGAAAAGCCCGCGCTCATGGCACTCGGCGGCGAAACGCCACGTCTCGTCAATGTCCTCCACGCGGAAACGCTGACCGTCCGGCAGCAGTTCGCCAACGCCTATCGCGCCGAGTTCGGCGCATCGGGCGATTTCATCGCAAGCTCCGCGCGCGAGGGGGGGCACGGCGATAATGGGTTTCAATTTACCCTCCGAGGATTCGGCACATTCGAGAACGTAGTCATTACACAGCCGGCATAGGCCGAGATCCGTGAAGGCAAAGCCGCAGATCCAGCTTTCGTCCACCCCGTCGGCCTCCATCGCGGCAAGCACGTCATCAGCGGAAGCCCACCGGTGAACCCGTCCTGTGACCTCATCTCCGAAACACGGCTCCCTCAGGGCTATACTCCGCCAGTTTTCCCTAACTTCCGGGGGATATACATGGACGTGGGTATCGACGATCATCGCAATCACCTCTTCGCTGCCGCAGCCTGTGGATTGTATGTCGAAAAGCCCCGTGACCATAGTGGACGCGCCTGGGCTTGAGCAAAAGCACTTTTTATGCATACAATATAGCACAAAAAAAGGTGATAGGCTAAGCAGTCATGCGGAGTCGGCAAAAAAAATACGGGTTTTACGAAATAAGACGCGCTTTCCTTAAGAACAGCAAGTAACAGCGCCGGCCTATGACGAAGCCGGCGCTGTTTGTCTACTCGACAGTGACGCTCTTGGCAAGGTTCCTCGGCATGTCGATGTCACGGCCCAGCGTCTTCGCGGTGTGGTAGGCAAAGAGCTGAAGCGGGATTATTCCGACGAAGGAGAACAGCTCGCGCTCCGTCCGGGGGATGAATACCACGTCGTTCGCGAATTTACGCGCGTCCGAGTCCCCCTCGGTGGCCAGCAGTATGATCAGCGCGTTCCGGGCCCTGCATTCCTCCACGTTCGAAAGCGTCTTCTCGCGAAGGTCGCCTTCTGGGACGAGCGCCACCACCGTGAGTCTCTCGTCAAGCATGGCGATCGGGCCGTGCTTCATTTCACCGGCCGCGTAAGCCTCAGACGGCAGGTAGGCTATCTCCTTCAGCTTGAGCGCGCCCTCCATCGTAAGAGGCACGCACTCCCTGCGCCCGATAAAGAAAAACCCTTTGGAGGCGGAATATTTTTCCGCGAGGGCCTTTATCTCCGGCTCGCGTTCGAGCAGAGACTGCATCTGGGCCGGGAGACGCCTCATCCCGCCGATCAGACGGGCTTCGTCCCTTGCGGACAGAACCCCGCGCTCCTTCGTCAGATGGAGCGCAAGCAATGTCAGCAGGGCGATCTGCGACGTGAACGTCTTGGTCGCCGCGACGCCGATCTCGGGGCCGGCCAGCGAGAGCAGCGTATGTTCGACCTCGCGGTCTATCGTCGAACCGCGAACATTTGTTATCGCGACGCAGCAAGAGCCCTTGACTTTGGCAAGCCTCGCCGCGGCCAAGGTGTCAGCGGTTTCGCCGGACTGGGAGACGAATACGGCCAAGGTGTCGTCCCCTCCGGGAATGTTCCGGTACCTGTATTCCGAAGCTACTTCCACCCTTATGTCGAGGCTGTCGTCGATCGATTCGATCATGTCCCGTGCCGAAAGAGCGGCGTAATAAGAGGTGCCGCACGCCACAAGCTGCATCCTCCGGATTTTTTTCATGAAGCCCTCCGGAAACTTCAGGCTCTTCTCCATATCCACGCTCGTAACGGCCGTGTAGGAGTCTATGGTGAGGCGAAGCACATCGGGCTGTTCCTCTATCTCTTTGCGCATGAAGTGGTCGTACTGCCCCTTGTCAGCCATAACGCTGTCCCAGTCGAGCCGAATGGGCTCCTTACCGCGAGGCAGACCGTCAAAGTCAAAAAAACGGCATCCATCGACGGATAGTTCGGCAATCTCACCCTCCTCCATAAAGAATAAGTCATGAGTGTATTCGAGAAGCGCGGTAGGATCAGAGGCGCAATAGCTCGCGCCGTCCGCGTGGGCGGCTACGAGAGGGGAACCCTTGCGGGCGCACCAAATCTCGTCCTGCCTGTCGCGAAACATAATGACGAGAGCGAAAGCGCCCGTGAGGGAATTGCAGAGCGCCGACATCGCTTTAAGCGCGTCGCCGTCGTATATCTGGGCTAGAAGCTGGCAGGGGGACTCCGTGTCCGTCTCGGTGATGAAGGCAATCCCCTTCGCCTCCAGGTCCGCCCTTATCTCCCTCGCGTTTTCGATGATACCGTTATGGACGAGGGTTATCACGCCGTCACAGCTCTCGTGCGGGTGAGCGTTCGTCACGGTCACTCCCCCGTGCGTCGCCCATCTCGTGTGCCCAATTCCTGAGACTGCGCCGTCACACTCCGCCGTCCTCTCCTCTATCAGCTTCGCGAGTTCGGAGACACGCCCCACAATCTTGATGTTCCTGACGCCGTTCGGGCACCGAAGCGCTATGCCCGCCGAGTCGTAGCCGCGGTACTCCTGCCGCGCCAACCCGTTCAAAATAATTTCCCTGGCGTCGGACTTCCCTACGCATCCCATAATTCCGCACATCCGGCAGACACCTCATCTTTTTTGAAGTTAATTACCAGTATATCAGCATTATCACATCGAAGGACACTGCCTGGCGCATAAATCTGGTATAGTATACTGGATTGGATTTTTCGGGGAGCTGGTGGTTACATGGGTATTATAGCGATAGTAGGGCGTCCTAATGTTGGGAAATCGTCCATTTTCAACCGGCTTTTGGGCCGAAGGGAGGCGATCGTCGACGACTTCCCAGGCGTGACGCGAGATCGGCTGTATGGGGAGATGACCTGGGACGAGCACAATTTTTATATAGTCGATACGGGCGGAATAATGGGGGAAAACGACGAGTCCTTTCCAGATATGGTAAGCCAGATCGAGAGGCAGGTCAGACACGCCGTCCATGAGAGCGACGGCGTTGTATTCGTCGTCGACGGCAGGGACGGCGTTACGGTAATGGACGAGGAAATAGCCGCCCTTCTCCGCAAGGGCGGGAAAAACGTAATAGTGGCCGTCAACAAGCTCGATAACCCGGCAAAACTGGACGCTTCGTACGACGCGGCGTCCTTGGGCTTCGAAAAAGTCCTTCCGGTGAGCGCCGAACATAATTTCAACATGGGCGAGCTGATGGAGGAAATGGTCGCTCTCCTGCCTGACGAAGGCGCCTTCGAGGAGTCTCCCGATATCCCCGTCACGATCGTAGGGAGGCCGAACGTGGGCAAATCCAGTCTGCTGAACGCGCTCTCGGGCGAAGAGAGGTCGTTAGTATCCGATGTGCCGGGTACGACGAGAGACGTAGTGGACTCGATCGTCTCAATCGACGGGACGCGCTTCCGATTTCTCGATACAGCAGGCCTCCGCAGGAAGTCACGCGTCAACACAGACATCGAGTATTATTCGAGCGTCCGCACGTATCAGGCGATCGACAAATGCAGGGTCGCCGTGGTAATGCTGGACGCGGCAGAACTCGCGACGGATCAGGATAAACGTCTCGTAAACCACGTGCTCGAGCGCGGCAAAGGATTGGTCCTTGTGGTGAACAAATGGGACCTTGCGCCGAAGGAGGAGAAGATCGGCGACAAGATGCGAAAGCTCATCAAGGAAGAATTTCCGTTTGCCTCGCACGCTCCGCTCATTTTCCTGTCCGCGCTTACGAAACGGGGCATATCCCGTCTGAATCAGCATATCCTCGCTGTGGACGAAAACAGGAAGCGCAGAATATCCACCTCCGAGTTGAACCGCCTCACGCGGGAAGTTTTAGCTTTCGACAGGATGCCGGGCGAGGGAGGGCGGTATCTTAAAATCTCGTTCTGCACGCAGGCCAATGGAATTCCTCCGGCTTTTGTGTTTTTTGTAAACGACAGGGAACTGGTTTCAAGGTCATTTGAACACCGTTTGGAGAACATTCTACGCAAGATGGGGGATTTCTCAGGCTCTCCAATCCGACTTTTTTTTAGAAACAAGCAGGAAAAAGCGGAGTAATTTTAAAAAAAACTTGACCGTTCAAGGGTTTGTATGCATAATTATCTCCGGTGCGAGGTAGATGCCCATTTGAACAGTGTCGCAGAGGCTTCCGACATCGGTGGCCAAAAAATACTGGAGGTGAGAGAGAATGACAAAGGCGGAGTTAGCAAATGAAGTAGCGTCGGCAGTCGAAGGCCTGACCAAAAAGAAAGCGGCAGAGGTTGTTGATGCGGTTTTCGGAGCGATTCAGGGTGCCCTGTCAAAAGGTGACAAGATTCAGGCTGTAGGTTTCGGAACCTTCGAAGTACAGCATCGTTCTGCCCGCAAGGGACGCAACCCCCAGGATCCGACGAAAGAAATCGAAATACCGGCCAAAAAGGTTCCTGTTTTCCGCGCCGGCAAAGCGTTGAAGGACGCGGTCAACACCGGCAAGAAAAAGTAATAACATCGCGCCAGACAAATTTTTCACGAAATTGAAGGCGATTACCGCGTTGAGGTAGTCGCTTTTTTATACGCCTTCGCCGCTCGAACGCGCGTGCCCAAACCGCGGAATTGTGTTTCGTAATTTAATCCGGGCTTATCTAGCCAAGAATCGTAAAAGTGTGTATCCTAGACATGCATCTGCATTTTACGATTGATGATTGGAGGCGTTCCGTAATGAAAATTCTCGCAATATGCCCGGCTTTCGAAAGCACCAAGGTCGCTCTCTACGAAAACTACGACCTGCTCTGGATTGAAACCCAGGAATATGGCGCCTCCGAGTTAGCTCAGTTCCCCAATCTGGTGTCGCAGGAAGATTTCCGCCTCGCGAAACTGCGGGAACTGCTGGACTCTAAAGTGGAACGGTTGGGTGATATCAGAGCCTTCGCCGCGACGTGCGGCGCGCTGCACCCCGTAGAGGGCGGAACCTACATCATAAACGTCAACATGCTTCAGGATCTCTCAAGTTGTAAATATGGCGTGATACCGGCCAACTTGGGCGCTCCCCTGGCGATGCGGCTGGCGACAGCGGCCGGTTCGCGATACGCGTATGTAATGGACCCCCCGGTCGTGGACGAAATGAGCGAGACAGCGAGATTGACCGGAATGCCTAATGTGAGCCGCTGGTCCGTTTTTCACGCGCTGAATCACAGGGCTGTCGCTTTCAGGGAGGCCGCGAACCTCCGCAAAAATATTGCGGACTGCAATTTCGTGGTCTGCCATCTGGACGACGCAACTTCGGTCGCCGCGCACGCCGGGGGAAAGATAATAGATGTGAACGACGTCGACAACGCGAGCGGCTGCATGTCGCTGCGTCAGTCCGGCGATATTCCTCCGGTTGCCCTGATCAACCTCTGTTTCCTCGGCAAATACTCCCAGGAAGAGTTAATCGATAAAGTACAGCAACACGGCGGCCTCTCAGCCCACCTCGGAACGAGCGATTTCGAAGATATATTGCGGATCGTGAATACCGGCGACAGGAAGACGACACTTATCTATAACGCGTACCTCTTTCAGATTGCCAAGCAGATAGGCGCTTGCGCCGCCGCGCTTGGCGGGAATGTCGACGCTGTCATACTGACCGGCAGGTTAGCGCAATACGAGGACCTATCCGTGAAACTCAGCAACTCGGTAAGCTGGATTGCCCCCGTTGTCGCGTATCCCGGGGAGGACGAGACGCTTGCTCTGGTCGAAGGCACCATACGGGTTATAAAGGGCGAGGAGGCCCCGAAAACATACGCCTGACCGGACGCGTCATAAGGAGATGTTGACCAAATGCGGGTTTTTTCTATAATTGGACTTCTCATATCCCTTTTAATCGTGGGCTGGCTCAGCGCGTCGTACCTCTCCACCGTAACCGGAAGCGGCGTGTCGGTGTCACAAGACGGCGCGAACGGCGCGCCCGTCACGACTTCGCCTATCGACAGGACACGTGAGCTCGTCTCGAAGGATCAGGAGCGCCAGAAGCAGATGGAGGACCTCCTGAAACAGCAAAAATAGCGGAGCCCTCCGGCCCGGCTCTTTTCTGTCGGCAGCCATCTTTGTGAAGCAACATATTTCGCCCGACACAAAACAAACAAAACAAAGTGTCAGGGGTTTTTGCGGTCAAAGGTCACAGACGAACAACAAAAATGCGGAACTTGCCTTGACAAAGCGGGAAAAAAATGTAGAATAAACAACCGTTGGATATTGGGGAATGGTGCAACGGCAGCACGCCTGACTCTGGATCAGGTAATCCTGGTTCGAATCCAGGTTCCCCAGCCAGAGAGAGCGGTCCCTTCGTCTAGTGGCC
>JAISYM010000059.1 GCA_031269875.1 Synergistaceae bacterium
ATACTGTTATGACGAACCTGCTCACGCGGTATCCCGACGTGCAGGGCGTCATGTGCGCCAACGACTCTATGGCGCTCGGCGTCGTGCGCGCCATAGAAGCGGCCGGCAAGAGCGGCAAGGTTCAGGTGGTTGGTTTCGACAACATAGGCGCGTGCCAGGAGCTCATCAAAGAGGGCAAGATGCTCGCGACCGTCGATCAGTTCGGTCCTGAAATGGCGGCAAACGCCATCAAGGTCGGTTTCCGCATCAAGGGCGAGGAAAAACTATCCGGCTGGGTCAGAACCGACGTCAAAGTCGTTTCGGCGAAAGACCTGAAGTAAAGTTGACATACTCTGTTCCGAATTTCGCCTCGATGCTGAACATAACGAATATCTTCACACAGATAAGCATAAACACGGTCATAGCGGTGGGAATGACGTTCGTCATCCTGCTGGGCGGAATAGATCTCTCGGTCGGATCGGTGCTGGCGCTCTGCACTATTTTCGCGGGACTCGTTATCACCGGCAGATCGTATTCCGCCGGAACCGCGATATTTCTGGCAATTATGGCCTCGATGGCCTCCGGAATGGCTTGCGGACTTTTTAATGGGTGGGTCAGCGAGAAGTGGAAGATACATTCTTTCGTGGTCACGCTGGGCATGCTGAACATGGCGCGGGGCGCGGCGCTTCAGGTCAGCAACTCGCGGACGATCTTCTCTTTTCCCAGAGCGTTCAACTCTTTCGGCTCCATGTCGTTTTTCGGCGTTCCGGTCATCTTTATAATGGCGATGCTGCTCGTGCTGGCCGGACATTTCATCCTTAAAAAGACGGTTTTCGGACGGATGATATACGCGATAGGCAACAACGAGGAGGCAGTGCGCCTCTCGGGACACAACACAAAGATATATAAAGTCACGGCGTTCGTCATCTGCGGAGCGACTGTCGGCATGGCGGCGATCCTGTACATGCTGAGACTGAATATAGCCTCCCCCATTCTCGGAAACGGCTTCGAACTGACAGCCATCGCCGCCGTGGTCATAGGAGGCACCAGCATGAGCGGAGGCAAAGGCAGCCTGATAGGCACGTTTTTCGGCGCGGCCATAATCGGCGTCCTCAACAACGGCCTTCTGCTCCTGGGCATGAGCGATTTCGCGAGACAGATAGTAACCGGAGCCATCATCGTCGTGGCCGTCGTGCTGGATACCTACAGAGCGAAGATTTCGCTGATGCTGAGATGACTTCCGATCACAGCGCGGCCGGAAACTCGGCTTACGGCCGGCGCATACCGATTCGCGATCAATAGGCTGTTTTGATGTGGCTGAGCGGTTATCCAAACCGGCTCCAACGCTTCACCCTTTAGACCTTTGATTTTCAAATCTGTATCACAAGCAAACTTGAATGCCGGGTAACTTCGGAAAGGCGTGTGTCGATTGAATAAGATACTGAACATAGGCTCGATAAATATAGATTACGTCTACGACGTGACGGACTTCGTCAAACCGGGCGAGACGATACCGTCCCTGGCGCTCGGAGTGTTCCCGGGAGGCAAGGGGCTGAACCAGTCCATCGCTCTCGCCAAAGCCGGAGGGCAGGTTTATCACGCCGGAAAAGTCGGGCCGGACGGGCAGAAAGTCCTGGAGAGTATGACTCAGGCCGGAGTGAACATCAGTTTTACGGAAAAAGACGGCGGCGCCACGGGGCACGCGATAATACAGGTGAACGCCGCCGGGGAAAACTGCATAATCCTTCACGCCGGGGCGAACCACGAGCTGACCCGCTCCATGATAGACCGCTGCGCCAAATGCTTCGGCGAGGGAGACTTCCTCGTGCTGCAAAACGAAGTGAACGATATTCCATATATTATGAAAAAAGCCGCCCGTGGGAATCTTTCCATCGCGTTCAACCTGGCGCCATTTGTGCCGGAAATAAAGGATTATCCCCTGGAGCTGGTGGATTATTTCCTCCTGAACGAGACGGAAGGGAAAGGGCTTTCGGGAAAAGACGGCCCCGAGGACATAGCGGAGGAGATCATCCGCATGTTCCCGAAGGCCGCGGTGGTCCTGACGATGGGACGCGACGGCGTTCTGTACCGCGATTCGAAGCATATCATCCGTCACGGCATATACGACGTCCCGGTAGTGGACACCACCGCCGCCGGAGATACCTTTACAGGTTTTTTCGTAAGCTCCCTGGTCGGCGGGCAGACGGTCGAAGAAGCCCTGCGCAGGGCCTCCACCGCGGCGGCTATAGCCGTCTCCCGCAAGGGTGCGTCGTCGTCCGTGCCCTCCCTCGAAGAAACGCTCGCGTCAAACCTGAGGTACAAACCCGCGCCAAAGGACAGCGGCGGGAAAAATTAAAAACATAGCGCCGGTGAGTCCCGGCTTGACGAAGACTATATATATTTATCCGCTGTCTTGAAAAATTCCTTTACGGCGCCTGTCATTTCTTCCTGGTTATAAATGACGAACCGATTATTGACAATATTTCATTCCCTTTGTTTTTAAATCTTTCATTTATTTTTATTTTTCCTTCATCCAGTATTCTTTCAGCGTCTTCGCTTTTCGTGGTTTCCGTTTCTATTACCTCATGCCCCACCTCCGCGAATAACCCCAGAAAGTCATCGTGCCTCAGCCTGTTCATATACATGTATCTGTTCCCAGCATACTTGTCCCATTCTTTTTCATCGTATTGCAGAAAATTTATCTGCGATATACCCTTGTCCATTTGCGCAAAATGATCCGAATAGTCTATGCCGTTTATAAATAATCCGTCTGGTTTTATTATCCTGTTCCCCTCTTCGAGGATATTTTTTAAAATCTCGCGCGGGATATGCTCATATACCGCGTTCGACGTGTGATAATCCGCGCTTCGTTCAGGCAATCCCGTCTTTGACGCGTCTTTGGGCGCTAAATATTCTATTTCGCACATCTCCAACACTTCATTAACATTTATCTTGCCTGCCCTGCCGTATTCCAGCAGCGCGCCAAACCGCCCGTCATCCAGCAGGTCGCCGAAAATGGCCCTTATTTTTTCCTCCTCTTTGGTGATGTAAAAAAACATATCCTCCATGAGTTCTTTTCTCATGTACGGGTTTAAATCAACCGTTATTATCTTCCCAGCGCGCCCCAGCCAGTACGCGACCGGAACAATCGGGACTCTGCCCGTACCGACTTCAAAAAATATTTTCCCCTCGGCGCTGCCCCCATGCTCGCGTATTTTCCTTAAAAACCACGCTCCGGACGCGAAATGACCCATTGGGTCGAATGGTTTTTTCAATCCTCCGAAGCGCCTCTGCACCTGAAAATATACTTCATACGACAGGGCGTCGGGTAACAAGGCTATAGCATTTTGGATTCTTGATTTCAGTTTCCAATCAAAGTCAATCACTTTCATTTAACGCGAAATTCTCCTTTTAACATTATCCGGCTTAATATAAATTCAGGCGAACCCCTTCGTCACTCGCTGCCGAAGGGGTTCGCTTTTCAAATTGGTATGATTCAATCGCTACGCGTGCTGTTCCTCGTCGTCGGAAACCTTTTCGGCGGCGTCTATTACCTTCTTCGCGATATCCGGCGGCACCTCCTCGTAGTGGGAGGACTCCATCGAGAACGATCCTCTGCCGCTTGTCAGGGATCTTAAAATAATCGCGTAACGAAAGAGTTCCGCCTGAGGACACTGCGCTTTTACGATCTGAAGTTTGCCGGCGGGGTCTATGCCAAGGATTCTGCCGCGCCTGCTGTTCAGGTCGCCCATGACGTCGCCCACCGAGTCCTCAGGCACCGTCACGTAGATGTTCATTATCGGTTCTATCAGAATTGGGGAGGCCGCCAGAAACGCCTTTTTGAAGGCCATCGACGCCGCGATCTTGAACGCCATCTCCGAACTGTCTACGTCGTGATACGAGCCGTCGAATATCGCGCAGTTGAAGTCCACGGCCGGATATCCGGCAAGAACGCCCTTTTGCGCGGACTCGCGGAGGCCCTTTTCCGCCGCGGGGATGAAGTTCTTCGGCACAACGCCGCCCACGACCTTGTCCTCGAATGTAATCCCGTTCCCGCGCTCACGCGGGGAAAGTTCGAAGTGAACGTCGCCGTACTGGCCGCGTCCGCCGGTCTGCTTCTTGTATTTGCCCTGGGCTTTTGCGGTTTTCTTTATCGTCTCACGGTAGGCGACCTTTGGCACCTTTGTCTCCAAATCGACCTTGTATCTGTCCTTTATGCGCGAGAGCGCTATGTCGAGATGCATGTCGCCCATCCCGGAGAGAATCGAGTCGCCCGTGTCCGCGTACTTGGCGAACTTCAGCGTCTTGTCCTCCTCGAGTATCTTACGGATGGCGTTGCCCAGCTTGTCCTCGTCGGCCCTGCTCTTAGGGAAGACGGCAAGGCTGTAGACCGGCTTCGGCAGTTTGATATGAGGGAAACGATTCTCCTGCCCCTTGACAGAGAGCGTGTCGCCCACCGCCGTACTGTCGAGCTTTGGGATAGCGACTATGTCGCCCAAAATGACTTCCTTCGACTCGGCGCCCTCCTTGCCTCTCATAAAGCGGAACGAGCTGATTCGCTCCTCGACGCCCTTTGTGACGTTGAATATCGTATGGTCGGTGGAAAGATGACCGGAGAAGACCCTTATAAACGACAGCCTGCCCACATACGGATCAACCATTACCTTAAAGCATAGGGACATGAATGGAGCGTTTATATCCGGAGCTATTTCGATCTCTTCCTCGGAATCGCCCCGGAGCGCCGCGCGCGGGGGCATGTCGAGCGGAGAAGGGAAGTACGAGGCTATCGCGTCCATTATTTGGACGACGCCGATATTGGGTACGCTCGCTCCGGGGATCACGGGAAAGACTATCCGCGCGATCACCGCCTTGCGCAGTGCGCCTTCCACTTCCTCGTTCGAAAGCTCCTCGCCGTCGAGATACCTCATCATCAGATCGTCGTCGGCCTCAACGACTCGCTCTATCAGCT
Organism: Synergistaceae bacterium; assembly: GCA_031269875.1. GTDB lineage: Bacteria > Synergistota > Synergistia > Synergistales > Synergistaceae > JAIRNC01. The sequence goes on from JAISYM010000059.1 coordinate 4,949, forward strand.
CGTCGCGGGCGCGGGCAACGGCATCCTTCATATCGTCCGGCGCGTCACCCTCTGTGAAGTCCTTCGTACCGTCGCCCTTATAGGTATATGCCTTGCCCGTGATTACATTGACTATCCCCTTGAAAGACGCTTCCTTCCCTATCGGCAGCATAAGGGGGAGGGCTTTGTTCGAGAGATTTGCCTGGACATCGCCGAGCGCGGAGTCGAAGTCGGCGTGTTCCTTGTCGACCTTGCTGATATAAAACATCGTGGCGACTTGAAATTCCTCGGAGAAATCCCAGGCCTTGCGAGTCTGTACCTCGACGCCGGCGGTCGCGTTTATTGCGACTATAGCGGCGTCTACCACTCTCATCGGAGCGCGCTGTTCGAAATAAAAATCGGAGAAGCCTGGGGTGTCTATCAGATGGATCGTCTTGTCCTTATACGAAAAGGTGCAAAGGGAACTGTTTATCGAAATAGATCGTTTCTGTTCCTCTGGATCAAAGTCGGAGACAGTGTTCTTGTCGTCGACTCTGCCCATTCTCGTAATCGCCCCACTGTCAAAGAGCATGGCCTCTGTCAGCGAAGTCTTGCCCGCGCCTCCGTGAGATACGAGCGCGACTGTCCGTATATCCTCTGGTTTTCGTGTCCCCATATACTCCACTCCCCCTATTTTATTGCGCCGTAACGCCGCTTTGACACGCGAGATATATATTATCAGGAAGAATCGTTACGTCAACTAATGGATGATTCGCGGGAGATAAGACTGACGGCCGCGCTCAAAACACGGCGTATTCAGTGTCCTTTTTGTCCGCGATGAACATGTGTCCCGGGGCGTGCGTTATCGCGAACGGCGGACGGGAGCGCATCACAGCCGCCTGCGGCGTCACGCCGCAAGCCCAGAAAACGGGGACTTCGCCGGGCTTTATGGTGACGGCGTCGCCGAAGTCCGGCCGTCCGATATCCTCTATCCCGATAGCGGACGGGTCCCCGACGTGCATCGGCGCGCCGTGGACATCGGGGAAGCGCGCCGTGCAGGTCGCGGCTCTCACCACCTGATCATGGGGGATCGGCCTCATGCTCATCACCATGTTCCCCGAAAAACGCCCCGCCGGTTTGCACGGCATACTTGTGAGGTACATGGGAACATTGACATTTTCCTCTATGTGGCGGATTCCGATGCCCGCTTCCAGGAGCGCGCTCTCGAACGAAAAGGAGCAGCCTATCATAAAGGCCACGAGGTCGCCCCGCCACTCCGCCTTGATGTCCGCAGGTTCGCTCACGAGCTCGCCGTCCCTCCATACCCTGTATTTCGGCAGGTCGGTGCGGACGTCCGCGCCTGGAGCGATCAACTTGGGCTCGGGGTCTCCCGCTTCCGTCACGTCTAATATCGGGCAGGGCTTGGGGTTTCGCACGGCGTAAAGCAGAAAATCATACGCCCAGTCCTTTGGAAGGATTATCATGTTCGCCTGGACGTGACCGAGCGACAAGCCGGACGTGGGAGCGCTCCACTCGCCGCTCCTGATGATCTCACGGACTTCTTTCGCGCCCGCGCGCGCGAGCGTCTCAATCGTATGCGTCATCTATAAGCTCTCCTTCAATGGTTCTATTTTTACGCCGGCGGCTTCCAGCGCCGCGCGAACCGCCGCGGCCATTTCGACCGCCTCCGCCGTGTCGCCGTGCAGGCAAATCGTGTCCGGCCTGAATTTGATCACCGTGCCGTCGGCAGCTGTAACGACGCCTTCCGTTACCATACGGACGACCCGGTCGGCCGCGGTTTTCGCGTCGTGTATCACAGCCCCTTCCTTTGAGCGGGGGCAAAGCGAGCCGTCTTTCAAATACGCCCTGTCGGCGAACGCCTCCGACGCGAATCGCACGCCGGCATTTTCCGCCGCCGGCTCGAACTCAGAACCAGCAAGCCCCATCAGGATTATTCCGTCTTTCATCTCCGCAACCGCCGAGGCAATGGCGTCCGCGAGTTTCCGATCCTTTGCAGCCTGGTTGTAGAGCGCGCCGTGCGGTTTCACGTGCTGTATCCGCACGCCCCGCGCCCTGCAGAAAGCGGCAAGCGCCCCAATCTGATAGACGCAGTAATCGTACACCTCCTGCGGGGCGCACTCCATCTTGCGCCTGCCAAAACCCATCAGATCGGGGTACGAAACGTGCGCGCCAACGGCCACACCGCGGTCGGCGCATAATTTGACCGTCTCGCGCATGATGGACGGGTCGCCCGCGTGGTAGCCGCAAGCGATGTTTGCCGACGACACTGACGACAAGACGTCTTTGTCGCTCCCCATGCTCCACGCCCCGAACCCTTCGCCCAAATCGCTGTTCATGTCGATTTTTACACCACTCACGCAAAAGCCCCCAATCATCGTATAGCTCTTCATCCCCTCACGCCCGTGATCTGTACGCCGCCCGCATTTCGCCGAGACGCCGCAGGTCGCTTTCAAACGACCTGAGCTGATCTGTGGCTTCTTTTTCGCTCACCCTGCGGAAACGCACGGCATCACCCGGCATTTTCTGAGCGAGGCGCGCGGCCGACCATGTGCTGACCACCGCTATTTTCGTGTACCCCCCCGTCGTCTGCCGGTCGCTCATCAAGACGATCGGCTTCCCATCGCCGGGAACCTGGACGGACCCGTGGACGATGCCGTCGGAGACGATATCCGCTCCTGCCTTGTGACTGATGATCGGCCCTTCTAGCCGGAAGCCCATCCTGTCGCTCTTATCCGTGACCGTGTACGCCTCCGAATAAAATGTCCTTACCCCGGCTTCCGTAAAAGCGTCTATCTGCGGCCCGTCCATCGCGTAAAGCGGTTCGTCCCCAAAGCGCCCCGGCCTTAATCCGGCGGGGCAAACGAAGCCTTCCGACCTGCGCCAGAGCGGGGAAGGGGCGAGAACGCCGATAACGTCGCCCGACGCGAGTGCGCGCCCCTTGTAACCGCCTATCCTCCCCCTGGTAAACGTCGAGCGGCTGCCCATCACGAGCGGTACGTCCACGCCGCCGCTCACGCACAAGTACGAGCGGCATCCAACCGAAGGGTCGAATTTCGCCGGCACTGCAACGCGGCCGCCGCTCGTCACGCGATGTACTGTCCACGCCGGAGCGGGATGCCCGTCGATATAGAGCGGGAGTTCCGCCCCAGTCAGGACGACGCAGCGTTCTTCCTGGAAGACCGCTGCGAAACCGCCGATTGTCAACTCCAGCACGGCGTCGTTTTCGTCGTTTCCCAACATCACATTTCCAAGCCTCAACGAAAATTGATCCATCGGGCCCGAAACGGTGAGCCCTCTGGACTGGTGTCCCCATCGCCCCAAATCCTGCACGATGGTCAGCATTCCAGGCTTTTCGACTATGAACGACATGCCATGTCTCCCCCGTTTCGCTCGACAAAGCGCTCCGGCCTGTACTTGCCGGCGCTCACGTCACGCTCGATATCCCTGTATTCTGTTTCGGTGACGCTCTTGAACCTTATCCAGTCACCGGCGTCGATGAGCGTCGGGTTTTCCTCGTCGTTCGGGTCAAAGAGGCGCAGCGGCGTCCGCCCGATGAGCTGCCAGCCGCCCGGACTGTCGATGCTGTACGCGCCCGTCTGTTTGCCGGCTATGCCGACGCTGCCGGCGGGAATGAGCGTCCTCGGCTTGGAGAGTCTCGGAGTGGCGAGGGCTTCGTCCAGCCCTCCCAAGTAACTGAAACCAGGGGTGAAGCCCAGCATATAGCAGTAATAGTCCACGGACGTGTGGCGGCGGATGATCCCGTCTTCGTCGAAACCAGTGTGAGACGACACGTTCGCCATATCCGGCCCGTATTCCCCGCCGTAAACGACAGGCATGACCAGCACCCGCTTGGGAACCTCAGCGGATTCCCGCGATTGTTCGAGCGACGTCGAGACGATTCCTTCGAGCTTCTCCCTCGAAAGCCTGAGCGGGTCATAGTGTATGGATAGAGAGCGGTACGTGGGCACAAACTCCCTCACGCCCCTTATTTTCCTGTCGGCAAGTACACGCCGCAGGCACTGAAGCCTTATGTTCGCCTCCATCTCTATCGCTGGAGAAAATTCGACCACCAGACAACTGTCGCCTGAGCCAAGCAGCTTCGGAACATCGTACATTTTCGATCCCCCTACGCGAATTGGTATTATGATATTGCCAAACGCCCGTGACGAATATCCTACGTCGGGACGGCGATAAGGGCTATTATGACGCGGCGGCGCTTTTCGTCAATAACCCGCCCGCATATCCGGCGCAACCAAGAAGGAGGCCTCTCATTGGCTGAGAGGCCTCCTCATATACCGATAACCCCGTTTACCCGGCGCATGTACCGCCGAAAAAGGCGGGGACTCGTCTTCGTATGGCCGGCTGCGGCTGACGCCAAGCGCCAGAAACAGACGGGCTCTCTACTGCCGCGTTTATCGCCGCCGCCGTTTCGGGGGCTGGCCTGTATATCTCCCCGGACACCTTCGCGAATTTGCCGGACAGCTTTTCAAAGATGTCGACTAAGAGCGGGTCGAAGTGGACGCCCCTGCCTTCCTTAACTATCCTGGCCGCGTCATCCGCGCTGAGCGGGGGTTTGTACGGGCGCATCGATATCAGCGCGTCGTACACGTCCGCTATCGCCATGAGACGCCCTTCCAGCGGGATCTCCGCTCCCTTCAAGCCGAGCGGGTAACCTGTGCCGTCCCACTTTTCGTGGTGGGTGTGCGCTATGATTTTCGCGTGATGGAGGAAGGAATGCCCGGCCGTGTGCTCCCCTATTCTCGCTATGGCTTCCGCGCCGATAGTGGTGTGAGTTTTCATCTCCTCAAATTCTTCTGCGGTCAATCTGCCAGGTTTTTTCAAGATAGTGTCGCTTATCGCGATCTTCCCTACGTCATGGAGCTGCGCCGACAGTATCAGGAAGCGCAGGTCCAGACCCTTGAGCTCGTCTGAGTAGATTCTTTCATCCAACAACCCGTCCACCAGTATTTCGAGATACTTTATGGTGCGATCGACATGGCCTCCGGTCGAGTGATCGCGGAATTCCACCATTTCGGCAACGGTACCCATAACCGCGACCTGGAGCTCCATTATCTGAGATGTCTTTAAATTTACCAGCTCTTCAAGATTGTCGTTGTAGTTTTTGAGCTCCCTCTTTTGTTCCGTTATAAGCAGATGATTCTCTATCCTCTTGAGGAGAAGCGGGGCGGAAAACGGCTTCTGTACGTAGTCTATCGCGCCGAGGCACAACCCCTCCAGCTCGTTGTCATCGCCGCTCTTAGCGGTCAGGAAGATCACCGGTATCTCACGGAAATGCTCGTCGCTCTTGAGCGCCTTGATTACGTCATAGCCGTTCATTTCGGGCATCTCGATATCCAGAAGTATCAGGTCCGGCGTCACATTTTCCAGCATCTCGAACAGTTTCTTCCCTGACGTCAGCGGATATACCTCGTAGAAGGATTTCAGCATGTTTTTCCCCATGGTCAGGTTGGTGAGGTTATCATCGACCAGCATTATTTTCCGCCTGATATTTGCCATGATTACACATCTCCCATCACAAGAGCTTCAGGGCTGCCCGTCAAAAACTCGCCAGGCGCTCCTCTATGCGGGTAAATTCCATCGAATCGACCTGCTCCCTGATCCACGCGATCAGCCCTTCATCGGACTCGTACTCGTATCTTTCAATTTCTCCCATTACCTCGTCCACCGCGTCCATGCTGTATGTCCTGCACGCGTCTTTCAGGCGGGTCAACAGCTCGGAATCGGGCTCCATTTTCCTCGGTTTTCCCTCGGTACCGATCCCGCTCAGCATGGACGACATCGCGCCCAGCAGACGTCCCGCCTCCTCCATGAATATGCCGTGGTTAGATTCGACGTAACCGATATCCCCGTCACGGGCGGCATGTTCCAGCTCCTTGGCCAGATCGCCGACGCGGTCCGCGCAAATTCCGTAACTGCTGCCCTTAATACCGTGAACTATCGTGGCGTATTCGGAAAAAGTTCCGGACACTCTGCATCCCTCGGCCTGTTCGAGCAGATTACAGGTATTTTCCGCATAGGAACGGAGCACCTCCAGAAGCGACACCTCGTCCCAAGAAAATCTTTCGGCGGCTTTCTCCAGATCGATCCCGTCCACGCGCCAGGTATCCGGCAACCTCAAACGGCGATCTTCTTCGACCTGGCCGGAGGACTCCTCGGGCAAAGGCGCCTCCTCCTGCCGCCTGTCCCGCACCCACTGCCTGATGACCTGATCCATGCGGAAAATATCTATCGGTTTGGAGAGAAACGCCTGGAACCCGTTTGCCAGGAACATCTCGTCGTTTCCGGCTATCGCGTTGGCGGTAAGGGCTATTATGGGTATACCGCGCGCGTAATCGCTGCCAATCGCCCGTATCGCTTTAGTAGCTTCTATTCCGTCCATTTCCGGCATCATGTGATCCATGAATATCGCGTTGTACGTAACCTCGGCGGCGTGAATCAGGTTTATCGCCTGAGGGCCGCTCGTCACGCAGTCCACCTGCATTCCGTAAGGCTTCAGCATTCCCTTGGCCACGTCGAGATTTGTCTTTACGTCGTCGACTACGAGGACTCTCGCGTAAGGCAGGTTTATCCGAACCAGCTTCGAATTTCTGCTTCTCTTGTCGTCGGAATAATGGAAATCTCTCAGGTTTCCGGCTACCTCGTCCCCTATCGGAAGGTCCGATACGAACCCCTGCCTGATTTTGACGCTGAACGTACTTCCAACGCCGTACTCGCTCTCCACAGATATGGTTCCGTCCATCATCTCCACCATTCTCTTCGTAATGGAGAGCCCGAGACCTGTTCCCTCGATGGCCCTGTTGCTCTTCACATCGACCTGGTTGTAGTCCATGAAAAGTTTGTCGATGTCCTTCCGGCGTATTCCTATCCCTGTGTCTTTCACGCTCGAAATCAGCCATAAGGAGTCCTGGTCGCGTTCGAACCCTACGCTCCAGTCCACTTGCCCCTCCTTGGTGTATTTGAAAGCGTTGCTCAGCAGGTTGTTGAATATCTGTTTGATACGGAGTTCGTCGCCGAAGAGTCTGCACGGCGTTCCGGCATCTATATGGAGACGGAAATTGATGGGTTTTTCGGCGATCCTCATGCTGTTGAGCATGACCGTGTCGTTTATCAGGCTCGGCGTGTCATACTCCGCCGGGATCAGCTCGAATTTACCCGATTCTATCTTGGATATGTCGAGTATGTCGTTTATAATCCCGAGGAGCGTCACTCCCGCCCCGTATATTTTTTCGAGGTTGCCGACGGCTTCCTCCCTGGAACATCCCATGTCTATCGACAGTTCGCTGAGCCCGATGATGGCGTTGAGAGGGGTTCTCATCTCGTGGCTCATGTTCGCCAAAAAATCGCTTTTGGCCTCGGAAGTGCTTTCCGCTATCTTCCTCAGATCCTCCAGCCGCGCGTTCTGCTCGGCAATCCGTTCGAAAGGATTCGCGATGAATTTGGCCGCGTACAGCGCGACCAGCACACCCAGCCCGAGGAAGGCGGTCCCGGTCATCAGCATGGCTTTGTCCACCTGGGCCAGAGGACTTTCGGATATGGGGGACGTGACGCCGAGAAACCATCCCTCCTGTGAGCCGGTTATCGGTCTGTACGCGCAAATCCTCTCTTTTCCGTCGTAAGAGTACCTTCCGACCCCAGCATCCCCGGACAGAATATTTCTGTAGAAGTTGGCGGCCGACAAGTAACTGGGGTCTGTCTGGGCCATCTCGATAAAATTCTGCCTCTCTGAGACGACGTCCTGATTTATGTAAGCGATCATAGTGCCTTCCTTGTCGAGCACAAATATGCTGCCGGTCTGCCATATCTGAAATTTGGCGACGGTTCTGGCAAGCCAGCTTTCCGGAAGAGCCGCGATTACGACGCCGTTTTGGGCCGGCACGCACACCCAGAAAACGAGTTCATCGTTTCCGGTACGTTCTGTGCTCGATATGATCGCGCTGCCGGAGAGCGCGTTTTTGACGTAATCGCTTCCCATAAATTCCACCGAGGGTACCGGCACGCCAAATGTTTTCACCGTTCCGTCCTCTTTCATGAACGAGATGGAGCGAAATACCCCTCGCGAGAGCTCGTTGAGTATCGCGTCTTGCGTCAAAGACGCGTCGTCAGGGTACATATCCTCAGCAACCCTTCTGAGATCCGCCTTTCTGAGATTTATTTCACTCAGAACAAGGCGATCGGCTATTTTGCTCACGACCTCCATGTCGCTCTCGATAGTCGCGGCCAGGCGATTCCGGACGTACAGATCACCCAGCCCGGTACTGGATAAAGTAATGACGCCGACGATAGCCGCTATCACAAGAACTATTTTGACCCTGATAGACATGACAGCACCTCCATACCCATCATCATTCCGGCCGTCACTCCAGACTCCGTTCGATCTGGCCGCGCTGACGCCGCGCTGGAACGCTTTTTTTGCGCAATACACCAACAACAGGGCTTACGACGCCCGTGACACTTGGCTCATTTGATACAGCTATATATTATTGGATAATCTCAAATCGACGCGGGTAATTTTTATTTTGCGGCTTCTCCCAGCCGACGCCCTGTGGCTCGATTGAATTGAAAAATATTTCCGGTTAATTATATCCAGCGTCCGCATCGACTAATTTGGAATAATTCCACGGAGCTAATTCTAAAAATGTTATTGCCTTTCGTAATCGTTATTTTTACCGGTAATTCAACTACTAATTATTACATAATTTAAGACTGTCTCCATCAAACGAGTACGGGAAACCATCACAAAACATGGATTCCCGGAGGCCGAATCAGATCAGGAGAGAGGTGTATGAGTGCGATTTGCTTGACGAGCAGGTAGCCCAGAGCTTCAGGCGGTTATGTGACTCAACTTGGCGGCCGCGTTTGCCTTTTTATCGGCATAGACATGCATCTAGGGCCGCCGCGCCCCTTTCCCAGCTCTGAGCCGCTTATTTCGTGGACTATTATCCCGTTGTCACGCAAGGCTTTATTTGAAACTGAATTACATTCATACGATACGACTATCCCGGGCGATATAGCGAGCGTGTTCGTGCCGTCGTTCCACTGGTCGCGGGATGCCGCGACAGGGTCTCCGCCCCCTGTTTCGATAAAGCGGATTTTATCCAGAAAGAGGGCTCTTTTCAGCGCTTCCGAGAGGTCGCTGTATTCGGTTATCGAGTTAAGCGCGCCGTTTTCACCGTATTCGAGATCCCATATCCTCATATTGTTTCTGGCATCCGGGTAAATTGTGAACGCGTCCTTATCGACCATCGTAAAAACCGTGTCGAGGTGCATAAACGCCCTCTGTTTTGGAATGTCTACGGCAAGGATGCGCTTTACGCCTAATTCGGACGCGAGCCTGCTTCCAATAATCTGGACTGTTCCGGCGGAGCTTCGCTCACTCACGCCGATTGCGACGCACTGTTCGTCTAACACGAGGAAATCTCCGCCCTCTATGGAATGAGGATAGCCGTCTCCCTCATGGTCTCCGAACAGTATCCTGACACCGCGAAATATTTCGTGGTTCTGGAAAATATATTTGGCGTACATGGGCTCCCGCTGTCTCGCCAAAAATTTCATAGAGCTGAGGAGGACGCCGTTACGGACGAAAAAATATGGATCGCGCTGAAAGTAGAGGTTCGGCAGCGGCCTGAAAAAAAAGTCCCCGTCGTCCGCCGTCTGGAATGTCAGGCTCCTCACTCCGTCCGCCAATCGCTTCATCTCTCTTTTTGTAAGCCCGCCTACGAGAAGTTGGGCGGCTTGCCGCGCGTTCATTTCCATTATGAGGCTCTTGAGGACGCTTTTCAGATTGTGGTCGTGAGTCTCCCGGGAGAGGGCGTCATTGGTTATCGCCTCCCGCAGATTTAAATCCTCCATGATATCCGCCAGACAATCCTGAAAATAAATCACTTCTACGCCGTTCTCACGCAAGAGCGCGGCAAACGCTTCGTGATCGCTTGCCGCCCGCTCCACCCAAATTATCTCGTCTATCAAGAGTTCATCCTTGTTGTCGATCGTTATCTTGGCAAGTTCACTTCCGGGCCTGTGAAGCAGCACTCGTTCAAGTTTGTTTATCTCAGAGCCGATATATACCCCGTTATCGTGAGCCACGGTGATCACCCCTGACGCAGTATACGAGAAAGTGGCATAACAGACAAGTGAACCCGGCAGCATTATAGGTTTTTTTTCTGACAAAAAGAGCGAACCCCCAAGAATAAACTTGGGGGTTCGCTTTCTATTTAATTCTGGCGGCGACCTACTCTCCCACAAGTACCCCTTGCAGTACCATCGGCGCGGGAGGGCTTAACTGCC
>JAISYM010000094.1 GCA_031269875.1 Synergistaceae bacterium
CTGACCGTGCCGGCCGAAACTCGCGTCCCCCAGAGCGCCTCCGTTATGTCCTCGACTCGGCGTACCGAAACGCCTGCAAGGTACATCTCGACTATCGCTTCCTCCACGGAACTCTCGCGTCTCCGGTATCTCTCTATGATTGCCGTCTCGAACGGTATCCCCTTGAGCCGAGGGACTTTAAGGCGCACATCTCCGGATGTCGTCGTCACATTCCGCTCGTAATGGCCGGAACGATATCCTGCTCGCTTTGCCGTCCTCTCATGGCGTTCTGCTTTCAGTAACTCCGACGCTTCCTCCTCCAACAACTTGTTCAATGTCTCCTCTACGCTGTTTCGAACCAAGTCTTTCAGCTCGCTCTTTATTGCCCCTTCGTTCAGATGTATAATCTTTTCGGAAATGGGAATGGCTCCTTAGATGCCTATTCCTCGCCAAAGTCGAGGAGCGTCTGGCGGTATTTCGAGCCGTTTTCGTCGTCGGCGTTGCTGACAGTGAGGCCCATCAGACGTATTTTCCGGTCACTTTTAAACAGCGCCGCGTCGAGGAGTTCTTTTGCTATGCTCCAGAGCGCGTCGAATTTTTTAATGGCCTCCCTGAGCGTTTTGCGGCGCGACATCTCTTTGAAATCCGCGTATTTTACCTTGAGCGTCACAGTCCTCCCGGTGAAATACCTCCGCTTCAGGCGCTCCCAGACCTCATTCGCTATATCGAGCAGCCTCCGCCGCAGCTCCTCGCGGTCGTCGATATCCGCCTCGAACGTAATCTCCGCGCCGAGTGACTTTCTGACGCGCTCCGGCGTGACCTCCCGGTAATCAATGCCTCTGGCGTTCAAATAGTATATGAGGCCGGCCTTGCCGAAAAGCCTCGTCAATTGGGCCTCGTCGAATCTCTTGATGTCACTGCCGGTATGTATCCCCAGACTGTGCATCTTCTGCGCCGTGACGCGGCCGACGCCCCAGAACTGTTCGACAGGAAGCGCGGCGGCAAAATCCTCCGCCTCCTCCGGGCGGACGACAAAGAGACCGTCAGGCTTCCTGTAGTCGGACGCGACCTTCGCCAAGAACTTATTGACGGATACGCCGGCTGACGCGGTGAGCGCCGTATCCCTCCTTATGCGCCTGCGTATCTCTCGCGCTATCAGTGTTGCCGAGGGGGAGCGAAATTTATTCTCCGTCACGTCCAAATATGCCTCGTCGAGCGAAAGCGGCTCGACGAGATCCGTGCAGTCGAGGAAAATCCTGCGCACACACATCGACACCTCCCGGTAAACATCGAACCTCGCCGGGACAAAAATCAGCCCGGGACAGCGCGACATTGCCGTGAGCGATGGCATCGCGGAATGTACGCCCCACTTACGCGCCTCATAGCTTGCGGCCGCCACGACGCCACGCTCCGCCGCGTGTCCGACGGCAACCGGTTTCCCCCTGTACTCAGGGTGATCCCGCTGCTCGATGGAAGCGTAGAAAGCGTCCATATCCACATGGATAATTTTCCTTATCATAGCGTCATCATAGCGCATCTCAACAAGCCTGAATATCTATGAGATATTGCCGGATCTCAATTTTCCGCAATCGACATCGTATATTTTATAGGGGCGTCCCTTCGCGTTAGGATGGGCGCTCCGCACGACCCACGCCGCTCCGTGTTCCGCGAGGCGGGAGAGTATGCGCCCGGCGCTGCGCAGCGTTACATTGAGGTAAAACGCCAGATCCGCGCTGCTGAACGTGCCTATGCCCCGGTTTTCCTGAAGGTTGATCATTTTTTGCAAGTTCATCGGCGAGATACCCAGGCGCCGGCCTATCTCCAGGGTGCCGGCGCTGGGGACGCCGGACATCGTCACGGATTTGCCGCTAGTCATGGGGCCGATCAAGTCTCCCTGGTCATTTACAAGATACGCGTGACGCGACGCGCTGCGCATCGACTCCCTGAACGCCCTCATTGCGTTCTTGCAGGACGATACGACTTCCGCGCCCAACCCCCACCCAACGCATACGTCCTCCCCGAGCTCACGTCTGAGATAATCGGAGAGACCGCAGTCCGTATACCCCATCGTAATATCTTCGAGCGTTTTGTTCGACGTCGTGAGTTCGAATACGTCCCCATTCTTCCTGATCACAAACGGCATACCGTTTTTTTCGTTGAAACGGCCCAGCAGGGACGCCAGTTTTCCGTTCCGGCCCTCATTTACCGATTCTGCGCGCGAAACTATGCCTGACGCGACCAGAACGGCTTCAAGTCTGCGCGATTGTATCAGCCCGCAAAGAGAACCGCACGTGTCCAGCATCGACGCCTCTGACGGGAACAGGATCACGAACGGCACGCCGGACGCGCGGAACTGTCCCGCGAGATTGGTGAAGCGCGTCGCGACGAGGTCTATTTTCCCTTCACGCCAGAGGATCATTGACTGCCGCAAGGTCTTATGGTAAGCGTTTTCCATGCTCACCAGGTCGCCTTCCTCCGGCGTGTCAAAGAATGTGGGGGTCTGCCCGCCGAATACGCCGGCGAAATCGACGTTCGCGAATGGTCTGTCTATTAGAATCCTTGAAACGTCTATACCTGGGAACTTGTACAATATTCCGGCAAACGCCCTGTAATAGTCCCTGTCCGTGAGCTCGAAATATGTGTGAGGCCGTGATATTTCGCCGACGTGGTTCGCTATGTAGGCATAAGGGAAGCGCCCGCTGAAGATCAGGCCGTCGAACAAATGCGCGCCGCTCTCATAGACTGACGCGAGGTCACGCAAATTAGAGTACGGCAAATATTCTATACCGCACATTCGGCGCATCTCGCCGTGAGCTTTCTTAATCAATTCCGCCGATCGCTCGGCCGTAATAATGCCTATAGAAATTCTCAAATAGAGTCACCTCTATATATGATAACAAAAAAAATTCCGCAGCACAAATAAATAATAACGACATATAAGGTCTTATAGGTATTGACATTATTTTCATTCTAAATGTAAAAGTTTAGTAGCGGTTAGCTAGCAGAATATTCGATTATTTTGAAATAAATAAGCTTGCCAAAATTTTCATTCCGTAGCATAATGCTTCCTGTTAAGTCTTTATATGTCCTTAATATCCCGAGTGGCGGGATAAAATATAATGAGGAGGCGAGTTTTTCATGTCATCAGCGCAATTGACCCAGCTCATGTACTGCTTCACCGTTCTGAGCGCCCTCTTGTTGTTGGGCGCCTATCTCCGGGGCGTTGTTCCCCTGTTTCGGAAGTTATTTCTTCCGGCGTCCGTTATCGGCGGATTCATCGGCCTGTTGGCCGGTCCGATTATCTGGGGCGGGGGAGGTATCCCGTTTCCGAAGGAGTGGATTTCGACGTGGGGCGCGCTGCCCGGGATACTTATCGTGCCGGTTGTGGCGAGTGTCCCGCTTGGGATGAGGTTCGGGGATAGCGGTCTCTCGGCGGGAAGGACGTCGGCCAATATCATCAAGATGTTCGGAGTGCTGATGGTCGTTGCCAGCGCCCAGATCGTGGTAGGGAACTGCGTCAGGGAGCTTTTCACGACGTTCAAGCCCGAATTGGGCCTCTACGCTCCGTTCGGATTCGAACTGTCGCAGGGTTTTGCGGGCGGACACGGCACGGCCGGTGTGATCGGCAGCTTCTATAAAGGGCTGGACCTGCCGTATTGGGAGATAGCTCAAGGCGTCACCACTACGACGGCTACGTTCGGGCTTGTTGGCGGGATGATAATGGGCATCGTCGCGATCAATATCGCGGCGCGCCTCGGAAAGACAGCCATACTGAAAAAACCCGGCGACATACCGCTTGACATGGGCAAAGGTTTTCAGCTCAGCCCGGACAAACAGAAGAGCCTTGGCCTTGAGACGACCTACAACTCGTCGATAGAGTCCATCTCGTTCCATTTGGCAGTCATCCTGACCGGCTGCGGGATCGCTTACATCATTATGAACGCCGCCAAGATTTACAAAATCCCAGGGCTCATGCAGATACCCATCTGGGCTTATGCAATACTTGTCATGTTCGCCGTAAATTTCGTAATACAAAAGGCGCGCCTCGGATGCCTCATCGACAACAAGACGAAATCCCGTATCGCCGGTGTGTGCTCCGACTACGCTATAGCGGCCGCCATCGCCAGTATGCCGGTGCGCGCGATAATGCAGTACATCACGCCTATCATGGCCATGGTAGTGATCGGTTATATCGTGACCTTTTCTCTTACGATGTTCCTGTGCTGGAAATTCTTCGACAACTGCCGGTTCGAACGCGGAATGGCTATCCTTGGAACCTGTACGGGCGTGTTTTTGACCGGGCTCATGCTGCTCAAGATATGCGACCCCGATTATGAACTGCCGGTGCTGAACGATTACTCCGTGGGCTTCTCGTTTACATCCGTGATCAACTTCGTCCTGCTGCCGATTACCGTCAACATGATGCTGAATTACGGATTTGCGCTGAACCTGGCGTATCAGTCGGCGCTGATACTTGTGCCGCTTATTTTGGTCGTATTCGCGAATCAAATATTTAAACCCTCTGCCATAAAGGAGCGGGGGTGGCAGAATTGAACAAAGAGGGGATGTTCCGTTATATCGACGAGAACAGAGTCGTGTTGACAGACCTTTCCGACAAGATATGGGATTACGCCGAGACAGCGTTCGAGGAGTTCCGTTCCGCGGAGTTGATCATGGACACCATGAAACGAAGCGGGTTTGACGTGGAAAGCGGGACAGGCGGGATCGGCACGGCGTTTTGCGCCACGTTCGGCTCAGGCGGTCCCGTAATAGGCATACTCGCGGAGTATGACGCGCTCTCGGGGCTCAGCCAGGAGGCCGGGGCGGCCGAGAGGCGCGAGGCGGTCCAGTGCGGCAACGGGCACGGCTGCGGGCACAACCTCTTTGCGGGAGGATCCGTCGGGGCGGCGATAGCGGTAAAGAGATATATCGAGGAGAACAAACTTCCAGGCGTCGTGAAGCTATTCGGTTGTCCCGGTGAGGAAGGCGGGTCCGGCAAGGCCTTTATGGCCCGGAGCGGCGTTTTCAACGGGCTGGACGCCGCGTTCGCCTGGCATCCGATGTCGGTCAACGCGATACTCGACATGAGTATGCTGGCAAATTACCAGGTGCTGTATAAATTCAAGGGCGTGGCTTCCCACGCGGCCGCCGCGCCGGACAAGGGGCGCAGCGCGCTGGACGCCGTGGAACTTATGAACGTCGGGGTGAACTTTCTGCGCGAGCACGTCATACAGGAAGCGCGGATACACTACGCCATTACCAACTCAGGCGGTTTTTCGCCGAACGTCGTGCAGCCGTACGCCGATGTCCTGTACCTTATCAGGGCGCCGCGCTCCCAGCAGGTCGAGGAGATCTACCAGCGCGTCAACAAGATAGCCCACGGCGCCGCTATGATGACGGAGACAGAAGTCGAAATACGGTTCGTGAAGGCTTGCGCCAATATCATCCCGAACAAGTCGCTCTCGGCCGTTCTCCATGAAAACCTTATGCTGCAGGACGCGCCCTCATATACTGAGGAAGAATTGAACCTGGCCGCCGCGATAGCCAAAACTTCGCCGGGGTCCGCCGCCGCGGACGTAGAGCGTTACCTCAAGACGCACCCCGAGTCGATGAAGCGATGCCTCAAACTGCTCGAAGGCCGCCCGGTTTGCGACATAATGCTGCCGTTTTTTCCGGACGATCCCGACATGTTAATGCCCGGATCGTCGGACGTCGGGGACGTGAGCTGGATCACGCCGACCGCGCAGGTCGTAACCGCGTGCTACGCGTTAGGCACACCGGAACACTCCTGGCAGCTCGTCTCGCAGGGCAGAACGTCAATCGGGCACAAGGGGATGCTGCTTGCCGCCAAGGTTATGGCCGGCGCAATCGCGGACGCGCTCGAATCACCCGGGATAATCGAAAACGCCAAGGCAGAACTGGCGGAACGCCTGGGCGGCGAGACGTACCGCTCCGCTATCCCCGCCGATGTCATACCCAAGGCCATAAGCAAGCTGTGACCTTGACAAAATAAGGGCGCGGGGTAAAATTGAAACAGCTCAGGTGCTCGTTTCATGAGAGAATAGGGAATCCCGTTAAAATCGGGGGCGAACCCATCACTGTAAGTCCCGGCCTTTCTTCGGAAGGCAAATATTCGCGTTTACGGTCACTGTCGCGCAAGCGATGGGAAGGCCGCGAAAAAGGGGACGAGCCAGAAGACCTGCCTGAGCTCTCGACGGCGAGAGTTCCGGGGTTTGTGGGACGCGGCGTGTTTTAAAGCAAACGAAGATCTAGCGGAAATGGGCTGCCCGGATCACTTAAAAATAGTGATCCGGGCGCTTTTGTAATGATATCTTGCTCGATCAGAGGGAAAGTTTTTTAGGGGGGATGTGGAACAGTGCTGCGGGAATCACGGCGCGAGTTTTTTCGATACCTGGGCGTAAAGTATTATAATTTATGAAAAAAGGAGTGTTGCGATTATGAAACGCCTTAAAGTTTTGGTCTTTGCCATAATGGTCCTGATGGTTTTTTCCTCCGGTGCTTACGCCGATATTGTTTACTCGGCAACTGAAAATTATAATAGTGCCTCAATAGGAACCATAGCCGGTCGAGGATATCAGGTTTCAAAGGATCAAGTCACCGCTTTAGGAGGCGACACACAGATATTCTCGTTTAAAGATTACAAAGGCGATGAAAAGGTACTGATCCGAGAGACGAACGGCCCGGCGGATGACGCGGTGTCAATTTACACGCCTGGTCAGTGGCGCGAGCCTGACAACAAGGGAGTAACTGGGTTGGGGGCGAATATTTACGGCGTCGCTGTTGTCGAGCAATACCTCTACTTTGTCACGTTTCTGCGCTACGAAGGAGGTGTGGAGGATTCAGGTCAGGTCATACGAATAGACATGGCAAACGGCTACCGGCGTGACGACGATAAAACATTCGACCTCCCAAGCAGTGTTGAGAGCGACCGCCACACTATGGGGGTAAGCATAAAGGCGTGGAACAATAAAATATATGTTGTAACAGCGGTTCGTGACGGTTCTTATAACTGGTATCCTGGAGAGGTCATCGAATTTGACAAAGATCTGCAACCAACGCAACAGACTGTGCCAATCGGCAGCAACGCGGGCGCAATGACTGATAGCGCTTTCCTTTATGAAGGCAAACTTTATATTGGTTGCGCCGGCAGCACGCTAGGAACAGAGCCAGAGGCGGCAGGGTATTGGGAAGTTGACCTTGCAACAATGAAGTCTAAACGGATCATCGACTTGAACGACGACTCGCATCTTTTGGATAAACCTTACAGCGGATCCGGCGTTGCGATAACGCCTGAGGGCACGGCGTTTTTGATGCTGACGAACTTCGACGCAGGATACAGTGCGAAACTCTATGTGACGAGTGTATCGGAAATGATTGGCGGATCTATCGGAGAAGAAGTGTCACAATTCCCTGACAGAAAAGGCTATTCGGCGAGCGTGTTTTATGACAATAATACGGAAACGCTCTGGTGTGCGGTAGGGACTGATTTAGAGGCAAGGGCGAAGGATGGCTCACCGTTGCGGACATTTAAGCCCATTGATCTTGGTAACGATATTTACTCCGTTGCTGTGGTCAAATCCGCAGGCAGCGGCGGTGGCGGCGGTGAGTCTGGCGGCGGCGGTTGCGACTCCGGCTTCCTTGGCGGGTTCGGCCTGCTGGCTCTTTTGGCGTTTTGTGCCAGCAGAGTTCTTCGGGTTTCCTCAAAATGCCGCGGGAATTTAAATTAATCTGTTGTGTGAGGGCGGTTTCGTGCCGCCCTCTTATCGTCTTTGCCGCGTTTATGGCGCTCGCCTTTTGCGCCGGACCAAATCAGGCTTACGCGGCCGTCGAATTGCCGGAGGAGCTGGTTCAGAGTACGGCGGTGAATGACGAAGCCGCTCTTGACAAATATCTCTCGCCGGGAACCGTGACGGTCATACGTCCGGGTGAGCGCGAGGGCGAGCAGCGCTCCCTGCCGGATCTCCTCGAGGACGTCCCTGGGCTGCGGATCGTCCGCGTGCGCGGGCGTCACGGTTACGCTGTCGCCTCTGTGCGCGGAAGCACGTCGTCGCAAGTGGCGGTGTACGCGGACGGCGTGCTGATGAACCTCGGGAGCGAGGCGGCCGTCGATCTCTCCGCCATACCGGTCGACAGCGTCGAGCGCATAGAGGTTTACCGCGGATACGTGCCCGTTCAGTTTGGAGCGCAGTCGATGGGCGGCGTCATAAACATCGTCACGAAAAACCCAAAGAAGCCGCAGACGTCCCTCTCGCTTGGTGTCGGATCATTCGGACGCTTTAAAGGCGTACTCTCTCACGCAGCCGCAATCGGCGGCCCCGGTGGCAAATTCTTCGGATCGCTCGGGTTCGAGAGCTACAACGGCGATTTCAAATATTGGAACGACAACGGCACCCCGTACAACGACGCCGATGACTACGATGGAAAGCGCGAGAGCAACGGGTTCGACAATACGGACCTCCTGCTCAAGTGGGAGAACGGCATCTGGAAGGCCCGCGCGTCCTGGTCCAGGAAAAACCGTGACTTGGCCCTCGTGGCTCCAGGTTTGGACAAACCGGACGTCATACAGAGGCCGGGGGCGCTTTTGGATACAGACAGGCTGGATCTGTCGCTCGGGCGCTCGCAAACTTCGGGTTCGGTGGACTGGAGCTGGGAGATTCAGTACACGGAGCAGAACAGGGAGTACGACAGCAGGCGCGGAAACAGCATCAGCCCGATAGGCGGGATGAATGTCACAAAGAGCGAGTATGACGCGGTGCGCGCCGGAATTTCGCTTGCCTCCAGCTGGACGTGGGGCGAACGGCACTTCATGGAGTTCTTGGCCGAATACTCTGACGAGAGCCTGAACGTTGACGGCGACATTCTCTTTGAATATCTTGGCGGCATATCGAAATACAGCCGCTCCGACTGGAATTTCAACCTGCAGGACACGATCACGCTCGACCGGGCCGGGACATTTCTCGCAACGCCGTCTATCCGCTGGCACAAGCTGGACGACGAGGATCACTTTACGTGGCAGATTGCCCTCACGAAGGAGTTCGCGCCGGCATGGATGATCAAGACGACGTACGGCACGTACGCGCGCTCGCCCAACCTCTACGAGCGTTACGGCGACGGCGCGTTCATCCTCCCGGCGGAGAGGGACCTCATGTGGGAGACAGGCACGCAGTTCGACGTTGGGGTGATCTGGACAGGCGTCGCGGTGAACGCCGACACGACGGTTTCGCTCACTGGATTCAAGAGGGATTCGGAGAACTTGATCGAGTTTGGCGTCGAGAGTCCGAGATACGGCAGGTACAGCAACATCGCCAAAGCCGAGGTGAAGGGCGTCGAACTGGAGACGAGCTTAGCCTGGGAAAAGTGGGACCTTACGTTTTCCGGGACGTGGATTGACGGAAAGAACATGACGCCCGACGACCCAGGCGCGGTCCGCTTTTACGGTAAAACGCTGCCAAACCGCCCGGAGTGGAGCGGCGCGATGCGCCTGACCCGGAAGTTCCGCAAGGGTTCGGCGTTCGTCGAATATCAGCATGTGGGCGAAAACTACGCGGACTCGTCCGAAAAGGTGCTATTCGACGCGCGCGACGTGTTCAACATCGGGATGAAGTACGATCTGAGCCCGACTACGCACGTTATTCTGGGCGTGGACGACGTGTTTAACCAGGCCGATGAGTGGCGGATGCGCCCCGACGGGCAGAACGGCCCGACGCGGATGCTCTGGTACCCCGTAGAGGGGCGCACGTTTTACTTGACGCTGAATATGGAGTTTTAGAGAAATGGGGCAGATTCGCCCGCTCTGGAGTCATTTTGAGAAGCGAACGAATCTGCCCCATTTTTATTGCGCGCCGCCCTGTTGGGTGACGCCTGGTATCGCTGGCGGCGCGTTTTGTCCGGTTTGCCCGCTGTCGGGCGGCGGGGTTGACCCGGTGCCCGGCGGGGGAGGCGGAGTTCCCTGCGGCGAAGACTGTACTCCCGGCGGCGTAGGCGGCGATGGCGGCGTGCCTGTCGCTCCGCCGTACCAACCTCGCATAGTCACTATCCTCATTGGCGTGTCGTCATGGAGAAACGCGACGTTCGTGCCGGCCGCCGCCGCTACGCTGACGTTCGCGTTGTTCTCTCCGCCGATGATTTTTATCTCTGGAGAGGCGAATTTGCGCGCGTCGATGGTCACTCGGGCGAGCGGGTTTACGCGGATCACGGCGGACGATTGGGCTTTCCCGAGCAGCACGAGGCGGCAATCCCTGTCCATGAAAATGGCCGGAACCTCACTGGTTCCCCAATCCCCGGCGTCAATGCCGGAGATCATGGCGTATACCGGCCCGGAAAGAGTGATCTGTTTCGCCCCTGTGCCAAGCGAGATGGCCTTCGTGTCTATGTCCAGCTCGACGATTTTCTTCCCTATGTCGAAAGGTATCCGCTCTTTGCGCGGAACCCTCTTGGCGACTCCGCTCTCGATGCAGAGCCGCGCCGGATCGTCCCGCTCCACCCGCAGCGCGAGGCTGCCGCCTTCGTTAAGGACAAGGCTGTCGAGCGGCGTCTCGTCCGATGCCGCCCCGGTCGTCGGGAAAAGCGCGATCTGAACGAGGGCCGCCAAAAAGACGAGCGCTGTAAAAAACTTAGAAAAATTTTGGGCCGCTTTTTGTGAGTTTGGCACGGCGGCGCGCCTCTTGATATATTTTCCCATGATGACCCCTCCCGGGCTGAATGTGCTAGAATTAAGGAAAGCTGATTAATTCACCTAAACGGCATTTTGCCGTTTGGAAAGCTGGATGCCGGACGAGTTTAAATCTTCACCCATTAGGCCTCTAACACTAAATCAGCTTTTCCTAAAAAACTGTATTAGCTACCGGGAGATACTACAACATCACGCCCCTTTTGAGAAGGGATTGGGAGGACTGTCAATGAAAACTCGTTTCCTTCACTGCAACATCAATGTGAGCGACCTCGAAAAGAGCATCGCGTTTTACGGACAGGCGTTAGGCCTGAAGGAAACGCGGCGCAACGACCAGAAGAATTTCACGATCGTGTTCATGTCGGACGGTTCCAGCGATTTCAAACTTGAGCTTACGCTCTTGAAGGACAGAAAGGAGCCCTACGACCTGGGAGACAACGAGTCTCACATCGCGTTCGAGGCGGAGGACTTCGACGCCGCGCACAAACTGCACGAGGAGATGGGCTGCATCTGCTTTGAAAATCACGGCATGGGGATTTATTTCATAGAAGATCCCGACGGTTACTGGATGGAAGTACTCCCCCCGCGTCACTAGCGGCAAGATTTTGGGAAATGCTGATCTATTACGAGAGGCCTAAAGTGTGAAGACTTAAACCCTTTAGGCGGTACTGACTTGGCGAGACGCCGTAGCGCTTTTTGAACGCGTTGCAAAAATTTCCGCTGCCGGAATAACCGGCGTCCAGCGCGATCTCAAAAACCGATTTGTCGGTATCGAGTAGCATTCTGGCGGCGCGTTCCAGACAGGCGTCACGATGACAGGCGTAGATGGATTTGCCGAAGATTTTTTTGAACCCGCACTGCAATTTTGTGGCGTTTATCGACAGTTCCCGCGAGAGCTCCGCAATGGAGGGCGGGTGGGAGATGTGTGCCATGAGCATTCCTGGAACGCTTTTTATGCGCTCGACCTCAAATCTGTCCATGCCGGAGGAGGTTTCGCTGTCTGGCAGATCGTGGGCGATCAAGCGCAGCAAGACTTCCCTGAATATGTTTTCAAAGAACAGCCGTCTGGTCCGATACGGATAATTGCAATTTGCCGCGTGAAGCAACGATGTGATGACGTCGGGCGGCGGCGTTGTCAGGGGATATAAATCGCGCTCCACCCATTTGCCCGTCATGGCGGCCTCCGCCCACAGCCGGCCTCCGCTTTCTCCAAACACCTCACTCGTCACCTCTGCATCGGTGCGATGCGCGGAGAAGGAAAGCGTTCTAAGCGGTCTGTTCTTGTAATACGTGATTTTGCCCTGTGAGCCCGACCGAGGCGTAATATAGAGATGCGCCGGGCAGATAACGCAGTCGCTGTATTTCTCTGTCATCAGGTGAAAAGAGCCCTCCGCCACATATCCGATCTCAAAATAATTTGACCCAAGTTCGTAGTGGAAGTCGATATTGGTGCGTGGCTGCATCTCGCGAAGCTCCAAATCAATAAAACCGAACAGCCGGTACGTTTCATACCGGATGGCGGCAAAAGGGGCGTCACAGTGGAAAGCAAACCCGTCTTCGGAAATAGCCGTAGCTTTGCCCAATCTCGCGATCAGGCCGGAAAATTCGTCGTAATTACAAAAACTGAGAACGTCTGAGCTTTCTGCCACCTGTAAATTTCCCCCGTTTTGAGACAGATAAATTATTAGTATCGCATAACATTTATTATAAGCTATTTCTAAAAAACATCATCTGTAATAACAAAAACATTCTCCGGCATAACTCAGAAGAGTATTGTCGGTGATACTTTATTAGCGACGTTTTACATTTCGAGAAGGAGGTTTTTGCAATGAGACGGGGAAATTTAAAAATATGGGTGTTCTTGTTGCTACTGGCGTCCGTTTTTACGTCGGGAGGCTGCGGCGGTTCGTCGAATGACGGCGCCGCTAATTTCGCAGGCGGAAGCGGAACGAGCGCAGATCCGTGGCGGATCGCGACAGCCGGACAATTGAACGGGGTGCGTAATCATCTCGACGGACATTTTGTCCTGACAGGAGACATCGATTTGTCGTCGTACAGCAATTGGGCGCCGATAGGCGTTTTTGTTCCCATCTCGGAAGCGCCGGAAGATGAGGAAACGCCTGTCATCGAGCTGACTTTTACCGGCGTCTTCGACGGCGGCGGGCATACGATCTCAAATGTGACGATCAACGCACCGGAGAGTGCCGGAGTCGGGCTTTTCGGCTGTGTAGCCGGTACGGGGGCGGTTTCCAACTTGACTGTCGCAAACGCAAACGTACAAGGCCAAATGCTCGTGGCCGGTGTAATCGGTTACGGCATGGGTTCCAGCGTCGAAAACGTCAAATTGACCGGCAACAACAATATAAAGGGCGCATTCCTCGTGGGCGGCATAGTGGGCGGTGGTTTTTGTGATATCGTCGGCTGCGCGGCCCAGGCAAACGTCACCCTGTTGGGCGACAAAGCTCAAGGCGCGGGAGTGCTTGCCGGAGGCATGGAAACAAGCGACATTATCGATTGCTCCGCAACTGGCACAGTAACAGCGCTGGGAAGCGGCAATATAGGTGTCGGCGGGCTTGTGGCCTGCGCGATGTACAGCGAAAGCGTATTGCGCTGTACATACGACGTAACGATTACGGTCGGGGAAAACAACGTGTTGATAGGCGGCCTTCTTGGATATGCTGGGATAGCGAACGGCGCCGGAGATTCGGCGACGCTCATCTCCGACTGCTCAGGGAAGGCCGTGATTAACGCGCCCGCGGACGCCGAGCGCATCGGCGGGATAGCCGGGGGCGGTTTTTTCGTGCAGGAGTACCGCGAGTATATCTCGAAACCGGGCGCGATTCGTGTGACGAACTGTCAAACCAGCGGGGAAATTAACGGAGGCTACATTGTGGGCTCTGTTTTGGGCTACGCTTACGACAATTCTTCCGTGGAGGGCTGTACATCTGATATGAAGGTGAACGGAGCGGCTGCGAAACAGGTCGGCGCGACGCTCAATGACATAACTCTAGACGATTTGTGGTAAGGGCGAAAAACGGATAAAATCAGACTTACGATAACTTTATTTTAGCTAAGAGATCAATTGATCCGCGTTTCCTTAACTTGACGACATTTTTTACACTTTCGTCACAAACTGATGACACCGCCGTGACATTTCGCGGCGGTTTTTTCTATATGATGCGTCCAGGAGGTGACGGAAATGTCACAAATTGCGAAACGCTTCATCGTCGCGCTCAACGCCGTTCTGTTTCTTGCCGTATTTTTGTGCTTTGGGCGTTTCATAACTGCGCGGCCTGCTTCGGCGTCTTTGGCGCTCGACGTGGCCGCCGATACGCCCGTCGTCGAGTCTGGGGCCGCGAGGAGGGTCGTCGTGAGGGCGCTGCTCTGCCCAAAACCGGCGGGGACGGCTCAGGCTAAGCGCGCCCCGATTGCGCTTGCCATCGTCCTCGATAAATCCGGCTCTATGCTGAACGGGGCTAAGATGGAGAACGCCAAGAAGGGCGCAATGCGCGCGCTGGATTTTCTGGGTCAAAGGGACGCGGCCTCCGTGGTGGTTTACGACGACGAGGCAAGGGTACTCGTGCCGCCCGGTCCGGCTCTCCGTGAGGATTTCGCGCGGGCAGTCGGTAATGTGCGTCCCGGCGGGTCGACCGCCCTTTACGCGGGGGTGGAGACGGGCGCTCAAAGTATCGCGCGGTACGTTAACGAGGGGTACGTGCCGCGCGTATTGCTACTGTCGGACGGTTTAGCCAACGTGGGCCCGTCGTCGTCCGGTGAACTGGCCGAGCTGGGGAGGCGGTTTGCCGCGCGCGAAATAACCATAACGACTATAGGGGTGGGCCTGGACTACAACGAGGATCTTATGACGGCATTGGCCGCGGAAAGCGGCGGCAACTCCTACTTCGCGCGGAACGCGTCATCCCTGCCGGAAATCTTCGCGCGGGACATGGAAGACGCGTCGTCCTTGTCGGCGCGTCACGTGACGGTCACGCTCGTGTGCGGCGGCGAGTCCGTTCCCATAAAAAGCCTGGGCCGCGCCGGCAGTATGGGCGGGAAGTCTATATCGACGCTTATAGGCAACGTCTACGGGGAGGAGAAGTACGCGCTGTTCGAGGTGGAGATACCTTCTCGGAACGGCGGGTCTCCGCTCGAAGCCGCTTTTGTATCGGTCGAATACGAGGACGCGCTTACGGGCCGCAGGCACAAAATAGAGTCGCCCCTCTCGCTGCGCTTCACGGCGGACGGCGGGGAAGCGCTAAAAAATAGGCGGGCCGACATCGCTGAGCAGGCGGAGATCGCGCGGAACGCGGAGGTTCGCGAAGAGGCGGTGCGCCTCGCTGACGAGGGGCGGATAGCCGACGCGTCGTCGCTTTTGCGCTCCCGCGCTGAAGAGATGAAAAGCGCCGCCGCGGAGGCGCCGTTCCCCGCGCCGCTCATGCAGAGCGAAGCGGAGGCTCTCAGGTCGCTCGCGGACGAGGTTGAGACAAATGGCGCAATGTCGAATGAGCAGAGGAAAGAGACGGTGAACAAGGCGTACATACAGAAAAATCAGCAGAGCGATGTAGTAGAATAACCGTATGAAAAGGGCCGCAAAGAGCATCTTCTCGTTCCCGCTGGTGTGGGTATTCGTAGCCGCGGTGGTGATACCGGGCATAGCCCTCTGTATCCTTGCGCTACGCTCCGCCGATAGGGAATCCCTCTATGCCCAGAGGCGTTTTGAGAGTGCCCTCGCGGCGGAGGTCGGGCTTGCGGCCGAGAGGGCAGACGAGGTAATGCGGGGGATATCACAGGAGCTGGGGGAGATCGCCCGTTACGCTGACATCGGTGACTGGCGGTCGGCTAACCCTGTCGTCGGCACGCCGTTCGAACTGCGCGGCGGCGAAATATCCTTCCCAGCCGCGTCGTCCGGCGCAGAGAGGGACGATTTCCTCCGGTCGTTCGGCGATTTTCTGCGAAGCGGCGCGACGCTGCCCACTTACGACAGCGTGACCAGGATATACCGCGGCGATTACGACGACGGTCTTTACATAAATGAGGGCGAGTCATCGTCGGCGCCGACAAAGCGTTCAGGCGTAGAGAGGCAGAGGGCGGAGAGCATGGCGGCCGCGGACTCTGAGGTGATGAGCGAGGCGTTCTCACAGGCCTCGTCGGAGGGGTTCGAGATATCGGCGCGGAATGTTGCGCCCACCGCTGAACTGTCCAAAGCGGCGCCGGCCCCGGTCGAGAATCGCCATACCGCGAGCAATACCGAAGTGCCGTCCGCCCCTGTGCCGGAACAGCTCTCCCAGACGGTCTCGCGCCGCCGGTCGTTCGCGGATGTTACGAGCGAGTCGGATTACGGGCTGCTCCCGCGTCTGTCCGAGAACGGGCTTTCGATACTCTTTTGGGCGAAGATGCAAGGCGCGACAGTGGGCTGTTCTCTCAATATGGGTGTGGCGCGGGATCTCATAGCGGAAGCGATTCCCGGCGTTCTCACGGACGTGAGGGTGCTGAACGTCCTGGATGAGAACGGAGAGCCGATAGTGGAGTCGGAGACGTTCCCGGCGCTCGACTGGCGCAGACCTTTCGTCGCGAGGGAGATATCGCCGTCGCTCCCTCGCTGGGAGGCGGGGGCGTGGCTCGTCGATCCCGGCGCTCCCGCGATTCGAGCGCGGTTCACGCGGATTGCGGTCTCGATTCTGGCTGCGGCGCTTTTTGCCGTAATGGCGGCCGGCGGCATCCTGGTGGCGCGCGCGGTCACGATAGAGACGCGAGCGGCGGCGCAGAAGACGGCTTTCGCCGCCAACGTGACGCATGAACTCAAGACGCCGCTCACGTCCATACGGCTCTTTTCGGAGCTCCTGCTCTCGGGCAAACAGACCGATGAAAGCCGCAGGCGCGAGTACCTGCGAGCGATAGCGGCCGAAGTGGGCAGGCTGTCGGCGCTCGTTGAGGACGTGCTGACATTTTCGGCGCGCGGCAGGAATTACCCCATGTCGCCGCTCGATCTCTCCGATATCGCGAGGGATGTCCTTGGCAGCATCGAACCGCGCCTTGAGGCCTCCGGTTTCACTGTCGGAATGAGCGATGACGGTCCCGTGCCGGTGAAGGGGAACAGGGCGGCGCTCGCGCAGGTGCTGACGAACATGCTGTCGAACGCCGAGAAGTATTCGGGGGACGTAAAGGAAATCACCGTCTCGGTGGAGCGCCGCGAGGATACCGCCGTGCTCAGCGTGATGGATCGCGGGATAGGCGTCGAGCCGGGCATTTCGGCCGAGATATTCCGGGAGTTCTTCCGCGGCGACGACTCACTCTCCGCGATGAGGAGCGGCGTGGGCTTGGGCCTCTCGATAGCGCGAGGCATAGCGGAGAAACATGGGGGCAGCGTGACCTATTCGCCGCGCGAGGGCGGAGGCAGCGTTTTCTCCCTCTTTCTTCCGCTCGACGCGGCAAACCCGCGATAAATAAAAAAAAGGGTGCGGGGAACGAGTTCCCTGCCGGATGTGGGCGGCGCCCACGGTTTTAAGGAGGTCTTTACATGAGCGTGATCGATAGACGAAAATTTTTCATGTACTTTGTCACCCTTTTTGCCATCTTTACCGTCATTTGCCTGAACGTGCGAACCGCGCGCGCCGCGCAGGGTTTTCTCGTGCGCTCCGCCGACTTTTACCCCACAGGCGCCAAATTTACCTTTCAGGTTGCTTCCGGCGGCAGTTTCAGCTTCACGCTGCCCGGCGCTTTCAACCTCGACAGCCTGCGGTGCCTCACGATGGAGAAACTCTCGTCCATTGAGACGGAAGCGCTCCAGGTAATCGAAGACGACCCGGAGGAACTCGAGCCGTTTCAGAAAAGCGTCCTGGACGTGCAGAGGTCCGTCGATATCCTGGAGAGCCGGAGCGCGGCGCTGAACCAGACGCTCACCATGATCGCGTCTCCGTTCTCGAACAGTGACGGCGGATACAAAATCGACAGCGGCGCGCTGTCGGGGTATATCGATTACCTCACGAACGCCCAGAAACTACGCCTCGACGTCGCGTCTGAGCTGGTTGACGTGGGCATAGCCCTCGCGGAGGCACTGAAGGTTTTAAAGAGGGCGCGGGACGAGTTCGACATCCAAAGGCTGAGAATCGAGGGGAAAAAACCGTTCAACCCAGGGAATATCATAACGGTGAGCGGGACGACACACGGACAGGCCGTCCTGCTATTCGAGGCATATACCCCCGCGGCTGGGTGGGGTGTGGGATATGAGATGGCCCTGAACAGCGCCACCGGCCTCATAAAGACGAAGATGAACGCCGTAGCGCGCCAGCGGACGGGGCTGGACGTAAACGGCGGCCTGTCGTTCCACACGAGGGCGCCGTCTTTTGCCATCGCCGCGCCGGATGTCAGGCCCCTTACGGTAGGCATCAGGCCTGACCAGAAAGGCGACTTGCGTTTGTCCGGAGCGCGGAACTTCGCCGCCGACATGGTGTTTCAGGAAGCCGCCGGTGAAATGGCTGTGGCCGAGAAACCCAGTCCGGCCCCGCCTCAAACTGTCTCGACACTGGCCAACGTAGCGATAAACGGCTCGGGTAAGGTCGATGGGGACGGGAGCGCCGCGAAGGTCATGCTGGGAGTATTTGAACTGAAAAGCGCTCCAATATTGGTCGCGATCCCAGAGCAGAGCGGGGAGGCATGGATCGTGGCGAGCCTGGACGAAGCGCCGCCGGCGTTCCTCCCCGGAAACGCGGAGCTTGCAGTGGACGGAGCGGCGACCGGACAGGCGTCGATTCCCGAATCCGTTGGGGCAATTCAGATACCGTTCGGCAAGGCCGCGAGGCTCACGGCGAAGAAGACGCCGTATATCAGCACGCGCGAGCGGTCATGGCTCGTCAATGGCGTCGTGAACGACGGCTATACGCTGGAAATCACGAGCAGGATGGACAGGGAGCAGGAGATAACCGTCCGCGACCGCGTCCCGTTCGCTACGACCGACAAGGTGACGGTGGACGTGAAGAAGGTCGACCCCGCGCCGTCGGAACGCGACAAGGAAAACCGGCTGCTCTGGAAGCTCAAGATCAAACCCGGTGAGACGAAGAAAATAACCGTGGAGTACACGATAACATTTCCGGGCGGCGAAACGCTGGAATACCGCTAGACGAGGCGCTTGAAACGGCATGGACGCGGCGGACCGGGAAAATAAAAAAATCCTCGTGGCCGAGGACGACCACGCCATACTGACGGGGCTTGCCGATCTGCTCCGATTGGAGGGCTATGACGTGGTCGAGGCGGCGGACGGGCGCAAGGCGCTCGAGTTCTTTAAGTCTTCCGGCCCCGACCTCGTCATTCTGGACGTTATGATGCCATTCGTGAGCGGCTACGACGTCTGCCGGGAGATACGGCGCAATGACCGCTCGACGCCGATACTCATGCTCACGGCTAAGACGGCGGAGGTAGACAAGGTGGTGGGGCTGGAACTGGGGGCGGACGACTACATCGTGAAGCCGTTCGGGATGGCGGAGCTCATGGCGCGCGTTCGCGCGGCGCTGAGGCGGGCCGCGCTCTCCGTCCCCAATGGTGCGCCGGGATCCGCGAGGCTGGAAGCGGGCGATTTGAAGGTCGACTTCGACAGCATGACTGGTACCAATGGCGGGGAGGCTTTTTCACTCACCCCGAGGGAAAACGCTCTCTTGAAGCACTTCGCGGAGAACGATGGGCGGGTGCTGTCCCGCGACGAGCTCCTCGATGCGGTATGGGAGATAGATATCGGCTGCGAGATTACGACTCGCTCGGTCGACCAGCACGTGGCTCGCCTGAGGCAGAAGATCGAGGATGACCCGTCAAATCCAAGGCTCATCGTCACGGTACACGGCGCCGGTTATAGGTTCGGAAGGCCCGGGGCGTCATAGAGGCCGGCAGAGGTCGACTACCAGCCCGTCGCTTGCCGCTATGACCTTTGTTTTTTTCGTAGTGAGCCGCCGTTCGATTTTTTGCGCGCCGTAGTCCAGAAGCATATTGCTCATGTGCGTCACGATGGCGAGCTTCGGGCTGAGGACCTGGAGTAAAGAGGCGGCGTCCGGCAGTGAAAGATGGTCGAGGCGCGCCCTTGGAAAGAGCATGGTCACGTTCATCACGAGAATTTCACACTCCTTGTAACGATCCGGAAAATGCGGGAGGGCGGCAGTGTCGCTCAAGAGTCCCCATGTCGGAAGCCCCGCGCCGCGGAAGATCACTCCATAGCACTGTACGCCGTGGTGTTCATGCAGCACCGATTCTACGGTTACATTGCCCGGGAACTCCGTCCTCTTACCGTCCTCGTGCCTGAAAACGCGTTTAATTTTTTTCTCCGCGAAACTCAGAAGGACGGAATCCCCATCTTCGCTGCTGTCAAGAGTCAACAGCACGGAACCCCTCTTTTCCTGAGATTTCAAGGTCATTCCCTCGGCGAGGACGTTCAGGTCGGAGCTGTGGTCGATATGCCTGTGCGTGAGGATGAGGGTGTTTATGTCCGTAGCGTTGAGCGAGGGCTTTGCTTCGCAGATACGGACGAGGCTTCCCGGACCTGGATCGATAACGCCCCTCGATCCCCCGTACGAGAACCAGACGCCGCCGGTGCCCCGTCTCTGCGACAACATCATAAAGCGGGTGCCGGCGGTTCCCAGGAAGCGGATAAAGTTTTCGGGGTATTTCGATTCTGAAAAATCGGCGGAACTGGCGCGTGCGGTTTTTGGGCACTCAACTTTATTTTTCAAAAAAAAGTCTCCTTGCGAATAAAATTATATGGATGTATTATATCGCTTTGGAGGGCTATAAAACCGACGAAGCGGAAATCGCGAGATATTTGTTATTGTTGCCCGTAATGTGTTATTCTTTTGTCGAGGCGTATCATAAACGCCGGTGTGTTTATGTTTGTGTCAATTACTTCAGAATTACGATACAAACGCCGCTAACGGAAATTCGTTCTTCAATTGAAAGTCCGTCATCTGTTGGGAGGTGCTGAGGATGAGCGAAGCGCGTGACATGTGGATGGTTGGGGATGTTCTTGAGGCAATGTCGGGTACCAAGATACCGCCCTTTATTGTAAACACTGTGCAGGAGGTGCAGTCCTGGCTTCTGGCGGCGCTTTCCGAGGAGGCGTTTATTGAGCCGGCGGATCTGATATCGACCAATGACCGGCAGATATCGGCGGACCTCGAGTACCTTTTCAATCAGCTTGAGTGGGTGGGCGTACACGCCGATATGGTGCCGCTCACAAAGGATTCCTCGAGCCATGAGGACGCGATCGTTCTCTCTGTCGGCCCGATGCTCCTCGATGAAGGGATGCGGATGATGGTCGATCACGCCGCGCTCTTTGCGAGTGGGGTGTGCAAGCGGGTCTGGGTAATATCCGACACGTGGGTTATAGGCGATGTCCTCCCATATATGCCTCACTTAAAGGCTCTTAAAAAACGCGGCGTGGAACTTCACTTCCTGATGGTCACTCCTTGGGGTTACTCGGAAATCCCCTGGACGAGGGAATAATAAACGGTTAATAGCTGTCTCAAAGGGCGCGGCGTCGTCTCGGGCGCCGCGTCCTTTAGCATGCTTTTGAGGTGCTTAATGAAGAAAAAAGAATTAAAAATAAAATTTTATATAGCCTTATTCATTATAGCCGCGGTTATGTCCGTTATCGAACTGCCGAATTTTTTTTCGGACGGGCTGTCGTTTTACGCGTTCGACGTGGGACAGGGAGACGCGTTTTTATTCCACTTCCCCGGCGGCGAGAACGTCCTGGTCGATTCCGGGACGAAGAAGTTCGCCGGGAAACTCGTTTCGAAGATCAGGGCTCTCGGCGTGCGGAAGATCGACCTGGTAGTAGCCACTCATCCGCACGCCGACCACATCGGAGGCATGAAGGACGTTATAAACGCGTTTGAGATAGGAAAGGTCTGGGACAGCGGATACAATCATAATTCGCCGCTTCAGCGGGAGATGCTGGAGGCGATACGGGACAAAAAAATTCGTTTCGGACGTCCGAAACACGGTTTCATAGAAAAGATCGGCGACGCGGGTATCGAGGTCCTCGCTCCCCGAAAACCCATCAGTGGCACGGACAGCGACCCTAACAACAACAGCCTTGTAGTGCGTGTCGTTTACGGAGAAATTTCGTTTCTTATGACAGGCGACATCGAGGAGGCGGGGAGGGAAAGCGCGGGTCCCTTTCCAAAATCCACAGTCCTCAAGGTTGCCCATCACGGCAGTCATAACGGAACCGACGACAAGCTGATGAGGGGCGTCCGGCCGGAAATAGCCATTTTGTCGTACGGCAAAAAAAATCAGTACGGGCATCCGCACGGGAGTGTCCTCAAATTGCTCGAAAAGTACAAGACGCGCGTTTATGCCACGGAGGGCGGCGATATTACGATTACGACAGACGGGAAACAATTGAACGTCTCGCAGGAAGGGCGATAAATATGGATAAACCGCGTTTCTTTGTGGATGCCGTAAGGGACGGGTGCGCGAGGTTATTGACCGACGGCGGCGACAGCCTGACCGTCCCCGCGTCAACCCTTCCGGACGGCGCGCGCGAAGGGGACTGGCTTTGCGTATCGTTTGAACTCGACCCTGAGCGAAAGGCCGAAACGCGCCGCGCGATTGATGATCTTTACAGCGGCCTGGGGGATAATCCATAATGAATGTGAGCGAACGTAAAACCCCGCCGTTCAGGGCGGAGATATATATAATATTTAAGCAACCACATAGCGGTTTAGTGGAACTCTTGGACCGCTATGTGGTTGTGTTATGATATGTTAATAGGCTAGTGATTGGTGATCGTGATACCAAATGCGTCGTGCGCTGCATCGCCTTCATGTTCAAGTCCTCGACGAAGACGAGAGCGTATCGCAAAGCTAACGCCAGCGCCAGCTTGAAATGAAAATCCTTGCGTTGGTTCGCGATCTTTTGTCTATGCGTATATTGAATACCCTTCCAATTTCAAGGTTTCTTCTGTTGAATCCTTTATAATAAGAGAATCCCCCTGCCCATTTTCTAAATGCTTTGGGTGACTCCCCCACACAACGAGATCCCCTTGTTCGTCCTCGTCTTGTGTTGCCGTAGTTTGAACCATTTCCCTGAAAAGAGACTGCAAAAAACCATCTATATCATTCGTAATGAGGAACAATTTTTTTTCAAAAGCAGCAATTTCCTGCTCGTTTTCAGGTCCCTTGCTGTTTTGGCTAACGAAGTCGATGAGTGTCTCGCGTTTCGCAGCGAGCTTCGTGAGGTCTTTTTTCAGTTCTTCAGCAGTGAAGGCGGCGGCCTCGGCATCCATCACGCTCCGCCCTTTTGCTTTTAGGATGTCTCCGACGGACGGTATTGTCTCGTCGTCTGAAATTTCCCATATGTTATCCGCATAATGCGGTTTTGCGATCCCGCTCTTACTATCCTTACGATATTTATAAATAGTAGTGTTTATTTCAGCGACATCCCATTCTTCGCCATTCGCGATGCGCTCACGTGTCCTCGTCAACATTTTATACGCATCCGAATCCTCGTATATGCCGTGCTTATCATTTACGAGACTTAGTGCATATGACGCAGAATCATAATTTAATGTTGCCTCCATAAGGTCGTTATTGAAATCAAGGCTGTGCTGCAATCTGCCCATCTCTATCTGTAGCTCTATGCGGTCCGCTTTCGAGATTGTCTCGTCTTGCGCGTTCTCAGCGAGTTTTTTCATGCGCTCAAGTATATTTCCGGCAATGGATATGTGTTTGTTCATTAGCTCTATTTTTTCATTATCGAATTCTATAGCAATGCGCTCCCAGGATCTTTCGGCGTCTTTCTTTTCGCCATTGCCTTTAATATGAAGATGCAACTGTTTCGCTGCATTGGAAACTGATACCCTGTCCTGGTAGTCTGACACAAGCTCACGCTTATTGCCCTCTTGGGCAGAGACACCAAGCGTTATATGAGCATGAGGGATAAGACCTAATCCAGACGACGGTATGGGAGAACGGTTAGCGTATCCTTTAAATGCGGCTCCATGGACAACGTTCATTACCTAGACCTCCTTGTCACGTATTGTGTCAAGCCGCACGCAGATACATCCTCTGGAATAGCCAACCCTTCTACTAGCGGATATTGTTCATAAACAGTTTCTTCATCTCCGATAAATCCTCCAATGCCGCCTTCAAAACCAATTTCACCTGCATAAGCAATAGAGCTACATAACAATACTCCAACTACCAGCGCGTAAAAGACGTTCCTTGTCATTTTTAAACCTCCATGTTTTATTTGTATTAATTTTTCGAATTACAATTGCATTTTTAACAAACATCACATACGGTGTCAAGTGTATTTTAGTCTAATATTTCTTGACATACTCCCCTCGCGGAAGCAAGGGGAGTATGTCAATGCTATTCCGGTGAGAGTGAACACTACGTAAATTCGCTAAAAAGTTAGTATAAAACTTGACAAATGGTAGCCTGTGAACTTGACAAATGAGAACCTGAGAAATAATAATCGTTTGTCTCAAATTTTTCAGTCCAATATGGGAGGAAAAAGGATGTTCAGGATTCTGTCAAGCGAGAGGATCGCTCAGAAGGAGTATGACTTCTGGGTTGACGCGCCGCGTATTGCGGCGAGTGCGGTGCCGGGGCAGTTCGTGGTTTTGAGGCTGGAGGAGTTTGGCGAGCGTATTCCCCTTACCATAGCCGATTTTGACAGGGATAAGGGATGCATCCGCCTGATCTTTCAGGCTGTTGGAAAGACGACGGCGTCTATGGCGGGACTCAAGGAGGGGGATTCCATCCTTGACATTTCCGGTCCGCTGGGAACCCCGAGCGAGATTGAACCAATCGGAACCGTGATGGCCGTGGGCGGTGGGGTAGGCATCGCCGCGCTGTTCCCTATAATCAGGGGGCTCAAGGAGGCCGGCAACAGGGTGATAACCATCCTTGGCGGCCGCACGTCCGACCTTGTGATAATGAAGGACGAGTGCTCGCGGTACTCGGACGAACTTATAGTGACGACTGACGACGGATCGGAAGGCAAAAAAGGGCTCGTCACGGACGCCATGAAGATGGTTGCCCTGCGCGGGGATAAAATAGACCGCTGCTGGGCAATCGGGCCCACGATAATGATGAAGTTCTGCGCGGCGACCGCTGGGGAACTTGGCCTGCCGATATGGGTCTCGATGAACCCCGTTATGGTCGACGGCACCGGGATGTGCGGCTGCTGCCGCCTGACGGTGGACGGTGAGATCAAGTTCGGCTGTGTCGACGGCCCGGAATTTGACGGCAGCAAGGTCAACTGGGACGAATTTATGAATAGGATGTCTCAATACAAAGAA
Organism: Synergistaceae bacterium; assembly: GCA_031269875.1. Taxonomy (GTDB): domain Bacteria; phylum Synergistota; class Synergistia; order Synergistales; family Synergistaceae; genus JAIRNC01. The sequence goes on from JAISYM010000094.1 coordinate 24,960, forward strand.
GAGGAACGTATCTCTATGGAAGAATACGCGGAGGGACGTGATCTGTCATGGCTGTAAGCAAATTGAAGACCCCGATCGCTGAACAACCTCCGGAGGAACGCGTCCGGAATTTCAAGGAAGTCTGCCTCGGTTATACGCTCGAAGAGGGGAGAGCGGAGGCCGCTCGTTGCCTCCAGTGCAAGGACGCTCCCTGTGTTCCGGGCTGTCCCGTCGCTATTGATATTCCGGGTTTTATCCTCGCCGTTAAAGATGGCGACATGCCTAAGGCCGTTGCCATGATGGCAAAATATACGAATCTGCCGGCAGTCTGCGGCAGGGTGTGTCCGCAGGAGACGCAGTGCGAGGGGGTCTGCCGGCTCGGCAGGGCAAAGGGTTTCGAGCCGGTCGCGATCGGCAAGTTGGAGCGCCTCGTGGCTGATTGGAATTACGCCCAGGAGCGTACGGAAAGTACGATCGGAGCGGAAGTACCATCGGAGAAACTCGGCCGGGTAGCGGTCGTCGGCGCCGGCCCCGCTGGTCTCACGGTGGCTGGCGATCTAGCCAAAATGGGCTATGAGATAGTTATGTACGAAGCGCTGCACGCGCCGGGCGGAGTGCTGATGTATGGGATACCGGAATTTAGGCTCCCAAAGTCGATAGTCGAGAAGGAAATTCGTTCTATCACGGATTTAGGCGTCAAATTCGAGGCAAACGCCGTGATAGGCAGGACAATCACGATGAGGGAGATAATGGACGAGTTCGACGCCTGTTTCCTTGGCGTCGGGGCAGGCGCGCCGAACTTTCAGGGAGTGCCGGGAACAACTTTGAACGGCGTCTACTCCGCAAGCGAATATCTGACCAGGATTAACCTCATGCACGCTTACGAATTTCCAAAGTACGACACCCCGGTAAAGAGGTCAAAGAGGGTGGTCGTAATCGGCGGCGGCAACGTGGCGATGGACGCGGCGCGCTCCGCGAAACGCCTTGGCGCGGAGGTTACGATCGTTTACAGGCGTTCTTTGGCGGAGCTTCCGGCGAGGATAGAGGAATATCATCACGCCGTCGAGGAGGGGATAAACTTCCACTGGCTGACAAACCCGACGGAGTACGCGAACGATGGGACAGGAAAACTGAAGGGCGTCAACTGCATAAGGATGGAGCTTGGAGAACCGGATTCTTCGGGCCGCAGACGTCCTGTCCGTGTCGAGGGCAGCGACTTTTTCATAGAGGCGGACACTGCGATAGAGGCAATCGGGCAGGCCGCTAACAAAGTCCTCCTGGCCACGTTCCCTGAGCTCAAACTCAACAAATGGGGCTACATAGAGGCCGACCCCAAAACCGGCGCGACATCCGTCCCGGGCGTTTACGCCGGCGGCGACATAGTCACAGGAGCGGCTACGGTTATCCTCGCTATGGGCGCGGGCAAAGACGCCGCGATCGCAATTGACGAGTACGTCAGGTCAAAGCGGAAATAACAGTCCAAGAGGCGGAGTTATCGATTCGTCGCACTCGTTCGATAAATCCGCCTCTTTAATTTAAGGAAAGGCCGATTTATTGCTAGGGGCCTACTAAAGGGTGGAGATTTAAACCCTTGCGGCGTTCTCTTTCCCAAACGGCAAACTATCGTTTAGGCGCATTAATCAGCGTTTTCTTGATAGCCAGATAAAATTCAGCTGTTTCTCGCTGTCAGGAAACCGCCAAGCTCCTCATATGTCAGCAAGAATCGCTCGAGGCCGAGGTGCGACGGAAGGAATTCGCCGCGCGGCAGCAGTATCTCGACGCCATCGCGCTTGATGACCAAGTGTTCCAGCCACGTTTCGCCGGCGTCCCTGAGCTTGCCTTGCATATCCGGGTAACGCTTGGCGATTTTGCGGCGGAGCAGAGCAAGCGCCAAACCGCGGTCATTGTTCAGGATTTCATCGGCCGTAAGCAGTCTTTTGCCCTTTATGTCTATGTTGAACGTGCGCACTATATCAATCGGATGCGCAAGGAAGGAACCGGAAAGATCGCCTGTTTCCTCGATGCCCGCGTAGTCTCCCTTTACCAAAAACGCGCTGTACCCGACGTCGAGGACCGCTTCGTTTTGTCTCCCCTCAGAGTCTGTGCCGTCCGCGTGACCTTTTACGACCGCGTATGCAGTGCGCGCCCAATCGTAAATCGCCCTGTCCGCTTCCGCGATCCCCGTCTTAGGGAACCTTAAAACGCAGATAAAAGTGTCGCCGGCATCCAAAATCGCGTCTGTCTCCCCAAATTCACGCACAACGCCGCTGTCCTGCGCGCCCAAAGCGGCCGTCCGCGCCGAAAGGCCGTATCCAATAAGCAGGATGCCCAATAACATTACAAAGAGAATTTTTCGCTTCATCTTCAGTCCCTGCCTTTTTTAAGTACTGTTGGAAACTGATTAAACAACCTATGAGGTGAACTATAAAATAAACTCAATGAGAATAAATCAGCCATTTGCGGGAATGTCTCCGTGTCCGGCTTGTTCCATAGAATTATTCCGGCATATTTTCCGGGCGGCAGTGACATTGCCGCCCGGATTGCTATAATTTATCCGGGGAAGGGAGAGACGTGGCATGGAAAACTTGATGGCAATGGGGAAATCTTATGACTTATGACCGCGGCGAGGCGTGGGGCGGTTCTCGGGGATCTCCGTTCGGCGAG
>JAISYM010000113.1 GCA_031269875.1 Synergistaceae bacterium
AAGAGATGACGGACCGGCGAACGAACGCAGCGAATCGGCGACCGACATGGATGTCGGGCGAGCGAATCAGCTCAGGACAGAGGTGTATGAGCGGTCCGATTCGCGGAGTGAGTCGCCGGCCCGTCATCTCGGGTTCATCATTATGAGACAATTGGATAGTCATATTAAGGAAACGCCGATTAATCCGTCCGGTTGGAGACGAACTTGGCTATCGCGGCGTTTCTTCGGTCTTTGAGCCACGCGCCAAGGCGCTCGCCGCTGAGTCCGTCAGGCGCGTCTGTCACTTTAACGTTGCGCATCGCCCTTTCGAGTTCGCTCACGCGTTCCAGTATCGGCGGGATATGACCGTATATGGCAAGGATGACGCTCTTGAAGCCATCGGACCCTATAGGGTGACTGCTTAGCTGTTCCAGCAGATTCCTTACGGCGTCAGGTTCTCTTGTTTCAAACGCGCTTTTACACCAAGACGACGCAAATAACGCGCATTTTACCCAAAGCCGGGGCAGCTTGCGGGCCATTCGTTTCCATTCCGGTGCGGCATCGGCGGCTAACGCCGCGAATCGTATTTCCGCGCGCCGGGTGAGCGCGGCGGCGCGGTCCAGAGTCCTCATCCGCCCTGAGAACGCGGAAGGGCCTGTGTTTGCCGGTGCCTGAACGGCGGGGTATGTTACGTCCAGAATTTCAGCGGCGTCAAGGCTGACGAAGAAGATGGAGGGCGCGCGGCAGAACATGGCCAGCTTCAACTCGTTTACAAGGCGCTCCGCCGGTTCGCCCGCCAGCTCGTCTCGACAGCGGGCCATGAGGCGGACCGTATCGGGCTCTATCCGAAAGCCGAATTGCGCCGCCTGCCTCGCCGCGCGCAGGGCGCGGACAGGGTCGTCCGCGAAGCGCTCCGAGACAGCCCTTATGACGCCGTTTTGTAAATCGCGCATCCCGCCGTAAGGATCTATGAGTTCTCCCGTTTCCAGATCGACCGCCATCGCGTTGACCGTCGTATCTCGTCTCGCCATATCCTCCTCTATGGTTACGAGCGGAGAGGAGACGGGCTCAAAGCCTCTGTATCCGCGGCCGCTTTTCGTCTCACGCCTCGCTAGGGAGACGTCGCACATCTTTGACGTCTTTGCCGTGATTTCGAGGCGATAAACCGGAAAGCGTCCACCCGCTTTAATCGCGCAGGGAAAGACCTCTTTGAAGGCGCTTTCCGCGACTCCCGTCACGACATAGTCCTTATCGCGCCCCGGAACGCCCATTTTGTGATCCCGAACCCACCCGCCGGCGACGTAGGCGCGGCCCCCGGTATCATTTATCTTCCGAACGAAATCAGCCTCTTCCATGCCCGTATATTACACCAACCGCGATTTGAATATGAGGATTGATTTGATTTTGGACATCCTGGTACGTATAATGCATTCAAAATGTTTGGGGGGGGAACGGCCTATGAAGCTGATAATCGACATGCACACGCACACGATAGCCAGCGGACACGCTTTTTCCACTATAGAGGAGATGGCGGCCGCCGCTGCCGCGAAGGGGCTTCGGATGATCGCTACAACCGATCATGGGCCGGCGATGGAGGGCGCGCCGATAGCGATGTTCTTTTCCGCGCTGCTCATGCTTCCGAAGGAGATAAGCGGTGTGCGCGTACTCAGGGGCGTGGAGGCCAACATTGTCGACTACGACGGCAGCCTGGATCTGCCGCAGGATGTGTTAAAGCGCCTGGATTTCGTGTTGGCTGGTTTCCATGAGGTAGTGCTCCGTCCGTCTAAGGATAGGGCACAGAATACCAGGGCCATGATAAACGTGCTGGAGAACCCGTATGTGGACGCTATCTCACACCCAGGAAACAGCAACTATCCGGTAGACATACCCGCTGTCGCGCGGGCGGCCCGCGAGCGCGGCAAACTGCTGGAGATAAACAACAACTCCGCTGTGGTCCGGCCCGGCAGCGAGGACAACTGCCGCAGGATAGCCGAGGCCTGCCGGGAATTGAAGATACCGGTGATCTGCGGCAGTGACGCGCATACAAGCTTTAACGTAGGCGCTTTCTCGAATACCCAGAAGATATTGAAAAGCGTCAACTTTCCCAAGGAGCTCGTGCTCAACACGTCCGTCCGCAAGATGACGAAATTTTTGAACGGAATACGAAAGCGCGGACTAAAATAGCGTAAGTGATAAAAGCTCGCAAATATATATATATGGAGGGGTTTTATTATGTCTCTGACGAACAATAAAGCTGTAAACGATTGGGTAGCGGAAATGGCGGCATTAACAAAACCGGATTCGATAGTATGGATAGACGGTACGGAGGAGCAGTTGAACCACTTGCGAAGCAAGAGCGCCGCTTCCGGCGAGATCATCCCGCTGAACGCGGAAAAACTGCCCGGCTGCTACCTTCACCGTTCCGCCGCAAACGATGTCGCGAGAGTGGAAAACCGCACCTTCATATGCTCGCGAAATGAAAGCGACGCCGGCCCCACCAACAACTGGGCCAATCCGTCGGAGATGTACGCGAAACTGCGCGGGCTCTTTGAAGGCTCGATGACCGGACGCGTGATGTACGTCATTCCGTTCTCCATGGCCGTCCCCGAGTCGCCGTTCGCGAAGTTCGGCATAGAACTTACGGACTCCATATACGTGGTTTTAAATATGGCCATGATGACGCGCGTTGGGACGCGTGTGCTTGAATGCCTCGAAACGAGCGGGGATCCCTCGGGCTTTACGAAGGGCCTCCACTCCCTTGCCAGCCTGGACCCCGAAAATCGTTACATCGTCCACTTCCCGGAGGATAACGCTATCTGGTCTGTCAATTCGGGTTATGGGGGGAACGTGCTGCTCGGCAAAAAGTGCCTGGCTCTCCGCTTGGCGTCACGCATGGGATACCACGAAGGGTGGCTGGCCGAACACATGCTCATTCTGGGGATAGAGAACCCGCGTGGGGAAATCCATTATATCTCCGCCGCTTTCCCGTCCGCTTGCGGGAAGACAAACCTCGCGATGCTGATACCGCCTGACGTGTATCAGAAGAGAGGCTACAAGGCCTGGTGCGTAGGCGACGATATCGCGTGGCTGCGCGTCGGCGCCGACGGCCGCCTTTGGGCGGTAAACCCGGAGGCCGGTTTTTTCGGCGTCGCTCCCGGCACGAACATGAAGTCCAACCCCAACGCGATGCTGACCTGCCAGAAGAACACTATTTTCACGAACGTCGTACAGAATCTCGCCGACAATACCATCTGGTGGGAAAAAATAGAAGAGGAGCCGCCGCGAAACGCGCTCGATTGGAAGGGTGAGCGGTGGGACGTCTCTTGCGGGACGCCTGGCGCGCACCCAAACAGCCGCTTCACGGCGCCGGCCAAACAATGTCCCTGCATCTCCCCTGAGTTCGAATCGCCCGGCGGCGTACCCATCTCCGCGATCGTCTTCGGCGGCAGGAGGGCGAAGGGAACGCCGCTCGTCTATCAGTCGCGCGATTGGGATCATGGGGTGTTCGTAGGCTCGACGATGGCGAGCGAGACCACCGCGGCGGCATCGGGCGCTGTCGGCGTGGTTCGCCGCGATCCGATGGCCATGCTGCCCTTCTGCGGTTATCACATGGGCGACTATTTCGCGCATTGGCTGGATATGGGCCGCAATATCCCCAATCCCCCCGGGATATTCCACGTCAACTGGTTCCGTAAGGATGAGAACGGCGATTTCCTTTGGCCGGGATACGGTGAGAACATGCGGGTAGTCGAGTGGATAATAAATCGCGTCACGGGAGGCCCCGGCGCGTCCGGCGCGCGCGAGACCCCCGTAGGCTTCCTTCCGCGCCCGGGTGATATCGACATGGAGGGCCTGGATATATCTCCCGCCGTGGTCGAGTCCCTGCTTACCGTGGACAGGGCGTACTGGATGGAGGAGGCGTCGAGGATCCGCGAGTTTTACTCCATCTTCGGCGACAGGCTGCCCGCCAGACTGAGGGAGGAGCTGGACACCCTGGAGAAGAACCTTCGGTAAGGGAGGGCGTGCTTGTGGCTGCGGATACGCTTTGTGCTGATAGGGAATCTATCGCAGATCTTTTTTACATAGACGACCACGCGCTCCTCTACGGCCTTATCGCGATGAGCGCGGAGGACGTTCGCGGCGCGGAGGGCCTCGGCGCAATAACGCGGGCGGTTATACGCTATTGCGGCGAGCGCGGACTGCGGGCGGCCGGAAGGTGTCTCGCGGATGGGGCTGAACTCACCGTCCGCAGCTACATTTTGTATGGTGAGTGGGCCGACACGCGGGGCTGGTGCAGGGCTGGAGCTTCCTCGTTCGAACCGTTCTACACGACGAGGGTGGTTCTTTGCCCCTGGTGCGAGGCATGGAAGAAACACGGCCTTTTGAAATACGGGAAAATATACTGCGGGCACGCTGATCGCAGCCTCGTCCACGGTTTCAACCCGGAATTGCGGATTGAAATGGGCGAAATACTCTCATGCGGCGGAAACGTCTGCGAGTACGGCTGGTCCGGTTTTCGATTCAGCCCGGAAGATGAGGAGGCGCTGTCGCGTGGGCGGGCCGAGATTGCGCCGCGCGTCACGCGGGACTTTCTCTACCACTGCGGGCATCTGCTTCGGACGTTCCGAGAGGAGATATTTTTACAGTTCGGCCTCGTTCAAGGCCGGGCGATCATATCGAAATCGCTCGATTTATACGGGGAGATTTTCGGCCGAAAGAAAACCATCGCGATAGAGGAGGAATCGCGTATAGATTTCATGCGTGACATTTTAACCTGAGACAACCTTGTGAGGAGGGTACGCGTAATGAAGAAGACCATTTTAGTTTTTGGCGATTCCAACTCCTGGGGGTGGAACCCAAACAATGATCTCGTAAAACAGTTCGAAAGATGGGATGACGACATACGCTGGCCAGGGGTGTTGCAAAAGGAGCTTGGTGACAGTTACAAAGTGCTTGTCGACGGGCTCAACGGCCGCACGACAGTGTGGGACGACCCGATAGAGGAGTACCGCTGCGGAAAGGATCAGATCATCCCTTCGATGGACGCGGCCGCGCCTATCGACCTGATAATAATATTCGTCGGGACGAACGACCTCAAAGTGCGCTACACCGTATCGGCTCAGGATATAGCGAACGGAGCCGCCATCCTCGTGCGTAAAGCCCTCGGACAGAGTGGGGCTTTCACCGGCGGGGTTCCGAAGGTCATACTAATCGGCCCGCCGCCGCTTGGCCCGGTCTCGAATGGGGTATTCAAGCTGATGTTCGGCGGAAACGAGGAAAAATCGAAACATCTCGGCGCTCACTACAAAGCGGTGGCGGAGACATTCGGCGTGGAATTCCTTGACGCCGGATCCGTAACGAAGGGCTCCGGCATCGACGGTTTGCATCTGGACGCCGATCAGCACGAATGCCTGGGCAAGGCGCTGGTCGGCCTGGTGAAAAAGGTCATCGGCTGATTCTCCAAAGCTTCTGACAGCAATATGATTTTCCTTGCCGGCAACTTGTCATGGGCGCGCTTTGTTGTAATATACTTCTCATTAATCTGCCTTCTCGATCATCGCGTTTTGCGGAGGAGTTGACATTTTTGAGGAACACGGGCCGTTTTTTGTGTTTGATCTCGTTTTTATTGGCGTCTGTAACCCTCGCGTCCGGGGCAGGCGCGGCTTCGTTTGACATTTCGAGGTATAACGGTCCTAAAATGAAGGATCTGTATTACGTCATCATTCGCGATATGGACGCTCAGCTCCTCGCGATGTCGTCCGGCCGGCTCGACGTGTTGTCCGACATATACCGGCCGGCGGACGTCGAGCGCCTGTCGAAATCCGGCGTGGCTGATTTGTCCCTCGCCGCGACGTTTCACGGCATGTTTATCACGTTCAACACGCGCAAGTTTCCCTGGGATCAGACGATTCTCCGCCAAGCGGCGTCTCAGGCGGCGGAGCGCAGACGCTGGACCCGGGATCTCTTTTCCGGTTACTGCGAGCCAATGTCAAGTTTTTTACCGATAATATCACCGTTCTACGAGAGCGGCGTCACACATTTCCCTCCGGGCGTCGAGGCGGCGCGGCGGCGGCTTGCGGACGCTGGGTGGACTTGGAACAGCGCGGGCTGGCTCGTCGCGCCGGACGGGCGCGAACTGCCGGCGACAAAGATACTCTGCCCGCCGTCGTCCATAGCGGCAACGACTACCGAGATAGCGACACTGATGGCCGAGGCGCTTGTCTCCATCGGGATTCCGGCCCAAGCGGAACCGATCGACTTTCAGACCATGCTCGCGCGCGTCGATGTGCGCGACTTCGACGCCTGCACGAACGCCTGGTTGATGTCACGCGACCCGGACGTGCTTTATTCGTTCTACCATTCGTCCATGGACGTGGAGGGCGGGTATAATATGAGCGGCATTGCCGACCCCGAACTGGACCGGGTTCTCCATCAACTCCGCTACGCGCCGGACGAGGCGGCGGCCCGCGAGTACTCCTCCCGCGCCCAAAAAATGCTTGCGGAGCTGATGCCCGTTATACCTATTTACAGCCGCTACTCCATATCGGCCATGAAAAAGGGATGGGACGGCGTTTTCCTCACAGACCGCTCCACCGCCGATAACCTGCTGACGCTGATATCGATGACGCCCGCGGAGGGCGGGGAGCGGCCGATCTACTGGAATATCCCGGAGGAGATCCGGACGCTGAACCCGCTCGTCTCATCCATCGCTTACGACTGGACGGTGCTGGGCACGATATACGACACGCTCATCTCCGTGGATCCGTACACGTTCGAGGACATGCCGTGGCTTGCGGAAAGCTGGAGCATAACGACCGGCGAGAGCGGCTCCGTCCTGACGTTTACGCTCCGGGAAGGCCTGAAGTGGCAGGACGGCTATCCCCTTACGGTGGAGGACATAGCCTATTCGATTCAATTCATCAAGGACAATAACGTGCCGCGATTTTACGACAGCGTGAAGGACGTAGCGTCTATCGAGACGGACCTGAAAAACAGGACGCTGCGCATAGAGATGGCCAACACGAGCTACTGGCACCTGCACAATATCGGCGGCGGCGTCCTGCCTCTGCCGAAGCACATTTTGGAGAACGTGAAGGACTGGAGGGCCTGGCAGCCCACGAACACCCCCCATAAAGCGCTCGACGGGACGACGCTGACCGAGCTGATAGGAACCGGGCCGTTCACGTTCAGGGAGTCCCGGACAGGGGAGTACGTGCACATGACCCGCAACGAACACTACATGTTGCGGAATAAAGGAGCGCGCTCAGAATGACGGCGGCGCTGAAGCGGCTTGGCGGTTCGCTGATAGTGCTGGCCGTCGTTCTCGCTCTCAACTTCTTTCTGTTTCGCGTAATGCCCGGCGATCCGCTCACGAGCATCGTCGACCCCAGATTCTCGCCGGAAGCCAAGGCCCAGCTGGCCTCTCAGTGGGGTTTGGACAAGCCCCTGTCCGAACAGTTCGTCGTGTATATCAGGGAGATGCTGTCGTTCCGCTTCGGACTGTCGATGATGACGGGCGCTCCGGTGTGGGACGAACTTAAAAAACGCGTGCCCAACACGGTAGCACTCCTCCTGCCGGCGCTCGTCCTATCCGCGTCGTTAGGGCTTTGGCTTGGGGTCAAGGCCGCTTTAAATCGCGGGTCGGCCATCGAACGCGTCGTCCTCCTGACTGGCGCTGTTTCCTTTTCGTTCCCGTCGTTCTTCGTGCAGATACTCCTGCTCATGTGCTTCGCCTATTTCTGGCGGCTGTTTCCCCTGAGCGGAACAACATCCATCCCGCCGCCCTCGGGCGGCATGGCGGTGCTTGACTACATCTGGCACCTCGCCCTGCCTCTGTGCTCTCTCGTCATAATGGGTTTCGGCGGGTTTGCGCTCTACATACGAAACATGATGGTGAAGGCGCTGGGCGAGGATTATGTGCTGATGGCGCGCGCGCGGGGTCTGCCGTTCCGCCGCGTCGTATGGAACCACGCGTTCCGCTCGATATTGCCGCCCGTGCTGACGATACTCCTGCTCTCGCTTCCGGGGGTGGTCAGCGGTGCGGTCGTGACGGAGACGGTATTCTCGATGAACGGAGTAGGCCGTTTCCTGCTGGAGGCCACAAACTCGCACGACTACCCGGCCGCGGGCGCGGCGTTTTTCTCCCTGGCGCTTCTCACGGTCGGCTGTAACCTGCTGGCCGACGCCGTGTATATCCTGGTCGATCCGCGCGTGAGACGCGAGGGTTCGAGGGAATGAGGTTCGCGATGAGGCATTGGATCAGCGCCGCGGCGTTTGTGCTGCTCGCGGCAATCGCCGCGCTGGGCCCCGGACCTCTCGGTCTCAAGGAGGGCATTGTCGCCCCTCCGTACTCCAAGCCCAATTGGCTGGACCGCTCCACAGCGCCCTCCGTCGAGCTCCACGTGAGCTCCAGCGGAGACGCCGAAGAGACAATTTTCTGGGATTACTCGCCGCCGCTTCGCGTCTCGTTCACAGGCGTGCTCGACGAAGATGGACTTATAAGATGGACTCGGCCGGGCGGCGGCTTTATCCTGAGCCGGACTCCGGGAGAAGTGGACCTCGACGCCCGTGATATCCCCTTCAAGAGGGCTCTCGACATAAGCCCGTTTGAGAACATGCCGTCCGTCATCTTCCCAGAGCGGGGCGAGTATGCCCTTTCGCTCGACGGGAGCGGCGACGTTCGAATGAGGATAGAGGGGGGCCGCTGGGGGATTCTCGGGACGGATCACAGGGGGCGGGATATCGCGGCGCTTTTCGTTCAGGGCCTGCGCGTCTCGCTCATCGTCGGCGTCGCGGCGACGCTGATAGCCACGCTCCTTGGCATGTCTTTCGGCCTTCTCTCCGGCTACGCCGGCGGTTTCACTGACGCTTTCATCATGCGCGCGGCCGACGTACTGCTTTCGATCCCCACTCTGCCCATCCTGATGGTGTTGGCTGGGATATGGGGTAAGGGGCTCTGGAACCTGGTTATGATACTCTCGATATTCTCGTGGATGGGAACCGCGCGGACGGTACGCGCCATGACGCTCTCCCTTCGCGGCGCGTCATGGGTCGAGGGACTGCGCGCGATTGGAGCGGGACGAAATTATATACTCTGCCGGCATCTAGTGCCTGAGACACTGCCGCTGCTCTTGGCCAACGTCGCGCTCGGCGTGCCCGGCGCTATTTTGGCCGAAGCGGGGCTCTCCTTCCTGGGCCTCTCCGACCCAAGGCTCCCGTCATGGGGACGAATGCTGCACGACGCTCACACGTTCGGCGCGTTCACGAGCGGCGCCTGGTGGAGTATATTGCCGGCCGGCGCTGGTATTTCGATGATCTGCCTCATATTCCTCGATATCGGGCGCAAGCTGGAGGAGATGGCCGATCCGCGCCTCGCGGCTGAGACGAGACATAAGGTCATCGAGGAGGCCGAGGCATGAGAGAGCGGAGCGACAGAGACGTGATCGCCGTAGAGCGCATGTCCGTCACATACATGAGCGGCGGCAAGGCGGTTCACGCGGTAAAGAACTGCTCGTTTTGCGTGCCAAAGGGCGAAATAGTTGGTTTAGTCGGCGAGTCAGGCAGCGGAAAATCGAGCGCGCTCATGGCGATTCCTGGTCTGCCGCCGTCTGGAACACTCACGAGCGGAGAGATTTACTGCAGAGGGGTCAACCTCGCGATTCTGACGGAGGACGACCTGTCGGCTTGGCGCTGGCGGCGCATAGCCATCGTTCCGCAGGGCGCGATGAACTCCTTCACCCCGCACTTGACGATAGAACGGCATATAACCGAGGTGCTGAGCCATCATTTGAAAATTCCCAAAAAAACAGGGAGGGAACGCGCGGCGGAACTGCTCAGCGCAGCGGGCCTCGACAGCCGCGTGATGACTCGTTACCCGCACGAGCTGTCCGGCGGGCAGAAACAGCGGGCCGCGCTCGCGCTGGCGCTGGCGTGCGAGCCTGATTTCCTCCTGGCGGACGAACCGACGACGGCCTTAGACGTGATAACGCAGAAGGAGGTTCTGGAGACTATCGTTAGTATCGTGCGCGAACGCGGCATGGGCCTCCTTCTTGTCACTCACGACCTGCCGCTTGCAGCCGGAATGTGCGACACCCTGATCGTCATGAAGGACGGAGAGATCGCGGAGAGCGGCCCGGCGCGGCAGGTATCCAAGGACCCGCGGCATCCTTACACGCGGCTGTTGATCCGCGCTATTCGCGAAATGGACGTGGCGCGGTGAGCGGGGATAGTTTAAACGTGCGGGAGCTTGGCGTGCGTTTCACGGCGCGGCGCGGACCTTTTATGAGGGGTGAGGACGTTTGGGCGCTCGAAGGTGTCTCGTTCTCCCTTGCCGCCGGCGAGACGCTGGCCGTGGTTGGGGAGTCCGGCAGCGGGAAAACGACGCTGCTGCGCTCCATCTTAGGCCTTATCGCTCCAACGTCTGGTGTCGTGGAACTTTGGGGACGACAAATCCTGTCGATGACGAACGGGGAAAGACTCGCCGTCCGGCGCCGCTGCGGATACGTCATTCAGGATCCATACGGCGCTCTGCCGCCGACTTTAACGGTACTTGGCGCGGTGACAGAACCGTGGAACATCGTTCACCGGGGCAGACAGGCCCGCGAGGACGGCGACGTGAAGGCAAAGGATCTGTTGACGGAGCTTAAATTCCCTCGGGAGCTCTGGGGGGCAAGCGTGCGCTACTCGCTCTCAGGCGGTCAGCGCCAGCGTGTCGCCGTCGCCCGCGCTCTGATCTTAGCCCCGGAACTGCTCCTGTGCGACGAGCCGACCGCGATGCAGGATGTCTCCACCAGGGCCGAGGTGATGGAGGTGCTGAACCGCAGGGCTGAGGCCGGAATGTCCATGATACTGGTGACGCACGACCTCCTGCTCGCGCGCCGCGCGGCCCGCCGCGCCATCGTCCTGTACCGAGGGCGCGTCGTGGAGTCCGGCGGCACGGATGAACTGCTCGAACGCCCAACCCACAGCTACACACGGGCTCTCCTGGCGGCCTTGCCCCGGCTGTGATCGCGTAAATGGACACGATGAGCGATAGGGGACTCGACGAAAAATTCGTTAAAATGACGACTGCGCCCGTGCGGGGACTCGTCTTTAGCCTTGCGGTCCCAACGACCGCGATCATGCTGATCTCCGCCCTCTACAACATGGCGGACACTTTTTTCGTGGGCTCTCTCGGAACGAGCGCGACTGCCGGAGTAGGGGTCGCGTTTCCGCTGATGGCGATAGTACAGGCGCTGGGCTTCTTTTTCGGGCAGGGGGCCGGGAACTATGTCTCCAGGATGCTAGGGGCCCAAGAATTTGAACGGGCTTCGAAGATGGCGGCGACAGGTTTTTTTTCGTCGCTGATCTCGGGCGCGCTATTGACCGTGATCGGCATCACGAGGATCGGCGATCTGGCTAAAGCCCTCGGCGCTACCGATACTATACTGCCATACGCGAAGGAATACCTATTTTATATCCTGCTGGCCGTTCCGTTGATGACGGGCTCCCTCACCCTGAATCAGCTGCTTCGTTTCCAGGGCAGCGCGTCCTACGGTATGATCGGGATGATAAGCGGCGCGGTCGTCAATGTTATCCTGGACCCGATATTCATCTATACTTTTGGGATGGGCGTAAGCGGCGCGGCAGCGGCCACTATGGTCAGCCAGTTTATCGGATTCTGCCTGCTGCTGGCGGGATGCGAGCGAAAGGGCAGTATTCGCGTCAAAATACGCAACCTCTCCGCGAGTTTGTCGTTCTATAAAGAGATAGCGCGCGGGGGCGTCCCATCTCTTCTCAGGCAGGGCCTCTCCAGCGTAGCTACACTTTATACGAACAGGCTCGCCGGAAATTACGGCGACGCCGCCATCGCGGCCATCTCCATAGTGACGCGGGTCGTCATGTTCGCAAATTCGATCGTATTGGGCATTGGGCAGGGCTTTCAGCCCGTATGCGGGTTTAACTACGGCGCGAAGCGTTATGACAGGGTAAAGGAGGCGTTTTGGTTCTGCGTCAAATTTTCCGTGCTGGGGCTTTCGGCCTTCACAGTACTGGCATGGATATTCGCGCCGGGGATCATTGCCCTTTTCCGAGCCGACGACGCTGAAGTGATCAGGATAGGGGCACTTTCTATGCGCCTTCAGTTTCTCTCGTCCGTCTTAATGGGATGGGTCATAATCAGCAACATGTTGTTACAGACGACGGGCAAATCGCTCTCCGCAAGCATCTTAGCCGTAGCGCGCCAAGGTCTGTTCCTTTTGCCGCTCCTGTTCGCTCTCTCCCGCGCGCTGGGTCTGTTAGGCATTCAAATAAGCCAGCCCTTGGCCGACCTCGTCACGTTCGCCATATCCATCCCGTTCAACGCCAGCTTTATGCGCGAAATGGAAGCGAACAAGGATCCCGCCGCCGATGATCTGTCAATTCGGGCTCATTGACAGACCAAGAGCGGATGGACAAAGCCTATCTGAGGTTAAACCTTTAGTTCTGTCTCTCTCGAGCCGAGCCTTTTCCACAGGATCATCGCCAAAACGCCTGATATCAATAACGACGGTACCATGAAGCTCGCGTTGTACACGGCGGAATAAACCCAGGGATTCTGGCCCTCCGGCGCGTAGCTGGAAAAGAAAATGACGCCTGAAAGCACGTGACAGACAAATCGCGCGCCGCCAGCCAGAATAGTCCCGAGTATGGGTTTTCCTTTAAAAAAACCGGCCGCGCCGACACAGGCAAACGCCACAGGGTAATCCAGCGCCGCCTGGATCGGGTGCGCGATGTAGCCGCCAAAGAGCACCATGAATACCCCGGATATGACGCCAGCCGCCGCGCCCCATTTGAAGCCGCGCCTGTAGGAGAAGTAAAGCAGCGGCGCCATCTCGAGCGTAACAGATCCCCCCTGCGGCATCGCGAACATCTTGAACTCCGAGAACACCACGGCCAAGGCGACGCAAAGCGCCCCCTCTACCATCACCCTTACCCTGTCAGAACCTTTCACAACTGTCGCGTTCAATAAAAAAACCCCCTTCGCTTTTTTCGCATTGGGGGTAAAGAGTTATTTCAGGCATATTTCCCTGGTTTTCCCGAAACGATCTCATTCTTCCTTCGCCGGTATTAGCCGGATCAGGTTCCAAGGGTCGAAGCAAATACTTCCTCTCAGCCTCCTCGCGGAAAGCTCCCCCGATGCGCGTATATATTCCCGCATTTTAAAATAATTGTCAAGATTGATTCAAAAAAAATACGTATTGACACGCGACAAAAAGGACTATATACTGCTAACTACAAAAAAAGTCATTATAAATTTACTATAAAATATATATCACTCTCTGAAATACCACAAAATTCCACATTCGAGGAGGTCCGCTCATGGGAGAGTACATTATGGTCATTTTATCGACGAGGGATTACGGGAAGAAGGCTCTGCTTTAGAAAATATGAAGACAGCGCGGACAAAGGGCACTTAAGTGGATGTTCATTCATCAATTCTAACGAGGAGGAGATTGTGGTGGCGAAATCAAAATACCTTATCGGGATCGACAGCGGCACAACGGGGGTCAAAAGCAAGATTTATGACGTCGAAGGCAGCATCATTGCGGAAGGTTATCAAGAATACGAGTGCGTTTTTGTCAAACCCGGATGGGTGGACCAGGACATCAATATGTTGCTTGAAGCAGTGTACGATTCTTTGGCCGATGTCGCATTTAAAGCAAAAAAAGTCGGCGTGGATCTCAACGAGATCGCGGCAATAGGGCTGGCCACACAACGCATAACACATTTTTACATGGACAGGGACGGCAAAGTATTACGCAACGGTATGGGCATATCATGGCAAGATACCCGCTGCGTCGAAGAAGCGGCGTGGATGCGCGGCTTTTCAGATGAATATACCAGAATAACTGGATTGCCGGTGAGCGAGGTATGGGGCAGCGGCAAAATCAAATGGATTATGGAACATGAGCCTGAAACTTACGAAAAAACCTACAAGATATTAACAACCCAGGAGTTCTTTTTATACCATCTAGGGGCAAAGGACGATTGGTTCCAGGACTGGTCAAACGCCTCTCAATTCGGAATGATCGACATAGAGACGATGGAGTTCAGCGACACTCTATTCAAGAAGTTTGGCGTCGATAAAGATAAAATGCCTAAACTTGTCGGGTCAGGTTGGAAGGTTGGAACCCTGGACAAATACTCCAGCGAGCGCACCGGTCTGCCCGAGGGAATCCCCATATGTACAGGCGGAGGGGATCAGCAGTGCGCGGCGGTTGGGGCGGGCGTCATTCGCGAAGGGCTTTGCGAGGTGACTCTCGGTACGGCAGGTGTCAGCATCGTTGCTCTTGACTTGCCAAAGCGTGACCCTAACGGCATCGTTTCGCTGTCCGCCCACGCGTTTCCGGAAAAAGCATGGGAATCCGAGGGGTTACAGAACGCCGCGGCGTCGTCATACCGCTGGTTCCGTGACAACATGGGCTGGATGATGAAATTAATAGAACCCGCAAGCAAGACCGATCCGTACGTAATGATGGGACTGCACGCACAAGCCGCGCCGGCCGGCAGCAATGGGCTCATCTTCGCGCCCTATCTCTCGGGTTCAGTATGCCCAAATTATGACGGGGCGGCCCGCGGGGCATTCCTCGGGCTTAGCTTCAAGAGTGATTTCGGGTGCTTGGCACGCGCTGTTATGGAAGGCGTAGCTTACGAAACAAAGAGTGTGTTGGAGGCCTTTGACGCATTCGTCGATTACGAGGAAGTAATGCTCAGCGGAGGTGCTACAAAATCTCCTCTATGGTGTCAGATTCAGACAGATATATACAATCGTCCCTCCGCGGTGCTTAGGGAGACGGAGTGTACTGTGCTTGGGGCAGCAATTTTGGGCGGGTATGGCGCCGGAATCTTCAAAAGTATGCGGGAAGGCGTGGAAATGATGGTATCCAAGGTCAAGCGTTACACCCCGATACCGGAGAACGTCAAACGTTACGGAGAGCTGTTCGAACTGTTCAAGCTCGCTTACGCGTCGTTAGCCAAAGGCGGTTTTTACAAGGGGTTGCATAAATATACCGAAGAAAACGTGAGATAGGGGGATCTCCATGCTTAACAAGCTTCCGCCTCCTGTGTTGAAATACGATATCGGAGATATGCCGAAACTGATGGGGCAGATCCAAAAATGGAGCGATAGGGACAAGATACCGGATATCGAACTGAAGGAAGTGTGGGCGGGCCGGGATGCCGTCCTGCGCGTGACGGAGGCATTCAAGTTATTGGGCGTTGCCCCTGGGAGTGATATCCTCGTCGTTATGGACGAAGTAAAATACTGGCGCTCCGGTAAATCCCTGAAAGACGACATAGTCTCGATACTCAGGGGGGCAGATTATGCCGTCGAGACAAGGGCGCTTAAGGGCGACTCTTACGGCATAGTACACGCCACATTTAAAGAGGTGGAGGAAATAAAGGCCCTTTTGTCGCCATCTAAGTCGGTCCTATCAATAGGTTCCGGCGCTATCACAGACATAGCCAAACACGCCTGTTTCCTCTACGAACAGGAAACGGGTGCAACCAGTCTGCCTCTGGTCTCATTGATGACGGCCAGCACCGTGGGAGCGTATACATCACGGATGTCGATAATCAGCAAGGATAACGTCAAACGGACGTGGCCGTCTAGGACCCCCGACATCCTGATCATGGACCTTCAAGTGTTGATGGATTGCCCCCGCCATTTTTCTGTGGCCGGGGCCGGGGATACAATGCCTGTTTTTTGCGCGTTCGCCGATTGGTACTTCGCTGATAGGATGGGTATGGGATCCTTCCTTGACGCATCTTGGAGAATAGTAGACGATATAAAGGATCTCTTGATTCCATACGCCAGCGAGATCGCAAGGGGTACGGCAAACGGCATGGAAGTGTGCGGCAAATGCGTACTGGAAACCGGGCTCTGCATGACGTACGCGAGAGATTCTGTTCCTGTTTCCGGCTATGAACACGTCATCAGCCACATGCTCGATATGACCGCCAATTACGACGGCCGCCAGACAGGCATACACGGTCAGCAGGTTGGCATAGCGTCTGTTTTGTCAACGCTCAACCTGGAATTCCTTATCAGGAAGCTGGATGAGGTCGTATCCGGCAGGAGAAATTTCAAAATCGATTCGTGCTACCCTGATACTGACATTATGCGTGACAGGATCATGCGGATATTTCACGAAATCGACACAACAGGCGCAATGGGCGCCGAGTGTTGGAAAGATTATGGTATTAAATTGCAGGGTTGGCGTGACGCGAGGCCAAAATTCGAGAGGTTTCTCGATGATTGGGACGAACACAAGGCAACGCTGAGCGAACTTTTGCCCCGCAGCGCCGCCGGGTGTGCCAAAGGGCTGAGGGCATTGGGTATGCCGCTAAAATTTGACGAGCTTACTTATCCTGTCGCTGAGGAGCGAGGCAGGTGGGCATTCAGGAACGCCATGTTCATGCGCAAACGTCTCACCGCCGCTGATGTTGCCTTCTTTATGGGATTCGCAGACGAGGCTTGGGAAAATGAGATTTTTGCGAAATATCACGAATTGATTGACCTCATAAAGGAGGGAACGTGATGTGCCCGGCCAAATGGAGGAGAAACGAAGACCCCGGAGGCCTTCTAAAAAATATCCGCTGTTTCGCGCTCGACATGGATGGGACACTCTATCTCGACGACCAATGGATTGCCGGCGCGCTTGATTTTCTGGAACATATCCGCCTGCAAGGGAAAAAATATGTGTTCCTGACAAACAATTCATCGAGGGGGAGCAACGCGTACTTTGCCAAGCTCAAGAGGATGGGGTTGGATATAGGGGCAGATCAGCTCGCCACGTCCGGTGACGCGACGATTGCTTATATTAAAAAGACAAGCCCCGGCAAAAAAATCTTCCTTATGGGGAACAAAACGCTTGAAGAAGATTTTTCAAGGCACGGTATAACTATTGACAATGAGACTCCCGACATGGTTGTCACCGCGTTCGACACCGGTTTTGACTATGCCAAAATGACCAAACTTTGCGACTTTGTCCGCAAGGGACTTCCGTTCATAGCCACACACCCGGACTTCAACTGTCCGACAAAGAATGGCTTCATCCCGGATATCGGAGCGATTCACGCATATGTGGAGGCCTCGACCGGGCGAAAGCCTGATAAAATTATCGGAAAACCGAATAGCGAGATAGTGGAGTATGCAATCGGCCTTGCCGGAACCGAAAAAAAATACACCGCAATGGTCGGCGATAGGTTGTATACTGATATCCCGACTGGAATAAATAACGGACTCCTCAGCGTTTGCGTTCTCAGCGGCGAAAGCTCCATAGAAGAGGTTGCCGTCTGCGAGCCCCAGCCCCATTTGGTTTTTGACTCGGTCAGGGAAATGATACCGTTTATATGAGGAAGCGTTTTGTTTTTGATTTATCGCTAGATGCCTAAAACAGGCGTCATAAAGCGCCTGGATACCATTAATAGGGAGATCACATATATGAAGGAAGCCTTGCGGCAATTTTTCGACGACGTGCGTACGCGCAGCTTGGGGACGGATATCCTGACGAGCGACGAAGACAGGCTCGCATACTCGCACGGCTGCTATCCGCGCGAATACAAGTGGATTTTGCAGGGGAAGTACCCTTACGTGACGGACGGGGTTTTGATCCCACGGGACGAAGATGGCGTATCCGGCATACTCCGCCTTGCGAACGAGAGCGGCGTAGGTATCATACCTTACGGCGGCGGGAGCGGCATCGTCGGCGGCTCCATACCGTATAACGGGCAAGTGATAGTGGATACGAAAAGGCTCGCCTCTTTCTCAGTCAACGCGGTCAACATGACCGCGAGAGGGGGTGCGGGACTGTCGGGGTGCGAGTTCGAAAACATGCTCAACAGCCGCGGGTACACATCGGGGCACTATCCGCAGTCGTTTCAGAGCGCGTGCCTCGGCGGAATGGCCGCTACAAGAGCTATCGGGACGTTCTCCACGAAATACGGCAAGATGGACGACATGGTGACGGCCCTGGACGTAGTGCTGCCCACAGGGGAGATGCTGCGGACGCATGAAGCGCCAAAGAGATCGACGGGGCCTGAGCTCCTCCAGCTCTTCTTGGGCAGCGAGGGGGTGTACGGGATAGTGACGTCCGTCGAGATGCGAATATACCCTTTGGCCGAAAAGAGGATATTCGCCGCTTACACATTCCCGTCAACGGAGGACGGCCTAAGCGCCGTGAGGGCGACAATCCACAGGGGGTTGCGCCCCGCTGTCGTCCGGCTCTATGACGAGACGGAAGCCAAACACAAGGTTGCGCAGTACCGCTTCGAGCTGGGAAGCTCGCTCTTGATCCTCGTCTTTGAGGGATACCGGGAGGAAACAGAGCTGGAAGCGAGGCTCTCGGACGAGATATGCGCGGCCCACCTCGGCCGCCGCAAGGATGAGACTGCGTCCCGCGAGTGGTTCGAGACGAGGTTCTCCACGAAAAAAATGCTCGATTACGACGCCATAAGGGGCGGTACGGCCGACGCCATCGAGGTCGCGGCCCCGTGGGATCGCATAGTGACGGTCTGGCGCGAGATGCGAGACGCCCTCGAACCGCTGTGTGACGTAGTGGACTGCCATTTCTCGCACGTCTACCACAGCGGGGCAAGCGTCTACGTGATATTCCACGCCACGACCGGAGGGGACGAGAGAGAAGGCGAAAAGCGGTATCTCGAATGTCTCCGGATAGCCTGTGAGACGAGCGTAAAGAACGGGGGCAATGTCTCGCACCATCACGGCGTAGGGACGGCCAAAGCGGAGTTCATGGCGCTTGAACACGGTATGAGCGGAGTCGGGGTTATGAAAAGGATCAAGGACGCGCTCGACCCGAACGGAATACTCAACAAAGGGGTCTTGGGACTATGAACGCCGGAGCTTCGACAAACCGGGCGAGGGAAAATTTTACGCTCGGATGCGAGAAATACGCGGAAAAACTAAAAAAACAGGCCATCCACATGGATCAAGGCGTCTGCTACAACCCCGAGTACCTCGCGACGCGACTCTCGAGCCTTTACCCGTCGCGGACCGCGCAGATTGCCCGGGCGGTGCTTATGGGCGAGCTGGCGCCATCAGAACGGGGGGCAGAGATAATCTTCACGTCGATACTCTCCGGGCAGGGCGAGCGGTGGCAAAATTTCGCCGAGGAGAGAAGCGATTTCACGCTCTGCATGATCTTAGCCCGGGAACTTTTCGTGAAAAACGGCTTTTCCAGCGTGAAATCGGCCGGGGAATTGGATATCCCCAAAAAACCGGACAGGCAGGCGCTGTGGGATGGCGCGATTGAAGCCGAGCCGGGCGCGGGCTGTTTTCTGTTCGTCGATGACGCGAGCTTCGAATATACCGGCGATTCTCCTAAAAAGCTCGGCGAATTTCTGAGGCGCAAGGGCATTTCCGTGCGCGGCTGCCTTGCGTCAGGGACGGGGTTCGCCCTTCTGGCCCACGGCTTTGTCGATGAGGGCATAGAGCGCCTCAGCTCGCTCATAGAGGAACTCGCGTCGCGCGGGGCCGAAAGGGTCGTAACAGTCTCCGGCCAAGCCGCTTACTGCCTGACCGTCCTTGCGGATGAACTCGGCATACAGCGCGATTTCGACGTGACGGACATACTCGACATCGCCTCCGGCATTAATGCGCAAAGAGCACATATCTACGGGGGGAGTTTCTACACGCGGTTCCTCGGAAAGTCCACTCGTATCGAAGCGCTGTCCCAAAACACGCGCGAGCGCCGCGTCCCGAACGCGCCGGAATTCAGGCCGCTTTACGACGCCGACAGGAGGCTGAACGGGGTTAACATCTGGGAGAGCCCGATCGCCCCGGAATACGCGAACCGTCACACGAGCGCGGATATACTGGGCAAAATACGCGATGCCGCCATCAAAGAGATAAATTATACGTCGGCGGGACAGCTGGTGATCTGCGAACCGTTCGCGTATAATGAGCTGAAAGGCGCTGGATTTGCCGCCGGCAAGCTCTCGTATTTTTGGGATCTGCTGATTTGAAAAAGCCGATTTATTGTTAGCGGCCTGAAGGGTGCAGATTTATGCTGAGTGTGGAACGCCGCAAAGAGATATTGAACGCGCTGTTAGGCAAGGGCTCCGTGACCGTCGGGGAGCTCGCCCGGAAATACGGAGTGAGGGACGAGACGATCCGCCGCGACCTGAAGGAACTCGCCCGAGGCTGGGACATAGAAATAGTCTACGGCGGCGCGCACATAAGGGAATCGAACGGGACGCAGGCCGTGAAAGAGCTTGCCATTTACGCGAAGCGCAGCGAGAACTACGAGGCTAAGCAGATAATAGCGCGCAAATCCGCCGAACTCATAGAGGACGGCGACATGATAGGGCTGAACTCCGGCAGCACCGTGGAGTATATCATCGACTACATCGGAGACAAGTCCGTGCATATAATAACGCTTAACGTAAACGTGGCCGCGAAGGCGCTGCTTTTGCCAAAAGCGAAGGTATACATACCTGGTGGCAGGGTGCGCAACAGTTCTGGGATGGTCATCGGGCCGGGTTCCATCGACTTTATAAAGGCGTTTGCCATAGACAAGTGCTTTTTCGGGATATCGGCCCTCTGCAAAAAACGCGGGATAATGCATCCCGTGCTGGAGGAGGTGGAGCTGAACGCCGCGATGCTCTCCGTCTCGGACAAAAACTACGTTGTCACCGATTCGAGCAAGATCAACACAACCGCCTTTTTCAGCATGACGCCCCTGGACGCGATAGATTGCTTCATCGTGGACGACGATTTCCCGTCTGACTACCGCGAATATCTGGCGCTCAACGGCATAAACGTAATTTAGATGAAAGCCGCTCCGTAAAGCGCGGCCTTGCTGTCTAAGGATGAGACGCGCAGATTCAGAAATTCCCTGTATGGCAGCCCCAGGTACGGCATCGCGGCTTCTTTTATCGCGTCGGCAATGCCCTCGGCGCGGCTCATGCCTCCGCCGATGATTACGGCCTCCGGATCGAGCAGTTGACAAACTGTCGCGACAGTACGGGCCATGCCGTCTAAAGTGACATCCAGCACCCTCTTTGCGGCAGGGTCGCCCCTCATCGCCCACAGGTCACGGAAGTCGCCCGGCAAACCCAGGGCTTCCGCGCGCTTTCTCGTCCCATCCGCCGCCGCCAGAGTCTCGGAGTGGCCTATCCCGCCGCAGCCGCAGGGAGCGTTCCCGCTGACCACGATATGCCCGCCCTCGGCGGCCAGACCGTGAGCGCCGGTAATGAGCCTTCCGCCCACAACTATGCCGCAGCCTATGCCCGTACCCATCGTGAACACGACGTAGTCCGACAAACCAACGGCTTCTCCCGCCGCGCCTTCGCCAAGGGCGTAGCAGTTCGCGTCGTTTTCGATCTTGACCGGCAGACTGAGCCCCTTGCCCGCCATGGCACGGGAGAGCGCGTTTGGTATGTCGAGACAGTCCCACTCCTTCGGAAAGTTCGACATCCTTTTCGTGTACCGGCGGTAAGCGTCGAGCGCGCCCGGCACCGTCAGCCCGACGCCCTCCGCTTCATGCCCGGCGGACAGTGCGGCGGCAAGCGAGGCGATGGCGTCCATCACATCCGCTACACCCCTTTCCGGCGGCGTCCTTATCTCGGCCGCCTCGTCGATAAGCGGACGCTGTCCCTCCTGCAGTAAAACCCTGGCCACGGTAATGGTATGCCCTCCGAGGTCTACTCCTATTCGCATCGCCGCGAACCTCCTATATGTTGAACCGGATTTCTATTATATCTCCGTCCTTAACCCTGTACTCCCTGCCCTCCAAGCGAAGCACTCCGGCGTCCCGGCAGCTGGCGTAAGAGTCGCCGTGAGACGTGTAATCGTCGTAGGATACCACCTGAGCGCGTATGAAACCCCTGGCCAGGTCCGTATGTATCGCGCCCGCCGCGTCCAAGGCGTTGTCTCCGTTATGAAGCGTCCACGCCCTGACCTCGTCCGAGCCGCACGTGAAGAAACTTATCAGGCCAAGCGTCCTGTATGCCTCGAAGATGAGCTTCTCCCTGGCTGGTTCGTCAATTTGGAGGCCGTCCGTAAACTCGCTCGCTTCCTCCGGCGACAGGTCCAAGAGATCCATTTCGAGCCGCCCGTAGATTTTTATCACGCTCACGCCGCGCTCTTTTATGCCGCGATCGAGAGCCTCTCCGTTCGGCAGACCAGCGATATCCCCCTGCGTCTCGTCCAGATTCAGAACGAGGATCTGCGGTTTCGCCGTAACAAAGGTGAAGCCGCGAAGCGCCCTCTCCTCAGCCGCGGACAGCGAGAGAGAGCTGATGGGCTTCTCGTCCATAAGGCAGTCCAGGCATCGTTGGAGCAATTCCCTCTCCACTGCTTCTTCGGACTGCAGTTTTTTCTTGGCGGAGAGCTTTCCCAAGCGGTTCTCAACGACGGCAAGATCGCGAAAGATCAGCTCCATTTCGAGTATGCCTATATCGCGGAGAGGGTCGACGCTCCCTTCCGGATGCTCGACGGTGCCGTTTTCGAAGCATCTGACGACGTGCAGGAGCGCGTCGGCTTCGGCCGCGAAGGAGAGAAACGCGTTGCCGAGCCCCGCCCCTTTCCCGGCGCCGCGCGACAGTCCGGCAAGGTCGACAAATTCAACCTGAGCGGGAGTCCTCTTTCTCGGAGAGTGAATCTCAGCAAGCCGGTCGAACCGAACGTCCGG
Organism: Synergistaceae bacterium; assembly: GCA_031269875.1. Taxonomy (GTDB): domain Bacteria; phylum Synergistota; class Synergistia; order Synergistales; family Synergistaceae; genus JAIRNC01. The sequence continues at coordinate 22,653 of JAISYM010000113.1, forward strand.
GACGTCCACGACAGCCCTGTTAGGATCGGTCTTGCCTCCTGAATATGGCTTGACCTCGGCGCCGGCTCGCGTTATTACGTTAAAAATCGTCGTTTTCCCGCTCAATGGGAGTCCAACTATCCCGCAATGCAACATTTTTATCTACCCCTTAGAAAAATATTACTTGTCAACCTGCGTACAGGCAACCGGACAGGCGCATTGTTTTATGCCTCAAAATCAATTATAACTTATTTCTCATATCACGCCTATAAAGTTATGTAATTTTGTATTTCATGCCGCCCGTCGTGTTATAATGTCACGGCATGACGCATTCGGAATCGCTATCAAGGATGAAGGGCTGGTGCAACAGATGAGGTGGATATTATTCCCACCGGTTTTATCTATAGTATTGCTGGTTCCGACAGCCATCCTCCACAACGGGGAATTGGCGGTACGGCTTCCGCCGGTACTTTGGGGGACTGCGATAGCCGCTTATCTCTGTTTCTGCTGCTTTTCCGCTTTTTTTATTTCAAAGGGTGATAAAGAGTACAGTTCGGCGATTGCCCTCCTATCGCAGGGGGTTTTGCTGATAATCGTCTCTCTCAGGGCGGGTTCGCCTCTCTTATCATGGGTGGGGCTGGTGTGCTTCGTGATCGGTCTCTCGATCATCTTCTACAACGTGACAAATTATTCCGTTTCTGAGGGAGAGGAGTCACCGGAAGCGGTCGAGGCCCAGAACGAAAATGTCCGAGAACGGGTCGACAGCTTGCTGTCAAAGTTGGATATGCCAGTCTGCGTAACTGACGCGAAGGGCGTCATAATCGCCGCCAACCCGAAGTTTTGCGAGGCCTCCGGGGCGGAGGGCGAGGACATAATGGGAGAACTCATAAACGAAGTCCTGCCGATCGATCAGGACACGGTGAGTTTCGAATCCGGCAAGTGGTGGATATCGCAGATCAAAGAGGGCGCGAGGTACTACTTTTCACTGCTCCCGACTCTGGACTGCAAACCGGTGGTGGAAGATCTGTCCGTCCATGAACATAAGGGAATCGCCATAACTGATTCGGATACGGGGCTTCTCGTGGAAGAGTACCGGCTCATCAGGGGGCCGCAGGAAATTTCCCGCGCTCAGCGTTACAAGCGCTCCGTCTCCGGCATACTGCTGGAGTTGCTCTTAAACCCCTCACAGGACGTAAACTTGTCGGACAAGCAGAAGTACATGATGTTCGTGGCCTTCGCCACTAGAGTAAGACAAGCTCTGCGCACTACGGACTGTGGGTTCCTCCTCCCGGATAACCGCATACAGCTCATTCTTCCCGAGACTCCCGTTGTTGGCGCAAAGACGCTGTTGAGCAGGCTCACCACCCTCCCTCAGGACGTTTTCGACGACGCTGTCAGGGAGGCGATTCACCCCAAGGTAAAGTCCGGACTCTTCTTCTACAACGGAACCACTAAGATGGAGTACGGCATCTTCTCCGCGGCCATCGAGGAGGACTTCCTGAGGGGTAAGGATGCCGCGCCGGCAAGCGCAAGCGAAGCGGCGTAAATCGGAATTACATCCCTATTGTGTATTTTTCCACCGGCGCGAATGTATCTGTGAACGCGGCGATCTTAGGTGAAAACGGCCTTGTCCACTTGTGGGCAAGCAGGCTCTCTATGTGAGCGCTTTCAGGTACAGCCTCAGGAGATGACTTTGCCGCGAGCGCTACGATCATGATGTTCTGGCGCCTTGACGCATCGTTTGGATACGTCGCCGGAAAAATCATAACGGTGGGAAACGACGCGGAGACGCTGGAGTAAATGCCGCTGAAAAGGTTGTGGTCTATGGAGGATATTATATTGACCACAAAGACTCCGTCCGGCGACAGCAGGTCGCGTATCCTGGACATGCACTCCACCGTCGTCATGTGAAACGGGATGTTGTACGAGGAGCCGAAAACGTCCTCAAATATCGCGTCGTATTTTCCTTTGGAGGATATCGCCTCCCTATTGAGAAACATCCTGGCGTCCTCGTGATATATCGCCTGTCCGGGCCGGTCACTCAGGTAGAAATATTCGCGGGCGATATCGGTAATGCCGGGATCCAGCTCTACAATATCGACAGAGACCTCCGGCCGCGTCGCGGTAATGTGCTTCGGCACGCAGTAACCGCCGCCGCCAAGCATCAAAACTCTCTTAGCGTCCGGCTTGTAGTGGAACGCGAGATCGTAAAACTTAGTGTAATCGCTGTAGAGCTCGGATGGTTTGTCGATGTACATGAGGGATTGCGCGCCCATCGGGTCAGTTTGCAGGATTCGAATCTTTCTGCCGCTGCCGAAAGCGTTCACGTCCATTATCCTTACGGAGTTATACTGCGTGTCGACGTTCAATCCTATCGGAGTCATGGGCAAAACACCAGCCTCGTTCAATATTCCAAGAGATACCGACATTATCGCGACGACGAGCGGGGGGATGGTTTTGGCTATTTTGCCCGCCCTCCCGCCGTAACTCAAAAGTGACGCGACGAGCCCTAAAACAGCGGCAACTATAAAGAGAATAGTACGCGAGGAAAAGAGTGAAATCAGCACAAATCCGCCGAGGAAAGTTCCCAGTATGCTGCCGGCCGAAGAGAGCGCGGAAAAGCGCCCCACAGTGGAGCCGGCTTTGCCCAGATTGCCCATCGCGAGGCGGACGACAAACGGCGACACTGTGCCCAATAGCGCGCTTGGAAGAGAGAAGAGGCATATCGCGGCGATAATGGAGCCGATATATATGTTCGACGCGCCCTTTGAGAGGGAATCGAGCAGCGGGTTCGCAATCAGCGCGACAAGCGCCGTCACGAGAGCCGCCGTTCCGATAATCCAGGCAAGCAGTCCGCTTTTAGGGTATTTGTCAGATATCACCCCTCCCATCCAATAGCCGACAGTGAGGCTCAGCATGATTACCCCGATCAGCGACGTCCAAACTATAAGCGACGTCCCCATATAAGGCGCCACCACCCTGGAACCGGCCATCTCCAACACCATAACGCACATTCCGCAGAAAAAAGACGTTACATACAAACTCGCCGCGCGAACAGCCTCATCCTGAACGGGCAGCCTCTTTTTCGACTTATACAGTTCTTAACCCTCCTAATGCCGTGTTACCCCGGCATATCCATTTTTATAGAAACGACCTCCATTATAGCATCATTCCTCAGGCGGACGCCCCCGCTACAGCGGGTATTCTCTTATGGGGGTGTAAATCGCGCCGCCCGGTCTGAGGACGCTCCTCATCAGCACGAAGGACGCGCACTCCCACGACGGAGACGGGGCTTCCCGAAGCGCGCCGGCGAGCTCCGGGGATAACGCGGATAAAGCGCCGTTTTGGTTGGCGCGCCCGATCGTTAAGTGCGGCGTGAATTTTCTTAGGTCGGCGGTGAAGCCGGAATTTCTTGCGGCCTGTTCCAGCTTCGAGGCCAGTCTCGTGAGATGGGGCGCTCCGTCGTCAATGCCAAGCCAGAGTATCTTGGGGCGCGTCAGGTTCGGAAACGCTCCGGCCCCCGCAAGCGAAACTCTAAACCTCCGCATCCCACCGATGCCGGAAAGGGCTGTGTCCATCTTGGTAACGAGCGACGGCGCGGCGTCGCCCAGGAAGCGAAGCGTGATATGAATCTGCTCCGGCGCGATCCACTTGAAACCTTCAAAACGCCTGAGATCATTTAAAAAAACCGCTGTCTCATCCCACGCCTCCCGCGTTGGGCAAACACAGACGAACGACCTTATGACTTCCTCATTTATCCGCATCTTGGCTGCCTCCATAAACATCGTTATATGATATATTATTATCATTATAGTTCACGATGCGAGGTTTGAATGGCAGGATGAAAAAAATTATCAGTTCTACGACATTTAGAATTTTTTTAACCACCCTTTTTGTCTCACTGGCGTTTGCTTCACAATCTGAAGCGAACCTCTCTCCTTCCGGGGCCTTTGCCCTGATAAGGGAGATTCCCCCCGGAGAACCGATGTCGGAAGCGTCCGAGTTCCTGGGGAAGCACGTGTCGGAGAAGACGCTGGATTCCAAGGAGGGCATTAAGATCAGGAGATGGGGGACGCCTGCCGACAAGTGGGTTTTCGAGGTACTGCACGACGGCAGCATGGTGAGGGCCGCCAGGATAAACTGGATCACGTCTTCCAGGAGCGAGCAGCAGAAGATATTCGGCCAGCTCACGGGAGAGGGCAGGAGATTTTTCGGCAAGGGCGCGGTGTATAACGGAAGGTTGGAGGCGGAGTGGACAGATTTCGGTGAGAAGTGGCTCGTTCGGGCGCGGCAGGGAGAGGGCTCGACGGACGGAGTGACGCTTCTGTCCGGTATCAGGGACGCCGAAATGGACAGCGGGAAGTACGGTTTTTAGTTTTTGAAGGAGGTAAGTACCATGTTTAATAAATTCAGGTCAACAGCGCTTTTAAGGAAAGCCCGATTTATCCTCGGATGCCTGAAGGGTGAAGATTTAAACACTTGCGGCGTTACACTTCCCAAAACGGCAAAATGTCGTTTTGGCTCGTTGATCATTTTCTTAACGGCGGCGCTTGTCATATTGGGGCTCGTCGCGGCGCCGGCGATCTCAAGCGCTGAAACGCAGCACGAAAAACACATCAAGCAGTCCGTCAGTTTGCTTCAGAAGATGCGGGAGCAGAGCGACGCCGACTCGATGGCTCACGCGATCAGCTCCGCAAAGGGCGTTGCGATATTTCCAAGAGTCGTTCAGGCCGGCCTGGGTTTAGGCGCGATGACGGGCGAAGGAGTCGTCCTCGTGAGGCAGGGCAAGGGATGGGGCGGCCCGTCGTTTGCCTCCATAGTGGGAGGGTCGTTCGGACTCCAGATAGGCATAAAGGAGGTTGGGCTGGTCCTCGTCATAACAAATCAGGATGGGTTGCAAGCCTTCACCGGAGGAAAGAGCTTCAAGCTTGGCGGAGACGTGAGCGTCGCGGCCGGGCCTGTTGGACGCGACGCGCAAGCCGCCACCGACTCCCGCGCTGAGGCCTCCATATACAGCTACTCCATGTCAAAGGGGCTTTTTGCCGGAATAGCTCTCAGCGGTTCCACCATCAACAGGAACGCGGACGCCAACAAAGCCTACTGGGGCAGCGCGCTGGACGCCAAGACCGCGCTTTCGCGCAAAGCCGACGGAGCGAAGATAAAACCGCTGGTGAACGAACTGAACAAACTGTCGAAACTGTACGACTAGGCGTGTTTTGCGGATGCGTCGGAACTCTCAAACGACGAATAGCGGCGGCGGCTTGAGATTTTTCGGCGGTATGCCGCCCTCTCCCGTTTTGCGCGGCGTGAAGATGGCCGTGCCTATAATGCTGGGATACGCTCCAATCGGGGCGGCTTACGGTCTCTTGGCGCAGCAGGCCGGGTTCGGCATGTTGCACGCGCTCTGCCTCTCCGTCTTCGTCTACGCGGGCGCGGCTCAGTTCATGGCGGTCTCTCTGTTCGCGGCCGGGATGGGGTTTCCAGTGATAGTGGGGACGACGTTTGTCGTCAACTTTCGGCACGTACTCATGTCAGCGTCGCTATCGCGTTTTTTGTCGTCATGGACGAAGTCAGAGCGAGTAATTTTTGGCGGAATGATTACCGACGAATCGTTCGCGATCCATTCCAGGAATTTCGAGCGCGGCGACACTGCCACAAACGCCGCGCTCGCCCTCAACACAGCGGCTTACCTGACATGGGTGATATTCGGGATGATAGGATTTCATATGGGGACTCTCATTAAACGCCCCGAGGCATGGGGACTCGACTTCGCGCTTCCGGCGATGTTCATTGGGCTTCTGCTGCCGGCCTGTCAAAACGCTCCGTCGGTTATCGCCGCGATCTTTGGCGGAGCTGTGTCAGTGACGCTCCACTTAGCCGGCGCCGGGAACTGGGCCGCCTTCATCGGCGCTATTGCCGGGGCGGCCGCCGGCGTTTGCTTCCGGAGACCAAAGCCGTGACAGACATGTGGCTGACCATCGCCGGAATGGCACTCGTGACGTTTTTGCCGCGCGTGATCCCGCTCCTGCTGCTACCTGGCATGAAAATGCCAAACATCGCGGAACGCTGGCTTTCGCTCATCTCCCCGGCCATACTCTCGGCGCTGCTCTTTCCCGCCCTGCTGATAGGGGAAAACGCGGCGGGGGAACCAGTCCTCTCGCTCTTGAACATTCACTTATTCGCCGCCATTCCATCCATCGCGGTCGCGTGGAAGACAAAGAGCCTCTTCTGCGCGGTAGTGACCGGCATCGCGACCGCCGCGCTCTTAAGGTTCTTCTGGTAAAAAACGCCGGCGCCCCTGATGGTTCGGGCGCCGGCGTTCGGAGGGGCGAATTTACGCGGATAGCGAAAGGAGGTTCCTGTAGGCCGGATAGGGCCAAATTTCAGAGGATATCAGCTCTTCGGCCTCGTCGCACTTCTTGCGGATCGAGCGCATGAGAGGCACGCCCTCTTTTTCGATCACTTTTGCCCGTTCTTTGACCGGAAGATCGTCGATGCGCGACGTAGTCTCGCGCAATGTGTCAGCTTCCTTGAGGAGCTCCGTCTTGATCGAGCCGAGCTTCGCGATGACGCCGAGCAACGCGGGGGAGTCCTTGAAATCTGTCCCTTCGAGCGCGTCGAGCGACTGCTTTTCGAGGATCATCTGTTTGGATATCGCCGGCAAAACTCCTTCGAACAGCATGTCGTGCAGCATGGTCATCTCGACCTCGATAGCCGTGCAGAATGTTTCCGTGCGTATTTCGTGTATAACGCCCACTTCGCGCGCCTTGTAAATTTTGAGTTCTTCGAGCATTGCCACGTTGTCCTTGTCGAGCAGCAAGTCTATGGCTTCCGAAGTCGTGCCCGAACGTATCAGCCCGCGCTTTTTCGCTTCCGTCTTCCATTCGTCCGTGTAGGAGTCGCCCTCGAAGAGGATTTTACCCGCTTCGGTCATCGTATCGGCGACGACTTCCAGGGCGGCGTCGAGCGGTTCCTTCCCGGCTTCCACCTTTTTCTCCATAGCTTCAGTCACCGCTTTGAGACCGGCGGCCCAAACAGCGGCGACTCCGGTCACCGGGAAGGCGACGGCGGCCGATCCTCCCGGGGCGCGGAACTCGAACTTGTCCCCGGTGAAGGCGACCGGCGAAGTCCTGTTGCGGTCGCTGTCATAAGCGGTTATCGACGCCAGTTTCGCGAGTCCCAGGTCGATATTCGGTTTCTTCGAGAATTCGCCGCCGCTCGTTCGAATTTCTTTGATCATCTTTGTAAGGGCTTCGCCAAGGTAGACGCTGATTATGGACGGAGGCGCCTCGTGTCCCCCGAGCCTGTACATGTTGCCGGGCGTCGCCGTAACGGCCTGCAGCAACGTGAAGTGCTTGGACACGCCCAAGACGAACGACGCCAGGAACGTCAGGAATATCACGTTCTTGCGCTGGTTCGTGGACGGTTTCAGGAGGTTGCGTCCCTCGCTGTCGACTAAGGAGAAGTTCACGTGCTTGCCGCTTCCGTTCATATCGGCGAACGGCTTCTCGTGGAAGAGCAGCCGCAGATCATGCTTCCTAGCGAGCTTCCGCATGGTTTCCATTATCATCAGGTTCTGGTCGCAGGCAATATTCGCCTCGGCAAAGAGCGGGGCAAACTCGAACTGACAGCGCGCGACCTCGTTGTGCCTCGTCGCTATGGCTATCCCGATGCGGGCCAGATCGCGCTCGACATCCTCCATATAAGCCAGGACGCGCGGCGATATGGAGCCGAAGTAGTGATGGTCGAGCTTCTGATGCTTCGCCGGCGGCGCTCCGATTATGGTCTTGCCGCAGAAGCGGATATCCGGCCTCTGCTGCGCTCTGGGTCTGTCAAGAAGAAAGTATTCCTGCTCCGATCCGACAGTCATCCTGACGTAACGGACGCCGCGCTGTCCGAAAACCCGAAGCAGTTTGAGAGAGTTTGCCTCCAGCACATCGAGCGCGCGCAAAAGGCCCGT
>JAISYM010000135.1 GCA_031269875.1 Synergistaceae bacterium
TTTTGTGCTTTGCTCTAAGGAGCCTTCGGATGTCAAAAAAGCTTTTTGGGTTGAACTGCTTCACCAATTTGAGTGCTGTTGCCGCCTGAAAATTGCCTTTTTCAGCAGCGACTATTTAATTTCCATAATGCCGGCACCGCCATTCTTACCTAGCAGGTAACTCAATGACAGATTATCATAAATAGCCCGTGCCGTCAATTTTTAAAGGATAAAGCCGTGCGGGGCCGGATACCGGTGTCAGGGAAGGCCCCGCGTTAAGTTGTGGTTTGGGCGGGCCTATATGGATATCGCCTCTCTAATTCCGTTTCTAAACCGCATCGAGGTTCATCTGATTTAGAAACGAAATAATACGGATTCGGGCGGCAGATTGCCGCCCCTACTTTCACACCCTGTCAAAACACGGTACTGTCGTATCGCTTCAAGAGACATGAGCGCCGCACCAGAGAGAGCAGAATTATATGACCTTTACGCCGCCGAATGATCTGACGCGGAGGACATGACACGCGTCAGATCCGAAGATGCCGCTCATGGTTGTGCTGTACTCATCCAGGAGCTCATTGGGCACGAAGGCTTGGATCGTGCCCGCAAACCCGCCTCCCTGGAGACGCCACGCGCCGCGTCCCCGCAATATGCTCTGGGAGACGGCGAGTCCTACCGAAATTCCCTGGCGCTTGGGAGATTTTATCGAGTAGGCGTTCTGGTTGAACTCGAATGAGGAGTGTCCGCACTCGACCATCAGTTCGAGCCATCGCGATATGTCACCCCGCCCGGAAGATGCAATGGCTTCCCGGACGCGGCGGCACTCCTCGAAAAAATGTATCGCGCGGAGGACGGCCCTGTCGCCTGTCTTTAGCCTAACTTCCGCTATCCCCGCTTTAAACGTCTCATAGTCAACCTCACGGAGGCATCGTTTCCCAAAGAAAAGAGCCACTCTTTCCATTTCGCTCCTGATCGCGGCGTACTCCCCGGTGAGGTTCGAATGGTCGCCCTTTGTGTCCGTTACGACGAGGCTTATTCCGCGCGACGCGAGATCCAGCGGGACCGTCGATACGACTGGCGAGGACGGGTCTTCGAAGTCGATTGATATCGCGCCGCCGACCGCGCAGGTCGTCTGATCCATCAGGCCCGACGGTTTGCCGAAGAATTTGTTCTCCGAATACTGCCCTATAATGCCAAGGGTGATCGAGTCGAAGCGGCCTTCATTGTATTCACTGTTCATAATCGTTGCGACACATATCTCGAACGCCGCGGAGCTGGACAGTCCGCTGCCCTTTAAGACGTCGGACTCCGTGTACGCGTCAAACGCTCCGATCACGCCGCCCCTCTCCCTGAACGCTGACGCCACGCCTCTTATCATCGCTCTGGATTTCCCAAATTCGCGCGTATCCGGTTCCAGGCGGGCCAAGTCAACCACATCCTCGCCGGGAAAGCCTCCCGACGTGAGACGAATCACACCCGACCCGGACTTTGAGACGGCGGCTATGACGTCGAGGTTCACGGCGGCCGCCATAACAACTCCGTTGTTGTGATCCGTGTGGTTGCCGCACAACTCTACCCGCCCAGGCGCGGAGTATATTGAAATATCTCTGCCCGCGCCATAATGGCGTTCAAAATTTTCTATCGTCTTCGCGTACCGCGCGCGCTGCTTTATGATCGTTTCGCCATCGGGACCGTACAGAGACGAGAAAACGGCGTCGAGCTCGCCGAGATGAATTTTTTCAGTCACCCGCGACGCTTCAGTCATGCGATTTCACTCCCTGACAAAGAAGTTCCGCTTGTCTTTTCATAAGGCGATGATATCATAAAAAAAATTAATATAAGGGGGATTTTTTATGGCCCGCAGACATTTCGGCGTGACGGCTGACGGACACGACGTCGATCAGTTTGAACTAACAAATAAAAACGGCGCGGTCGTAAGATGTTTGTCCTATGGCTGCCGCGTAACGAATATTCTGCTCCCTTCGCCGTCCGGACATTCGGATATCGTCCTGGGCTTCGATACGATCGAGGAGTACGAAGCGGACGATACCGCGCAGGGGGCGTTCATAGGCCGTTACGCGGGCAGGATCAAGGGCGCTTTTGTGACGATCGGCGGGCGCGGGTACAGACTTCTCGAAAACGACGGCGGCAATTATCTGCACGGCAGCCTGCAAAAGCGCGTATTCACCGCCGAAGCGGAAACCGCAAAATCTGTTACTTTCAAAACCGTCTCGCGCGACGGGGAGGACGGTTTCCCCGGAACGCTGAGGATCACGGTAAAATACACGCTCGATGACGACAACAGATTCACGATGGAGTATTTCGCGGAGACGGACGCCGATACGCACATAAACCTTACGAATCACGCGTATTTCAACCTCGCGGGGGCTGGCACGATAGAAAACCATCTCCTGCGAATAGAGAGCGGCAGTTTCCTCGAAACAGCCGAGGACTTGACCCCTACCGGCAGGATTATTGACGTGACGGGAACGCCGTTCGATTTCAGGCGCGAAAAGGCGATCGGCAGAGACATAGACGCCGATGAGATAAACCTGAAATATGGCCGGGGATATGACCACTGTTTTTTAGTCACGCGCGGCGAGCCGGGAGAAATGCCTCTTGCGGCCGAGGCGTGTTCTCCCGATCGCAAACGCACGCTGAAAGTTTTCACGACTCAGCCCGCGATTCAGCTTTACACCGGCAACTTTTTAGATGGAACCGCCAAAGGGAAAGGGAGGACATTCAAGCGGCGCGCCGCCTTTTGCCTGGAGACCCAACACTGCCCGGATTCGCCGAACCATCCACATTTCCCGTCAACGCTTCTGGCACGCGGAGAAAAATTTTACGAGTCCACGATTCTGGAGTTCGGCTTTTAATACCGATTTAAGGAAAGGCTGATTTATTGTTAGAAACCTAAGGGGTGAAGATTTAAATCCTTGCGGCGCAAGACTTCTCAAACGGCAAAATGTCGTTCAGGCGCATTAATCAGCGTTTCCTTAAATCATTTCAAATTGCAAGCAAAGGCACATTAATTACTCTGTAAAAATTTACTTTTATATGTATAATCATTCTTTAGTTAGTCAGTAATTTTATCAGACTAAAATAAGGGGGTTGCACCGCATGAACATGAAAAGGGAGCGTGCCGCGATTTGTTTGGTTGTTTTGGGCATATTTGCGTTATGCGCGGGAACAGCGTTTGCGGCTATGGGTACGGTCGATGGATTTTCGTTTACGGGAATCGCCAACAAAGATATGGCCGGCGCCGGCAATAAGGCCGCGCCAGACGGCAATCCAGACGCCGAGTTCGACGTCCGTATCAGCGGAACGGCGGGGGCTCTCTCGGGCTTTACGCTGAAAAATCTCACTACGAAGCAGGAGTGGTCCACGGCGGGCGGGGCGCAGAATGTGCTTGTCGTGACTGACAACAAGGGCTCCGTCATAAATTCCTCGTTTCCGAAAGTGGCATTTTTACTGGCCGCCGACTACAAGGTTTACGCGAACGACAGAGCGGCCATTGCCGCGTCTGGCGGAGAGTTTGAGATAACGGCGAGATTCGTGGACGGCTCGACCGCGGCGGCCCGCACGACGATAGCCGCGGCCGCGGCGCCGAGCGCCTCGAAACCCGCCGTTCAGCCTCAGACGCCGACAGGCGCGGTTCCTGCCGGGAGCGGCGCGAAACTTATCTCATCCGCGTATAAGGGACCCGGCGGATACGATTTGAGTGACGGGACCAAAAAGTTGGGCTCGAACATGAATCCCGATCACCGTTTCGACATAAGCCTCGCGGGCGACGACTCGCTTACCGGCGTGAGGATTCGCGCGTCCGGCGGCGGCGCTCCTGAAAAGACGTGGGACACTGTCGCCACGACAGGCAATCCATTAGTGGTCCTGACCGATCTCGGGAAGGGAACGCCGCTCAACGGCGCCGACGGTTCCATCTCCATACCGATAACCAACCTGCGCGACCTGAGCCTTTGGGTCGACGGCAGCGACGATCTATCGAAACAGGATTTCAGGCTTACGCTTCTTTTTACGGGAGGACGCATCGAGGAGACCGACATAAAACAGACTGCCGCCGCGCCGACGCCGGCGAGATCGAGAGACGCAAGACCAACCCCCATCTCCGATAACAGGAGAGTCGCCCGCGCTGTCGAACGCGCCGTGCAGATGAGCGCCAAACCTGTTCAGATAAAGCTCGACGTAGTCGGAAAGAACAGGCTAAAGAAGGCGAATGGAGCGAGAGACTTCTCTCTGGTCATAAGGGTTCGCGGGCAGGGCAGCATCGAGGCCATATCGCTTGCCAACCAGACTGGCAAAGGCAGATGGGATACCATTCCCGACAGCGGCGCGTGGCTCATGCTGGTTCGCAAGAATAACAGCCAGGTCAACGATCCGAAGGATTTCAGCGTCTCTATACCGATAAAAGGCAGCGACACTCTGGAACTCCTTATAGAGGACGACGGGACGCTCGCCAAGAAGGACGCGCGTTTTCTGCTCACCGTCACGTGGGACGACGGCGAGATAACGGAGGAATTGCTCACCTGGTAGCTTGCGCAATCGCAGAACGCCTTGAGCGATAAAAAGCTGACAGAGCTATGACCCCGCTTGACCCGAATAGCCCGTTTTTTAGAGCACCTCGGGGCTATTCGGGTTTTTACGGCAATACCGGCACCCATTCAAGCGTTTGCCCGAGCCCCAGGTATCATGTCAATTTTGAAATCAAAGACCTGAAGAAAGCGCTGATTAGTGCGGCTAAACGGAATTTTGCCGTTTGGGAAACCGGACGCTGCAAGGGTTTATAGCAATTTGAAATCAAATTGGTCTCATATCCGCCAAGGCACAGAGAAGGGCGTCGTTATCCTCCGGGAGGCGAACGGCAATCCTGAAAAAACTATCGTCGAGCCCCGGGAAGTTAGCGCACCTGCGTATAAGCAACCGCTTGGCCTGGAGGCGTTCATACAGCTCGTTCGCGGATACCCGGCGGCTTTCGGCCAAGATAAAGTTTACCGATGAGTTATATGGACGATAGCCGAGTGTTTTAAGCCCCCTCACGAGTCTCGCGCGCTCGGAAGCGATCTTCTGGGCGGATTCCTCCAGAAACGGCTCTGGAGACGACGCGCACGCCACGGCGAACGCCTCTCCCACGCAGTTGAGAGGCCAGGGTTGCAGCGCTTCCCTGATCTTTTTGATCGTCCCGGCGTCCGATATCGCAAAACCAACGCGAAGCCCAGGCGCCGAAAAGTCCTTTGTAATCGCCCTTACAACAATAACGCCGCCCATAAACGGCAGACACGAAAAGGCCTTCGGATACGTCAGGTTCAAAAAGCACTCGTCCGCCAGAAGCCAGCCTCCGCGAGATTGCGCCAACCCCACCACGGAACGCAGCTCCGCCTCGGTCCATGCCCGTCCCGTCGGGTTGTTCGGCTGACAAGCGATAAAAAGGTCCCCGTCCATGAAGTTTTTCTCGATTTCCTCCATAGGAAAGGCGAAATTATCATGCGGAGACGTTGGAACAGGGACTACCGGAATATCGCAGCGGCGCGCGCAAATGGCATAATCGGCGAACGTCGGTTGGATCACCATGACCCGTCTTGGGCGCAGCGCCGTCATAATCGCGCTGAACAGATCGCTTGCACCGCCCGCGAAAACTATCTCTCCAGGAGGGCGTCCGAGCCACCCGGAGAACGCCTCCCGCACTTCCCGCTGGTTTGTGTCAGGATATCTTCGCACCAGTGAGAGCGCGTCCGCGGCGGCTTCAAGCGCGTGTTTCGGCGGACCGTACTGATTTATGTTGCTCGAAAAATCGATGATGTCATCAGGTCTGGTAAAGTCGTAGATATTGCCTCCATGCCCCTTCATGCCCGAATAATCCATCCGAGCGCCACAGCCGCGGCGGCCGCGAAGGCGTATGCGTTCCAGTAGAGGCTCAGCGCGCGCATTACATCCGCAATGCCCGGTCTTGGTCCCGTTCCGATAAAGGGTTTTTCCTTCAACACTCCGAAATAGCGCGTCGGCCCGCAGAGTTTAACGCCAAGCGCCCCGGCGAAGGCCGCTATCGGGTATCCGGCGTTCGGGCTCGATAGAGCGCCGCCTTCCAAACGGGCCCGTTCGAGTGTCCTGTTCACGCCGCCTTGAACCGTCGGCGAAACGACAGCCGTAATTATGGCGGAAACGCGGGCAGGCAGATAGTTCAATACGTCGTCGAGCTGCGCCGACGCCCATCCAAATTCGGCGTACTCCTCGGTCCTGTATCCGACCATCGCGTCCAGTGTGTTGACGACCCGGTGAAGCCAGGCCAACGGAGCGCCGCCAATCGCCGCGTAGAACAGCGTGGCGCAGGCGGAATCGCTGAAGTTTTCAGCCAGAGTCTCAATCGCTGACGACGAAATTTCCTCCTCGCCCATACCGTCAACATTCCGGCTCACAAGCATCCCAAGGTTGGTTTGCGCCCCCTCCTCCCCCTCACGCATGAAGGAAGCCGCGACGTTTGAAACCTCTCTCGCAAGGCATGTCCCGCCCAGCGCGAAGTAAATCATAACGCCATCGAGCAGCGCGGAAAGGGGCTCTGAGAAAGAAACGATCAACTGGATAAACGACACGGAAAAAATAAAAAGGCAGATATTGAGCGACAAAAAAACAACACCCTGTAACCTGGCGCTCGCGTGAATCTTTCGGCAGAAGACTTCGAGCGCCTCGGCAGCATATCCCAAAACGCGCACCGGATGCCACCGCAGAACCGGGTCTCCGAGCGCGAAATCCAACAAAAGCGCGATTATTATAGCGTACACTGACACACACATCCCCCCTAAGAATAAACAGACGAATGATGGTGAGACAAACAGATTAACACAGACTGGAGATTTTGAGAATATGATTATTCCGTGCCGGTCTTTGTCCTCGGTAATCCAGAGGCTACGCGGACTTAATTTATGTCGATGTATTATGATAGAATGAGTGTGTATAAGTGTATGTTCAGGCGTTTATAAAAACTTGCCTAAGAATAGTTTCTGATGTCTGAGGGGATTTCTGTGAAAAGAGCGATATTGACCGAAAGGCATAAATTGGAAATAAAAGACGTCCCTGAGCATCGCTCTGGATACGGTGAAATTATAGTCAGAACAGCTGTCTGCGGTGTGTGCAGGACCGACAGAAAGGCCTACGGCACGGGTCAGCGAGACCTTTCCATGCCGCGAGTGCTTGGGCATGAGATCGCCGGGGTTATCAGCGAGGTAGGGGATGGCGTCGCCGGTTATCGCGCGGGCGACAAGGTCGTGGTTCACCCAGGGCTGTTTTGCGGCGAGTGCGGGGAATGCTCGTCCGGGTTCGACCAGCTTTGCGGGAGGATGCGGATACTTGGCTTTCACGAGGACGGCGGCTTCCAGGAATTTCTGAGGATTCCCAGGGATGGGGTGAAGCGCGGGATCGCGATTACCATGCCGGAGGGCCTCTCGTTTTCGCGCGGAGCGCTGGCGGAACCGCTTGCGTGCGCGATAAACATGGCTGAATCAATGCGCCCCCACAAGGACGACCGCCTGCTCATAATAGGCGCCGGCGCGCTAGGGCTTTTGACGGCCAAATTGTGGCGCTCCCGTGGTGTGGACGACATAACACTAACCGACACGAACGAGACAAAGGCGGCGATAGCCGCAGAACTCGGGTTTGCCGCGAGACCCGCCGCGGGGGACGTTAGGCGCGAAGAATACGACGCGGCTGTAATGTGCTGCCCGAGCAGCAACGCATTCGGCACCGCCGCCGAGGCCTTGAAAAAAAGGGGCAGGCTCGGCTTTTTCAGCGGGCTCACCGGACCAGCGCTGGAGACCAAGACGGTAAACCTCATTCACTACCATGAACTGAGAGTTTTCGGGTCTTACGGCTGTTCGATCGAGAACACCAGAAGCGCGCTTGCCCTGTTGGACGGCAAGATAGCGATAGAGGACTCGCTCGTCCATCGCATTTCCATGGACGAGCTGGAGGATGATCTTCGCAAGCTGGAGCGCGGCGAAATTTTCACGCATCTCGATTTTGAATGACTTGGAGGTTCATAATGAAGAAATTCGGGGCTATTGTCACGCGGCTTATCGACGGGGAGAATCTATCTTATCAGGAGGTTCGCGACTGTTTTTTACAGATAATAGAGAACAGGCAGACCGAGATGCAGCAGGGCGCGTTCCTCGCGGCCATAACAGCCAAGGGACCGACAGGAGAGGAAATCAGGGCCATCATGGACAGCATCCTTGATCACGACACAAACACCGTCGCCCCGGACGTGGATGGGCCGATCGTTGAGAGCAGCGGCACCGGAATGGACGCTATAAAGACGTTCAACATAAGTACGGGGGCGTCGATTGTCGCGAGCGCGTGCGGCGTCGTGATCGCGCGCCACGCGTCCCGAGGGCTCACGTCTCCGTGCGGGGCCGTGGATATTGCCGAGAAATTGGGTATAGATGTGGAGGCGCCGGTCGGCGTCATAAAAAACAGCATAGAGCGCGCCGGCATAGGCATATTCAACGGAGGCAGCCCCAACGTCCATCCTAATGCGCTAGCGCGCATTCTCAGCCAAATTTCGTTCGGCAGTGTGCTGAACACGGCGGCGTCTTTGGCAAATCCGGCGCGGCCAACTCATGCCGTGCGTGGCGTACGCGCCAGCAATATGGTAGCGCCTGTCGCTCAAATCATGCACGACATAGGCTGCAGGCGCGCTGTGGTGGTGCATGGGCTGCAGGACAACGGACGTGACGGGCTGGACGAGGCGGGAACTATAGGTGAGACGATCTATGCCGAGCTGCGGGAGGACGGCACGATAACCGAAGGGCGCTTCGTCCCTGAAGACTTCGGGCTGTCCCGGGCGGCCCCAGGCGACATCCGCCAGCTTGGAGGCGCGGACACCGAGTGCGTCCGGCTGACGGCAGTAATAGAGGGACATGGCACGCAGGCGGAGAGCGAGATCGTAGCGTTGAACTCAGCCCTCATACAGTACGTGGCAGGCATAGTCTCATCGCTCAATGACGGGGTAGAGCGATCCATAGACGCCATGCGCTCCGGGCTTGCGGCAAGAAAACTGCGGCAGTGGGTGAACGCGCAGGGCGCGCGAGAGACCGCGTGACCCGGCCGCCAATTTGGTACTATCCTCATTTTCCCGGTTTTGTAACTATACACTGTCGAAACGGTTCCCTGGCGGCAACGGCGTCAAGGATAATGTTGGTGTCGACAAGAGCTTTCAAACCCCAAAATGTCCCTCTCGCGCGGAGTCGAGGTCAGCGTCGCTTGGCAGTATACCGAAC
>JAISYM010000074.1 GCA_031269875.1 Synergistaceae bacterium
AAACCGTATTCGTGGGAGGTTGAGAATCTCCCGGAGTGGCTCTCGTTTGACTCCGCCTCCGGCATCCTGTCCGGGACGCCGGAAGAGTCGGGGGTCTATGACCTCATGGCCAGGCTTCGAGACAGGGAAGGCGTGACGGACGCCGGGCTTTTGCCGCTGTCGGTTGATTCAAACGATGAAGACGGCGGCGGCGGGTGTGAGAGCGGCGCGTCTGGTATTTTTATTCCCTTCGTGCTCTCGGTGCTCTCGTTCGCCGTAAGGCGGCGCAGGGCAGGGGCCGGAAAGGTTTTATAACGGAGATACAGGAGGCAATGCCTCCTGGCGGGTGTTTTAGTCAGAGGCAGAGCCCGCGATTCTGCGGTCTTCCGGCGAATCGATTCGGGTTTGCCGGAAGATTAAATAAATGCATGACAGGAGGGATTCAAGATGAATTTGACCAAGGCGAAGTGCATACGGTGGATTATAACGGCGGTGATCCTCTTTTGCGCGCCTGTGCAGGCGATGGACGTGCCTGAGGCGGTAGGCGCCGCAATAAAGCAACGGGATTTCATGGCAAGTTTCACGGGTTACGACGACTACAGTCTGCTCGACGTGTTCCAGTGGCGCAAGGGATTTTACGGCGTCGTCATGCTCTGCCCGGCAGGGATTCACGAGACGCTTGTCTTTGAGTGCCGGGATGGGAAACGGGAGATAGTCTACCGTGACATTTATATTCCGAAGAAGGATATGCGCGCGGAGATGCGCAGGAACAGCATACTCGTCAAAGACGCCGTTAGGCTGGCGAAGACCGCCGTTGCGAACGAGGTGGGTTTCGCGGAAACTACCCGGTGATTTCAAGAAAATTTAAGGGAAAGGCCTTGGATTTCTGCATCGTGTCACGCAAACTGTAATCAATATCAGGGTTTCGCCTGTGATTTGCGACTAATGCGGATTTTTTATTGCCGATAATTGCGTATTGAAAAATCCAGCGCGCGGGTGTAGTATACTCGCGTAAAGCACAAGAGACTTAGACATACAACAAGCTCGTGGCACCGTAACAGACAATTTAGCCCAGAGTCAGGGGAATACGGTGAGATTCCGTGGCAGCCCCGCTACAGTGAACTTGACGGATATATCGTCCGTCATGCAGCCTGAGCGCCTGACGAATGGGAGCAGGAAACACGTCTCGCGGGAGAACCATGCCTATGGCAAAGGCCCTCGTGTAATTTGAGGGCCTTTTTTTTGACTGTCGCGGTGTGTTGAATAACGCAATGATGACCAAAAGCGTCGAGAGTCTTGGCGTTGTTGGGGGTTATGTTAATTGGTCGATGGGAAGGAGGGGAAAGTAGTGGTTTTTACTGATGCGCTCCTGAACGAGACAATAGAATCTTCGGCAGGCAGGCAGGCAGGCAGGCAGGCAGGCAGGCAGGCAGGCAGGCAGGCAGGCAGGCAGGCAGGCAGGCAGGCAGGCAGGCAGTATTATGACATAACAACCCCGTTTCCCTTCGACCAGGTTTACGATTTCGGCCGCGGAGCCGACAAAATTTCTGGCGCATTAAATCATTCGTCGCGTTTCTTAAATTCCAGTATGCAAGCCAAACTTTCCATGCGCATGGGGCGGACAGCGTATCCGCCAGTTTATGCTACATCTCCAGCTTTGTCATACCGGCAAAGCACGGTTGTCGTATTCTGGAGCACTTCCACGGTTTGCGGCTGTCATTGCGCCCTTACGGGCGAGAAGGGAGGAGCCAGCGCTGAGTAGCGAAGGAAAAGACTCTTTTGTTGGCGACTGTTGTTGGAAAGCGACCTATGGGGCGCGGTTGTGCGCCCGAAACAAAAATCTGAGGAGGGAAAGTACAGTGAAAAATCGTAAACTGGTATCTATTGTTCTGGCATTGGCATTTGTATTCTCGGCTATGAGTATGACCGTCGCGCCGTCTTCGGCGCTAGCGGCAGACAACACTGGACAATATCTTAGCGGAGACGCAATCCCGCCTGATCCCGAAAACCCGAACGGCTCGACTTATGAGATAATAGATGAGCCTGTCTCGACTGACCTTATCAGCGTAACGCTGGTCATTGAGGCCGGAAACGCCATCAACACGTCGAATGGGCGATTCATCCCAGGTACGGCTTTCCGCAAGGAGATCACCACGAATATCGGCGGAGGATCCGTTCCTAATACCGTGACAAGCCTTCTTGATGCCGTTGATGGAACCAATGACCTGACGTTTTACGGTAGAAGCAGTCTAAGCCTCGCACCATTCACTGCCAGCACGGATTACCTTGCTGCGGTAGCGATAAGCGGGGATTACAGCGCTACATGGGTTGCTGGGTCTGTTAGTTACTACTACGCTTTTAACGGTTGGGAGTTCCGGGTCAATGATAAGTTCCCAGTCCAAGAGACCGAAGACCTCGAAGGCTGGGAAGGAACGAATATCCTTCAGACACCGATTGTGTCTGGTGACGTGGTTCACTTCTTCTATGAGTTCCCCTCCGATCTTTACGCTGCCAGCGGGGGTAGCGGGAATATCGCTGCCAAATACATCCGAGCCGAGTACAGTAACTTCGACAGCGCAAATAAAAAACTGACTGTGCAACTACAGGGACACGAGGTTTATATCGAGCCTACAGGGAATTACATAATGAGCGTCAACAACTATGTAAACCTCCAAGAGCCGAACATACTAGCCAGCCTCTATGATCTGGACGGCAACATCATCCAGGCGTGCCAGTCATCCAATACTAATGGCACAGTGACGTTCACCAACGTCTTTGACCTTGCACCAGGTGAAACCTACATCGTCAAGACAGTGCCATCCTATTATTACAACACGACTAACGCTACTTGGGCGAATAGAGTCAACGGGGCGTTTTTATCTCGGACGGGGGCATACAATAAGGTGACCATTCCAACTCCAGCGCCTGAACAATAAGGCTATTCCTTTTTGAGGGGAGTTGCAGGGGCGTTTTTACGCCCCTACAACTCCTGATTTGATGTGTTAACAACAACCTAATAAATAATCTATAAAAAAAATTATTGAAGATATGGCTAGGCAGTTTGACCACAAAAAACTCGGACAGCTACTCTACCGGAATTAAAGCCACCATGCCATTTCGGAGGCAACAACTGATTCTGACCATAGAGGCAGAGAGCCTACCGGGTAATCAGGAACAACACGATAGCCATATTCGGTAAAGAAAGGTGGATGCAGAATGCGTATTATGCGTGGAAAATTTTTGCCCTTTCTACTTCTCTCTATTTCCCTTGTGTTTTATCTCCCAAATATTCTCCTGGCTGCCGCCACTCAACGCCCATTAGGAAACGACCCGGCGATCTCCCCCGAGGTAGGACTCTACATTCCAATCAGCGATGACTATAGAGACGACGAAGGTTACGGTGATAAGTTCCATTCGATTCTGTATGGCTGGGCTATCACGAACGTGAATGTGGAAAGCTTTTCGCGCTCATATATCTCCAAGGATTTGGATGGCACGATGACCGAAGCCAATGGTGCGAATGGCGCGGATTCAGGAGGGGAAAGTCAATTAATAATTAATGATGATTACGAATCGTTGCTTTTCACAGTCCCCCCCGTAAGGTCGTTCGATGTCATCCTCGCGCATGGCACACCTAAAGACGCGACGTTCAACGTCGTGGCGGATCTCTGGCGTGATGTTGACGACTGGCTTGAATTCCCAGCAATTTCAACGAAACTCGAAGCCACAACCGCTACAATGGCATTGGCTGGTGCACAGTATGCGCTACAAGATAACAACATGAGGATAGGAGTGGAATTGGATAACGGGGTCGGTGCGTTGGATCTCTATGTATATGTGAATTGCAATGTCTTCAACCCAATTATTCGAAACCTTATCGCAGTTCACAAGTTCAACTTCACGATAGCGGAACCGGACACGGGCGGAGACCCTGACCCGCAAGATGTTGTGTCAATCAGTATCGACCAGCTACCCCAAAAGACTACGTATTTCGAGGGGGATGTGTTTGACGATGCTGGCATGGTCGTGAAAGCCGTGAAAAAGAACGGCGATGTCGTGGAGATATTGGGATATCAGTTCCCCACAGGAGCCTTGTCACTGAGCGACACGAAGGTCACGATATCCTTCGGCACTCACAGCGACACGCTGATGGTAACCGTGCTGCCGGTGGCCGACATCTCTGAGGTCAGTATATCGAACGGACAGATGTACGACGAGTGGGAGCGTTTGGGTTTCTTACAATACAAGAAGAAGACGGTCTCGTTCGATGCCGTTGCCCTGTATGGGCAACAGAATGGCAAGTTCTCCTTCCGCGCCAGCGAAGGGGCCGAGGTGTACGTCGGCGATGTAAGGCAGGAAGTGAGTGACGAAGACGGTCTCTACCATCTTGACCTTCCCGCCGGTAACATTGACGGACACAACGGCGCGACTTCAATAGTGACCGTCAAGGCTGGTGGGAAAGAAAAAAACTACGCGTTCAGGTGTTTCGCGCAGCGGCACAATAGGATGCCGTCCCGTGTCGAAGAGTACCTCTGCATCGCGAGCCAGTACACGAACGGCCAAGGGCTTGGAGGATGGGGCATGGGCGTTGCCCCATTCAGGACGCTGATAGGCAATTTCCTTACGGGCCCAGCCTCAGATTGGCCTGACAATGGCGCTGTGTCCCTTGGTAACTTCGGCGGTTACATCGTCTACAGCTACAACGAGCCGATAACGGATGACCCGAAGAACCCATATGGCGTGGATTTCATCGTCTACGGAAACTCACATAATCCCGAGCGCGGATTCGCAGAACCAGGCAACGTCCTAGTCTCCGAAAGCAAAGACGGGCCATGGTACACCCTAGCTGGTTCCGCGCACTATGAGGACTACGCTAAGTGGAACCACAGCGTCACGTACACAAACCAAAACGGGATCGCACACCCTACGCGTTTTTCTTACCCGCAGAGGGAGTACTACTCTCTCTTCCCGTGGACGGCAGAGACAGCGCAGTCTATAACACTTACAGGGGTTTGGCTGAGTGAGTCCGATACCGATGCATACGGCAGCCTGGCTGCGTCGTTCCCTGAATTCGGCTACGCTGACACTGGGCTGCGCAACGAGGACGAAGAGGCCGGCAACCCGTACATCGGGTTTGACACCAGAGGATGGCGGACGACTAACGATGGGTTCGACCTCAAGTGGGCGGTGAACTCAATAACCGGCCAGCCGGTAGACCTTAGCTCTGCGGAGATACGTTACGTCAAAATCCAGACCGCAAACTTTGTTGACGCCGGGGCTATAGGCGAGAAGTCTACCGAGATCTACGGTGTCCGCGTAGCCAAACCTGAAACTTCTAATGTCGGCAAAACACCGCTACCAACCCCAATATTAGTGGACGGCGTAGCCGTCCACTTGCAGGCGGGCACGGATGTCTACGGCAACGTAAAAGTCAACCCCGGCGCGTTCACAGTGAACGTCGCGGCGCCGGAGGGCGCCAACATATACATCAACGGCGTGCGTGGGGCTGGCAGGACGTTCGGCAAGATGCCGGATCACGAGATGCTCCGCGTTATCGTGCAAGAGGGACAGAAGGAGCCAGCCATCGTCTACATGAACCTAGAAGTGGACGAGACCAAACAGCCGGTGATCCCCACCAAGGTGACATTCGACTCTGATGGCGGAAGCCAGGTCAACGACAAATACCTCACGCAAAACACGCCGGAAGATGAATGGGGATTCCCTACCCCCACCAAATCGACCTACACCATAACAGAGGGTATGACCGAGTTCGACGAGCCAGAAGCGCTGCCCCACACCTTCCTGGGCTGGTATGACTCCGATGGGAAAAAATACACCGGTGAATATTCGGAAAAGGAAGACATACTAGAGCATGGGACCCTGTTGGCGCTGACGGCGAGATGGGAGGCTCCAAACCTCTCAGAGACCACAATCACCACGGCCTCCCTCGCAGGCGGGATAACCGGCGTCGCCTACAAAGCCACACTGACCGCTACGGGCGGCACAGCCCCGTACACATGGGCTAAGACGAGCGGTACTCTGCCTGATGGCCTCACGCTCAGCACGGCGGGCGTCATCTCAGGGACGCCGACAAAGGCGGAGAAATTCACTTTCAGCGTGTCTGCCACTGACGCCACGGGCTCCGCGGACGAGGCGTCGCTCACCATCACAATAACGGCCGCGGACGCCCCCGGCAAGCCGACAAGCCTCAAGGCGGAGCCCGGCAACGGGAGTGTGGCGCTTACGTGGGGAGCCCCGGCGAGCGACGGCGGGAGCGCCATAACGAAGTACGAGGTGAAGATCGGCGATGCGGAGTCATGGGCAACTGCGACCGACAAATCGCACGTTTTCTCCAGTCTCACTAACGGGACTCTGTACACGTTCAGCGTCCGCGCCGTGAACGTCAAGGGCGCCGGCGAGGCGGCTACTGTTACCGCGAGACCTGTTGCGGCAAACGCCGGGCAGAGCGAGGAAAGCACAAACAGCGTCTATAACGGCAACAACAGCGGCGGGCTGGAACATGCCGTCGTCATCGACGCGACCGCGACTGTGGTGGTGGAAGACGGCGTAAAGACGGCGGTCCCGCAGGCTGTGACCGCGACAGACATCAAGGAAGCCATCGATAAAGCCGCCGACGCGGGCGGCACGGCGAAACCGGTTATAGTGATCAACGCGACCGGCGCCAAGGCGGTCAAAGTGGAAGAGACGGTTAAGGCCCTCGCCGCTGTAGATGACACAGAAGTAAGTATACCGGTCGTCCTGGACGACGGCGTAATCACGCTGAACAGCGCCGTAGCCAAGAAGCTGGAAGAGGCGGCCGAAAAGGCGGGCGAGGATTTGAACGACGAGACGCTCAAGCTCGTCATCATACCCGACGTTGAGAAAGACACCGACGACGAAACGCTGACACCGGAGCAGGCAGACGCTATCACGAGCGACAAAGAGGTGCGCGTGGTCTACGATGTCTCGGCATACGCCGGCGACACGAAGCTGGAGATCGACGACCTGACCGGAGAAGCCAAGCTGACGGTGGAGCTGCACTACACGCTCGATACCAAAGCCGGCGAGAAACCGAGTGGTGTGCTGGTCAAATACTTCCGTGAAAACGGCGAAACGGAACGGATGACGGATGGCAGAAAGTACGACACCGACGACGAGCTGGCCATGTTCAGGACGAGCCACCTGTCGATCTACGCCGTCACCTACGACCCATCGCTTGTCCAAGACACCGAGACGGTAGACACAGAGAACGACGATGATCAGAAGGAGAACTACGGATCTAATGGCGGCGGCGGTTGCGGTGCGGGGAACTACGGCATGATCCTGCTGCTCGCGTTCGCGGCTGTTGCGATACTCAGGCGCAAGGCGGCATAAGGTAATAACCTGAAAAAGCGGCGGCGGGAGTTTATTTGTCCCTCCCGCCG
Source organism: Synergistaceae bacterium (assembly GCA_031269875.1). GTDB lineage: Bacteria > Synergistota > Synergistia > Synergistales > Synergistaceae > JAIRNC01. The sequence continues at coordinate 7,404 of JAISYM010000074.1, forward strand.
CACTGACGGACAAAGGCAAGAGCGCGGCAGCCATCGAATTACCCGATATGGCCGCCGCCCTTTGCCATCATCGACAGGCGGAGGTTTTTCCATGAGAAGAGACGTTCCCGGCACCTGCTTTTCCAACTTTCAAAAAATCCTCAAACCCTTTACAGCGATATTCTTGTCCGCCTTGTTCTTCTGCGTTCTGGCCGTTTTTGCCGCGCTTCCCGGCACGGCTCATGCGGACATTTTCTACGCTTCCTCGAACTACTCGACGGGATCGGCGGGCGTCATAACGGCGTCAGGCGGTTCGTTCACAGTAAACAAAGACGTTGTCTCCAATTTCGGCGTCGACGCCTGGGGCTTCACGTTCAGGGACGCGGGCGGCGCGGAACGGGCTATGGTGCGCGAGTACAACTACGGCCCAAACGACACGATCTACGTCTGGAACCCCGCCAATTGGAAAGCCCCTATCGTCAACACGAGTTCCTGGGGTTCCAACGTCCACGCTGTGGCGACGCTGGGCCAGTACCTTTACATCACGACATACGAGAGCTACAAAGATGGCTCCAGAGCGCAGGACACGGGTGAAGTGGTCAGAATAGACACACTGAACGGCTACAAGCCGGATAAGAGATACCAGTACGGCGCGTTTGTCGGCGACGCCGGGTTCGAATCGTCGCCGCACGGCGAGGCGCTGCATGTCGAAAACGGCAAGATATACGCCCTGTTCGGCGTTTCGTACAAAGGCGTGAATGAGTACGAACCCACGGAGGTCGTCGAGTTCGACCCAGAGCTTAACCGCCTTCGTACTGTTCGCCTCAAGGATACCTCCGGAAATATCGGCAAGAACGCGATGAGGATGGCGGCATACGGCGGCAAACTCTACGTGGCGAACATGGGGGGCTATCAGGGGCCGGACTCGTGGGGCGACCTGTGGGAAGTGGATATAGCGACTATGATTTCCAGAAGAATACTGGACGGTCACGACATCCCGTACACGGTTGACGGCAAATCCGTAAACGTCGGCATGTACGGCATCCAGTTCGCGCCGGACGGCACGGCGTTTTTGCTGGCCGGGAGC
>JAISYM010000087.1 GCA_031269875.1 Synergistaceae bacterium
GTAGGCGAAAAAAGCCGGGCCTTGCGGCGTGGGGGTCGAGATGCCGAAAAAAGGCGCAATGACCCCCTCGCGCCCCCCGTGCTGATCCGGCAATATCCCAAGGAACTCCCCGCTTTTCAGGATAGATACCGCGTTCATCATGGAAGCGCCTTTTGGCAGACAGCGCACACCGGCGCTCGTCCTCATCTCCTCGATAAGCCCGCGTTCGCCGCTGTCGTCGGGTTCGCGGACTATAGCCGTAACCTTGTAACCTCTCTGCGCGAGCCATGCGGCCGTTATCTCCCAGTTTCCGACGTGCCCGGTGATCAGGATCGCGCCCTTTCCCGCAAAGCGGTCAAGGATATCCTTTCCGCTGGCTTCGACCCAATCCAGAACCTGCGACGGGGCGCGTCCGAGCGCCAAAAATTCCACGCCGACCCAGATTAAATGGCTGTAGGTCTCGTTTACGAGACGTTCGATCTCCTCGCTAGAGGCTTCGGGCAATGCTATGCTCAAGTTCTTGCGGGCTATCGCCCTGCGCGGGCCGGCAAGCCTTAAGAGAGACGTTAAACATGCCGCGGCGAACCGGGAACTCGCTCCCGGCCGCAGCAGCCTCGCCAGTATCCTCGCCAGCCCGACCAGTTTCATTCTAACCGGTCCCGCCGGAATTTGCGCGTCAACGGTTGAAGCGCAGGAGACGGAAGTCCTTCTTCCCCACTCGAATTTGCGCGTAGCCCCCGGGGAGCAGATCGCCGGAGGAAATTTGCCTCTGTTCGTCGCTCTGCCTTACGCCGTTCAGGTAGATTCCGCCCTCCTTGAGCTTGCGCCTGGCCTCGCCTTTCGAGGCGACCCCGCCGGAAGACACGATGCCGTCAATGAGCGGCAGCGGCAGGGGAGAGCGTATGTCGGCCGTTGGGATTTCCGCCGCGAGCGTGTCGAGCAGCTCCGCCGAGGCCGAGCGGACGTCGGCTTCGCCGAAGAGTATCCTGGAGGCCTCCCGTACTCCAGAGGCCGTTTTTTGGCCGTGTACCCTCCTGGTCATCTCCCACGCAAGGCTCTTTTGCGACTCTCTTTGTTCCGGGTGACGCCTGTGCTCCTCGGCCAGTCCGGCGATATCGTCCAGACCCGCGAAGGAGTATATCCTGTGCAAGCGTTCTATATCGCGGTCGTCCGTATTCACCCAGAACTGATAGAACTTGTAGGGGCTCGTCTTTTCAGGATCGAGGTAGACGGCGCCCTCCTCTGATTTGCCGAATTTCTGGCCGTTCGCGGCCAGAAGGAGCGAGAATGTAACGCCGTATCCCTGACCTCCGCTGCGTTTGCGGATGAGGTCGATACCGCCGATTATGTTGACCTGCTGATCGTTGCCGCCCATCTGGAGGGAACAGCCGAAGGCGTTGTACATGTGATCGAAGTCATGCGCCTGCAGGAGAAGGTACGAGAGCTCGGTGTACGTGATCGTTTTCTCCGGGTCGTCTATGCGGCTCCGCACATAATCGCGATTGATGAGAAAGCTCACCGGGAAATACTTTCCCGTGTCGCGCAGAAATTCAATGAAGTTGATCCTGGAGAGCCAGTCATAATTGTTGGCCATTATCGCCGAACAGCTTCCGCAGTCGAAATCGAGGAAGAGTTCGAGCTGACGCTTGATGCGCTCCACGTTATATTCCACCCGCTCCGACGACAGAAGCTGCCGCTCCTTCGTCTTGCCTGATGGATCTCCAATCAGCCCCGTTCCGCCGCCGGCTAAGGCTATAGGGCGATGTCCCAGCCTCTGAAGCCACGCGAGGCCCATAATGGGCACCATATTGCCGACATGAAGGCTGTCGGCGCTCGGGTCAAAACCGACGTACCCCGTCACTGTCTCGTTTTTCATCTTCTCCCCAAGTTCATCGGGGTGACTGCACCACTCCACGAATCCGCGGCGGGACATTATCTCGTAAAAGTTCTGAGGCATCCGCTGCCCTCCTTAATTAATTAAATATTCTATATTTTGTCAATACCAGTAAGCGCGGCCCTTATACGGAGCGTCGCACAAAACTAAGACCGAGCCAAGATTGCCCAGCGCCTGCTGAAGCGTCTCGGCCCCGCGCCTCTCTGAGGACGCCGTTCCATCTTCGTTCCAGCCGCCGCCCGAGTCGGCGTCCTCGTACAGGAGGGCGTTTACCGACGACATTTCCGACAGCGACGCGCCAAGTCTGGGCAGGTTTACGTAAATCCACCCTATGGCGGAGTTCTCGCGCTCCAGAAGGCTCTTGACGTTCGTGTCCATCTCGACATCGGGAGCGGTCAGTCCGATTACGGCCCTGTCGTCGTTTGCGGCCGCCAGGATGGAGAACGGCAGATCCGTAGCGCCGCCCGCCGAGAAACCGGGAACAGGCTTTGGCGCCGCGCCCATGAACGTCTCGCTCCAGAAGTGTTCTACCAGCTTTGTAGCGGTTTTGCCCCGCCCGCTGATATCGATGGTTATGCCGGGCAGCTCGAACCAGAGTACCTGCGTCCGCCCTCCCAGCGACAAGACGGCCGGACCCGTAAGAATGTTCTGCGTCTCGGACGTTTTGAGGCCTATCTGTCCCAGGTGTCCGGCGATTGTCTTGATCGCCGATGGAAAGATCCGATCCGTTCTGACGTTTTTGCCCGGATCCGGGAGGTTGACGCCAATGGCGGCTATGAGCGGCGACGGCATGAAATAATCCCTGCCGCTCCAGTCGAACTTTTTCAGACTGGCGGAGAAGGCGTCGTCAATGTAGTTTTCAAGGCCCCAAAGCTGCCATCTGGCCTCCGTAGACGGTTCTCCGTTTCCCTGACTGGAACCGGGGGATCGCCACGCCACCTCCAGTGAAAGCGGGTTTTCCCGCTCGGAAACGTCCTCCGCACCGGACGTGATCGCGCCCGAAACGCCGCCGTCATTGATAAAAATGTGCGATTCCCACGACGTTTCCACTCGCCACTCATGATCAATACCGCCGATTGTTTTAGCCCGAACGTCCCTTATTCTCGATATGTTCGATTTCGCGTCCGCCACGTAAGCGACGTTTCCCGAGAGTTCGATAAAGAGCGGAGAGGACGCGCTGAGCGAGTTTACCCGCAGGACGCCGTCTTCATCCATTGCCGTCTCCGGCATGACGAAATGTTCGGCCCACGCGGGCGGGAGCGCGCCCTTCGCAAGCTGAGCCATTTCATCGCTTTTGAGCGTGAACGCGCCGTAAACGGAAAGCCCGTAGCCCTGCTCCGTCACGACGAGCGCGCTCTGTGAAGCATCCGCTATCACCGGCGTAAAAAGGCTTATGGGGGAAGCGCCTCCGGGCGATATGGTGGCGCTGTCAGCTAACATGCCAAATATGGCCGACGGGAACCCGCCTTCGGACGCGGTTATGATGACAAGAGGAGCGTTCTCCTCCGGGCGCGGCAGAGAAGCCAGGAGGTTTGGGCGTCTTAACCCGCCGAATTTCACGACGGCGGTCACGACAAGGACAATGGAAACCGCCGCGAGAACCAGCAGCCACTTTTGGACTGCGTTCAGCTTGACTCCGCGGATAGAAAAACCTTCGCTCATGACTTGCTCCGGAGCGAAGGGCATGGCATTCTCCAAAAAACCGTGTGACTGACAGGCATAATAAAGCCTCCTCAAGCGTTATAAAGGCAAGTATAATTTCGTTACAGCTTTTTTTCAACAGGAAAACGCGGCGCGGCTGCCTTAAAAAAATTTGACTGTTTGACCGTCTATGGGATTAGCCCCCTTATGCAGGTACCCTCTCCAGGGTAGGAGATGACCTTGAGGCGCCCGCCCACTATCGCCATCCTCTCCTCCATATTGGACAGCCCGCGATGCCCCTCGACGCGTAGTTCGGCAGTGTTGCTATTGTGCATGTCAAAGCCGTGTCCGTCGTCCTGAATGACGAGTTCATATCCCTTTTCATCCTTCCTCACGTCAACCCAGATGTTTTTCGCCTCCCCGTGGCGCACCGAGTTAGTGACCGCCTCCTGGACGACGCGGAAGAAGGAGAGCGTAACCGATTCGGAGAACTCTATGTCCTCGTCGACATCGAGGAATATCTGTACGCCGTACTGAGATGACTGCCGCTCAGTCAACTCCGTAAGGGCTTGCTGAAGGCCCAATTCCAGCCACGGCGGGTTCAGGAAGTCGCAGAGCCCCCTCATCTCCCTCACCGTCGCCATCGCTATCTTCTCGGCAAGGTCAAGTTCGCGCGCCGTGTCCTCCAGCGTATTGTCGGGCAGTTTGGCAAGGTGGATGCGCTGTATGAGCGCCGTCACATCCTGGAGCGGCCCGTCGTGGATATCGCGCGATATCTTCGTTCGCTCGGCCTCCGCCACGGAGACCATGTCGTTCATGCAGGTTTTGATGATGGATACCCTGTTTACGGCGTCCTGCGCCACGCGCGTAAACGATGAGCGCAATTTGCGAAGCTCGAAAAACGCGCCCCCATCGTCCTCGGAAGGCAGTTCCTCGCCCCACCTGAGCAGCGACATCTCCTGTTCCAGTTTGCCGAGCGGTTTTAAGACGAGCTTCCATAGCCTCCATATCGCGATCGCGCTCCACAGGCTTATAAAGCCGGCGATATACGGCCAGATATTGTAAAATCTATAAAATCGCAGTGTTTCCTGAGGCAGGTCAAGCCACGATATCGCGCCCACTACGGTGTACTTGCCGAAGGGCGCCGGGTATGCGCAGACGGTGAACCGCTCCCCTCCGTCGCCGTAAATTGATTTCGCGATGCCGACCGGAAGACTGCCCCCGTTATTTTTTATCAATTCATAGATGCGCTCTGAACCGTAAAGGAAAGCGCCGTTCGCGTCGAGAACGACTACCGATCCAGGAAGGCGTCCGAGCGACATATACGTGTGCAGACCGGGAAAGCGCACGCTGCCGTCGTTCAAAGATTCCCGCTCGCGCGCGGGACCGTCTCCGCCCTTTTCCATGTGAGCGATCATTATTTCGGTGAAATTTTCCACATAAGACCGCGCCAACATCTCCATGTTTTCGTTGGAATAGACGAGATCCAAAGCGACGAGAAACACTATGCCTATAGGCGGCACACATATCGACAAAGCCAGATAAAAGAGCCGGCTTTTTTGTTTCAAAGGAACTGTTCCCCCCTGATCATATTCGGGATTTTCGAACTTTAGTCGAGCAGTTCCTCCAGCATCACTACCCCGTATTTCAGCGCGAGGAGCATTGACTCCGTCTTGTTTCTCGCGCCAAGTTTGTCGTAGATGGAGGCCAAGTGCGTCTGCACCGTTCTCTCGCTGATGAAGAGCTGGGAGGCAATCTCTTTGCCGGAGAGTCCCTTTGCCGCCAGAAGAAGGACCTCTCTCTCCCTGGCGGAGATCGGCTCAGGCGACAGGTTTTCCCCCTCCTCGACCGTGTTAGCGACCTCGCTGTCGAGATACAGCCCGCCGCGCGCCACTATGCGGATAGCCCTGGAGAGCGTGTCCGCCGTCGAGGATTTGAGGACGTAGCCTCTCGCGCCGGCGCGAAGGGACGAGAGGACATACTGCTGGGCGTCATAGCTCGTGAGCATCAGAGACACGACAGGCAAGCCCTCTTCCTTGATCTTCCTGGTTATGGAGACGCCGTCCAGCCCTGGCATTCTTATGTCGAGCAGCGCGACCTGCGGCGTCAGTTCCTTGATGCCGTTCCAGGCTGATTCACCGTCGGCGTACTCGCCGATCACGTTGAAATCCTGCTCCTTTGCCAAGTAGGCCATGAGACCGGCGCGGGTAAGCGGATGATCATCAGCAAGAATGAGATTGATTGACATAGTTGTAACCTCCTCAGAGAATACGGACCGCGAATACCGACACCGCTTTATTATTGTGTTATAAATAATCAAACTACATAATAATGCAGGAAAAAAAAATTATATGCATCAGCAGTACAACGTATCTGGTGAAACGGTTACTGGCACTTACATTATTTTACACAATTATTCGGCAATGCCAAGACCTATTTCTCTCTCTACTGTAGCTAACGCGGCGATAGTGTTTTCGATGAGCCATTCGAGCGGTTCGCCCATCAGTTTAGCGCCGCGCTCGATTACCTCCCTGTCGACTCCTCGCGCGAAAGCCTTGTCCTTCCACTTTTTCTTGACGGATTTCACCTCGAGGTCGCCCAGGGACCTCGACGGGCGGACGAGGGCAACGGCGGTCACAAAACCGGTGAGTTCGTCGATTGCGAACAGAGTCTTCTCCAGGCTCGACACCGGTTCTACCCCGGAGAAATCCCAGCCGTGAGCGAGTACGGCGCGGATAAAGTCCTCGTCATAGCCGGCTTCGCGCAGCATTTCGCCGCCCTTTACCGGATGCCCGTTCTCAACGGATTGTGTTGTTTCCCAGTCGATATCGTGAAGCAGGCCGACCCTGCCCCACAGTTCCTCGTCCTCCCCGTAGAGGCGGGCGAAGTGCCGCATGGCGGCTTCGACGGACAGCGCGTGTTTGAAATACATCTCATCCTTATTATGTTTCTTGAAAAACTCGACGGACTCTTCACGAGAAAATTTCATACCGACACCAATCCCCCAAAAGTTCACATAGTAAGGGCTTTGCCCAAAACGTCGCGCACGCCGCCGCGGTCTGGATAAGGCTCGCACCGGACACCCGCTTCGGCGAAAAGAGTCCGCGAGAGTTCGTCCGGGTATGGCGTCATGTAAACGACGCGCCTGCAGCCGGCGTTTATTATCAGCTTACAGCAGATAGAACACGGCTCTACGGTCGTGTAGACGGTACATCCGTTTATGGACGTCCCGGAAGAAGCGGCCTGGGCTATGGCGTTCATCTCGGCGTGCGCGCCGCGGCATATTTCGTGCCTCTCGCCGGACGGGATGCCCAGAGAGCGCCGCAGACAGCCAACCTCCGCGCAGTGCCTGGCGCCGGAAGGGGCGCCGTTGTAGCCGGTCGCCACAATCCTGTTTTCCGTCACGATGATAGCCCCCACACCGCGGCGCAGGCACGTCGTCCTGGCCGCAGCAATCATCGCCATAGCCAGAAAATACGAGTCCCACTCCGGGCGATCTTCCGTCCAGTCGCGAGCCACAGTGCCGCCTTGCCTAGATGTCGAGGTTGCGGACTTCCCTGGCGTGAGTCTCTATGAACTCTCGCCTGGGCTCCACCGCGTCGCCCATCAGAATGCCGAACAGCTCGTCCGCCAATACGGCGTCCTCCACCCGCACCTTGAGGACTATCCGGTTCTCGGGGTCCATCGTCGTATCCCACAGCTGATCAGGGTTCATCTCGCCCAGCCCCTTGTAGCGCTGGACGTGGAGGTTTTTCGACTCCGTGCCGGACGTGGTCTCCTTCAGCTCCTTGTCAGAGTAACAGTAATGGTTTTTCTTGCCCTCCTGCACGCGATAGAGCGGCGGCTGCGCCACAAAAAGATGCCCCTCTTCGATAATCTGCGGCATGTAGCGGTAGAAGAGCGTGAGCAGAAGCGTCCTTATGTGCGCGCCGTCGACGTCCGCGTCAGCCATGAGGAAAATTTTGTGATAGCGCAGGCGGGACGAGTCGAAGTCATCGCCGATGCCGCACCCGAGCGCCTGCACGATTGTCCGGATTACGTCGTTGGAAAGAATCTTATCGAGCCTCGCCTTCTCGACGTTGAGGATCTTTCCGCGAAGCGGGAGGATCGCCTGAAAACTCCGATCCCTGCCCTGTTTCGCGCTGCCGCCGGCGCTGTCTCCCTCCACTATATACAGCTCGCTCACCGATGGATCTCTGTTTGAGCAGTCAGCAAGTTTGCCAGGGAGGTCGAGCCTGTTCATTGCCGATCCACGCCTCACCAGATCGCGGGCTTTGCGCGCGGCTTCCCTTGCCTGGCGTGCCCTGAGCGCCTTGTCGACTATCGGCTTAAGTATCTCGGGCTGCTCCTCGAACGCTATCTTTAGCCCCTCGTATACGGCGGAGTCCACGATGCCCTTTACGTCCCCGTTGCCCAGCTTCGTTTTCGTCTGGCCCTCGAACTGAGGTTCGAGCAGCTTGACCGATATGATGGCGGTAAGCCCTTCTTTCAGGTCGTCGCCGGTAAAGTTGACGTCTTTCTCCTTCAGGAGCTTCGCACGCCTGCTCTCGTCGTTAATGGCCCTTGTGAGCGCCGTCCTGAAGCCGGAGACGTGCGTGCCGCCCTCGACGGTGTTAATCAGGTTCGCGAACGCGAAAATCCTCTCTATGTACGTGTCGTTATACTGGATGGCGACTTCCACAGTCGTCCCGTCCTTACCGCCTTGGATACAGACCGGCGGCTTGAAAGCAGGTTCCTTGCCCCTGTTCAGGTACTCGACGAACGAGCGGAGCCCCCCTTCGTAGCAGTAGGACTTTGTCTGAGGCGTATTGCCCTCGCTGTCGGGCCTCCTGTCGTCAAATGTGATCGTAATGCCTGGGTTGAGAAAGGCAAGTTCGCGCAGACGCCCCTTTAAGGTGTCGGCGGAGTATTCGAGCGTGGAGAATATCTCGCTGTCCGCCATAAAGCGGACGTAGGTGCCGTGTGAGGACGAATCGCCGGTCCTCGTGAGCTCCGTTACCGGGATTCCCCGCTCGTAACGCTGCGTATACAGGCCCCCGTCGCGGTGAATGTTCAGCTCCAGCCAACTGGAAAGGGCGTTTACTACCGAAACCCCGACGCCGTGAAGCCCGCCCGATACCTGATAAGCGCCCTTTGCGAACTTGCCTCCGGCGTGCAGAACTGTCATGACCACCTCGGCGGCTGGTTTCCCCGTGCCCTCGTGATACTCCGTAGGTATCCCGCGTCCGTTGTCCAGCACGGAAACGCTTCCGTCCGGATGAATCGTAACGTCTATCCGATCCGCGAAACCGGCAAGGCTCTCGTCGATCGAATTATCCACGACCTCATAGACAAGGTGGTGCAACCCTCTGGCGCTCTGATCTCCAATGTACATGCCGGGGCGTTTGCGAACCGCCTCCAGCCCTTCGAGCACCTGTATGTCCTTTGCGCTGTATTCGGCGCTTGCGCTGTTTTCAGCGTTATTCGCGCTATCGAGCGCCCCGTTCGATGAACCAGGCATAATTACCGCCGCTCCTTCCGTAAGCAGTTTTTCCAGAATCTTTCGCTGCGTCTTTGCAGCGTGAGGGGAGTAAATCCCGTGGCTTGCACGGTGTTGTCGCGTTTTAGGATCGCGGTCTCGCCATCCCCGCGTATGAGCGCGGTCACCTTGTCAAGCAAGACGATGTCGTCCTCTTCAAGAAGTAAAAACACAAGCTCCACCTCTCAGTTAAATCATCACATCAGGCATTATATCAGAATCCAGCCGAATGGACCTCTAATAGTATATAATCGGCGGAGCGGGTGGGTTATAAAATATCCTCTAGGGGGTGTTCCAGATGACAAAAAATCGTGTTCGCAAACTGGGTATGCTGGCGCATATTTCGAGTCTTCCCAGCGATTACGGCATCGGAGACGTGGGCTTGTCCGCCTTGCGGTTCGCTTCTTTTTTGGCGGAGTCCGGTTTTGGCGCGTGGCAGATACTGCCGTTTGGTCCGACCTCGCCCGCGACCGGGCACTCTCCTTACAGCAGCCCATCCGTCTTTGCGGGGAACGCCGCGTTCATCTCGCCGGACGTTTTGGCCGACTGGGGTTTGCTTGACGAATCATACCAATTTGAAGTTCAGAAAACCGCCTCCTCAGTCGATTTTGACGAGGCGTTAGCGCTCAAGTGGAAAATTATCCGCGAAGCGTATGATAACTTCCGGAGAGATGAAGCATACAAGACACGCTTCAAAACGCTCTCGGATGAATTTTGGGAGTTTTGCGTCAAAGAGGCTTATTGGCTGGAAGATTACGCCCTTTTCACCGTTCTGAAGGAAACGGTCGGAGACGTTTGCTGGAACGAGTGGCCTGGACCGTACAGAACACGGGATTGGCGGGTCTTGGACCCGTTCAAGGCCGACCCAGACGCGGCGCGAAAGCTTGATCTGTGCCGATTTGGACAGTTCGTCTTTTTTAAACAGCTCCAAGGCTTGAAGGAGGCGTGCGCGGATCTGGGAATAGAGCTGATAGGCGATATACCGATGTACGTTGGGATTGACAGCGCGGACGTGTGGGGACATCAGGAGTTCTTCGACCTTGACGGCGAGGGGAGGCCCCTCTGCGTGACCGGCGTTCCGCCCGATTATTTCAGCGAGACGGGCCAGAGGTGGGGAAACCCTGTATATAGGTGGGATAAGATGAGGGACGACGGTTTCTACTGGTGGCTCGGCCGTCTCCGTCACGCCCTGCTTTACCTCGACATGGTGAGGATTGACCATTTCAGGGCGCTCGTAAATTACTGGGAGATACCGGCGGAGGAAGAGACGGCGGTAAACGGAGCGTGGAAAAGCGGCCCAGGTTGGGATTTCCTGAGCGCCCTCCGGTACTGCTTTGCGGAAAACGGCGGAAGGCTGCCGTTTATAGCGGAGGATCTCGGCGTAATGACGGACGACGTATTCACGGCGATGGAGCGTTTCTCGCTGCCCGGAATGAAGGTGCTCCATTTCGCGTTCGGCCCCGGAATGCCCTCCAACCCTTATATTCCGCATCACCACCGGCGCAACTGCGTCGTGTACGCGGGCACGCACGATAACAATACGACTGTGGGCTGGTGGAATGACGACGCGACGCCGAGCGAAAGGGATAATTTCATGAAATACCTGGGAGTTCGGGAGATCAGCGCCGAGGGTGCCAGGGACGCCATGATACGCATGGCGGCCGCGAGTACCGCCGATCTGGCGGTAATAACCGCGCAGGACGCGCTCGGCTTGGGCGGGGAAGCCCGCATGAACACTCCCTCCACGCCGAGCGGCAACTGGACGTGGCGTTTGGACAGCCTGCTTGACCTTGAAGCGCGCTCCGAAGAGCTTCACGAGTTAGCCGTCCTCTTTGACAGATGCGACGGCCCCGCGCCGCTGGATATTGATAACAATTTGAAATCAAAAATCTAAATAGTGAAGCGCTAAAGCGAGTTCGGGCAACCGCCCAGCCTCATAAAAAACAGCCTATCGACTGCGAATCGGAATGATTGCCAGTGAATGGGAACCGCTTCCTCATGCTTCACCATTTCATTAAAAAGACGCAGGTGACGCCGCAACGGGAAATAGACGCCGCTAAGAGGCGGCTTGGAAAGGCCCGGAGAGAGGTTGAGCGATATGAAGAATAAATATTTAGGCAGTTCCTGGCAAGAATTGAAAGATGAGCTTAAAAAAAGCGGCGCGCTCTCGCCGGAGGACATGAGGGCCAGCGAGCTAAGGGTATCATTGATGGTTGAGCTTATTGAGGCTAGAAAAGAAAAAGGAATATCCCAGCAGAAACTTGAACAACTCAGTGGCGTTAAGCGCCCTGTCATATCGCGTCTGGAAAGCGGGAAAACTATGAGCCAGATAGATACCGTCTTGAAGGTGTTGGCACCTTTGGGGAAAACGCTTGCCATTGTACCGTTGGAGCAAAAGGGCGAATTGTAGAAAAAGACATTGAGTATTAATGTATTGAGAAGAAATTCTTTGTCATTTATGGGCGCCGCTTTTTTAGGGCAAGTACATACGGGTTGACAGGTACGCGCTGCGGGCGATTACGAACCTGTAAGGGTAGAGCGCGGCTTCGCCCGCATAGTTTACGTTTATTCGCGGCGTCGCTTGAACCTCGCTGTCCTGCGGCCGTTCGCCCTGGACTATAAAGAGGCTCCCGCCCAGCGTCAGATCCATGCCGTTGCAGTCGCTCGCAATGCTAAACGCCATTGAGATTTTTCCCGGGCCGCCGCATAGTTTTTTGAGTCCGCTTTCCCTCGTGAGCTCGCGCTCCTCCACGCCTCTCCTGCTTGCCATAAGCGGAAGCCCATCCGTCGGCTCCAGCGCGCGGATCAGCACGGCCTCCGGTTCGCCGGGCGCGTTTGCCGACACGTTAAAGCAGTGGTACATGCCGTAGATCAAATACACGTAAGCGTGGCCGCCGGCCTCGAACATCGCGCTCGTCCTGTGCAGTGGGTCTTGTGTGGTACGGCCGTACGAGTGGCACGCCGCGTCGAGCGGGCCGGCGTATGCCTCCGTCTCGACGATGCGTCCCGCGGTAATCCCCTCCGGCAGTCTGCGGACGAGGATCATGCCGAGGAGTTCCCTTGCGAGAGTCACCGCGCGGGACAGGTAAAAGCGGCGTTCCAAAACCCGATATTCCGTGATATCGCCGTCTCTAAGAGACATAGGCAACAACCACTTTTTTACACTTTAGGCCTGTAATAAGAGTATTCCTAAGCGACAAAGCCGCTTTCCCCATGTTGAGGTTATCTCCTTTTTGTGATATATTATTACCAAGTTCAGGAACATTTCCGGCTCGACTTGGGGTCGAGAGCGCTTTGGGCGTCGACTGGGGGGTTCCTGATTTTTCTTTCCACATAGTCACCAGCGTAAGTTTTTTTAAACCCTTTTTGGGCCTCGCTTCTTCTACAATAACATACGCGTCGTTCACTACCTTCCTTGAGATAATTCTACTCTGACCATTAGGACCCTTGATGTTGCTCAGCGCTATGGAGTCGGGCTCATTAAGCAACCGCGGCAGTAATTCAAAATCTTCCGGCGTTAAAGGCAACTGAATAGGATATTGTTCTAACCTGATTCCACCTTCGCTGTGCAAATCCAAAGCGTGTTGGACAGCTTCTGCGGTCAGCGTTCTGGTATAACCCGACACATCTACGCCCGTTTCTCTTTTGATGTGGCTCGCGTTATTTTCGCTGACCTTATCATAATCGACGTACATAGCGGATGAAATAGCTCTTGCAGTCTTTGTAAGAGCGGCCTGAATCAACGATACCAAGCTATTATATCTTCCGGGCGTCACTTTTTTATCAGACATGACGCCTATTCTACCACTATTCAGGTTAAGGATATTCCGCCGTGGCTCTGCGCGCTGGTAGCCCTTTGTCCTGGCACTTGTCAGACATAGGCAACAACCCCCTTGACTTTGCGTATATACTTTATACGATAGAGATTAAGTTGAAAATTATTAAGGAGTGAGTTGCGGGCGGGCAGGCGATTTCGCGCTGCAAGCGCCCGTCTGAATAGGCGAATGAGTGTTATGCGGGAGATAAAGGATCAGTTTTCCCTGCTCTGGAGGGTTTCCAGAGGCGGCCGGGCGCTTTATCTTATGGGTTTTGTATTCATGCTCTTATCCGTCTGCTGCAGCTTTTTACTGCCGCAGGCGATACGATTTGCCGTCGACAACGTCGTTGGCGGGCTTCCCGCGTCCGGTGTGCCGCTTATACCGCGTCTGCTTGCCGTCTTCGGATTCCGGGGAGGGGAGGATGCGCTTCGCCGGAACCTCTACCTTGTGGGGATGTTGGTGGCGGGGATTGCGGCTGTGGGAGGCGTATTTAATTTTGGGCACCACATCTGTCTCGCCTTGAGCTCCGAGGGCATGATAAAGCGACTGCGCGACGCTCTCTACTCCCATATACAGCGCCTCCCATACAAGTGGCACATCGAAATTCAGACCGGGGACATAATACAGAGATGCACGTCGGACGTCGAGGTAGTTCGCGGCTTTATTTCAACACAGCTGACGGAGATAGTCCGCGCCGTCGGGCTGATTGTTTTCGCCTACAGCTTCCTGTTTCCCATAAACAGGCCGATGGCGGCGGCCTCTTTCGCGTTCTTGCCTGTAATATTCATCTACTCCTCTGCCTTCTTGCGAAGCGCCGCCGAACGTTTTTTGGCGGCTGACGAGGCGGAGGGCCGGCTTTTGACGATAGCGCAGGAGAACTTCACAGGCGTGCGCGTCGTTCGCGCCTTTGGGCGGGAGCGTTACGAGGCCGACAGGTTCGACCTCCAGAACAGGCATTACGCCTCGCTCTGGATGCGGCTTGGCGAGATTTTGAGTACGTATTGGGGGGTTGGGGATCTCCTGACCGGCCTTCAGATGGTGGCGCTCTGCTCTGTCGGTGTCTGGCAGGCTTCCGCCGGCGGCGTCACGGTTGGAGAGTTCATGGTATTTATCTCGTACAACTCAATGATCATCTGGCCGGTGCGCGGACTCGGGCGGGTTCTCTCGGAGGCAAGCAAGACGAGCGTATCGCTGGAGCGTATCAAGGAGATAATGGACGCGCCGGAGGAGACTGACGCCGATGAGCCGGACTCTGATGATGAGGCGGAGTTGCCGGTAACGGGCGATATAGAGTTCAGTCACGTCACGTTTTCATACGGTTCACAGCCGGTGCTTCGCGACATTTCGTTCACCATCAGGGGTGGAACGACGTTCGGCATATTGGGCGCGACGGGCGCCGGCAAGACAACGCTGGCCTACCTTATATGCAGGCTGTACGATATCGCGCCGGGGAACGGTGAGATCAAAATCGGTGGGGCGGATATCAAGCGTTTCAATCGAAGGCGGCTCAGGCGGCATATAGGGATAGTGCTCCAGGAACCCTTCCTCTACTCGCGAACGATAAGGGAGAACGTGGCGTCGCTCAAGTCAGGCGTTCCCATCCAGATGATAAGGGAGGCGGCGGCGATTTCACAGGTAGACGGCGCTATAAACGCCTTTGCAGCGGGGTATGAGACGATAGTCGGCGAGCGCGGGGTTACGCTCTCCGGCGGCCAGAAACAGCGTGTCGCAATCGCGCGCGCCATACTGCAAGAGCCTGAAATAATGATATTCGACGACTCACTCTCGGCCGTCGACACCGAGACGGACGCCCGCATAAGGGCCGCGATCAGAAAAAGAATGTCTCAGACGAAAAAAGCTACGACGATCATCATAGCCCATAGGGTGACGTCGGTCTCCAGGGCGGACGTCATCATGGTGATGGACGAGGGGCGCATATTGGAGATGGGAACGCCGGAGGAGCTCTTGTCGCGGGGAGGCGTCTACCGGAGGATTTACGACATGCAGCAGAGCATAGCCGACGAGGGGAGTACGGATAATGACCCGGCATGACGAGGATTTTTACAACCGTCCGTTTGGGTTTGGCGTATGGGCGGGAATGCTGCCGTTTTTCAGGCCCTACCAGGGTCTTTCCGCGCGCCTTGCCGCGATGCTCGTCTTTGGGAGCGTCGTAGACGCGCTCATCCCGATCTACCAAAAATTTATCATAGACTCGTTCATAGTCCCCCGCGCTGCGGAGGGACTCGCGCGGTCCATAGCGCTCGGGGCGGCGATGATCATATCCGCGATGATCGTGACGGTCATATTCGCGAGGACGGCCATAAAGCTGGAGATGGGCTTCTCGCGTGATCTGAAGAAGGCGTGTTTCGTCCACCTCCAGACACTCTCTCTGTCGTACTACAACACGACGCCGGTCGGGTACATGATCTCCCGCGTCATGTCCGACACGGACAGGATAGGAACCATGCTCTCATGGGGGCTTGTAGATATCCTCTGGGGAGCGGGTTACATACTCTTTTCCGTCGCGGCTATGCTGATGCTGGACTTTCGCCTTGGCGCCTGGCTTATCCTGATGGTCGTACCGATGAGCCTCATAACGTCGTGGTTCCAGACCCGCATCTTGAGACACAACCGAGCTGTGCGGCGGACGAACTCTCGGATCACAGGGGCTTTCAACGAGGGCATACTCGGGGCGCGCACCTCGAAGACGCTAGTGATCGAGGATATAAATATCTCGGAATTTGGGGATCTCACGCGCGAAATGTACAGGGGCTCGACGCGCGCGGCCGCGCTTGGCGCCGTCTACACGCCGCTCATGCTGATGTTTGGGGCGTTCGCGGTATCCATAATACTTGTCCAGGGCAGCGTCAAGGTCATGGGCGGCGCGATGGCGTTCGGAACGCTGTCCGCGATGGTGACATACGCGATAAGCATATTTGAGCCTATTCAGCGCATGGCGATGATCTTCGGGGAGATAACGGCCACCCAGGCGAACATCGAGCGCGTATTATCCCTCTTGGCGGAGAAGCCGGAGATCGTTGACGCGCCGGAAGTTACGGCGATTTACGGCGACAGCTTCGACCCAAAGCGCGAGAATTGGGAGTCCTTGAGGGGCGATATCCGCTTCGATGACGTCACGTTCCGCTACCCGGACGGCGATGAAAACGTCCTGGAGGGCTTCAACTTGAGCGTGCCGGCCGGATCGTGCGTGGCTATAGTCGGCGAGACGGGCGCCGGAAAATCGACGCTCGTGAACCTAGTCTGCCGATTCTACGAGCCTTCATCGGGCAGGGTGCTGATCGACGGGAAGGACGCGCGCGAGCGATCGCAGCTCTGGCTGCACTCCAACATAGGCTATGTCCTGCAAAGTCCGCACCTATTCTCCGGGAGCGTAAAGGAGAACATCCGTTACGGCAGGCTCGACGCGACCGAGGACGAGATACTGGAGGCCGCGCGTCTCGTGTCGGCGGACACGGTTATCGCGAAACTGCCGGACGGCGTGGAGAGCGACGTGGGTGAGGGCGGGGACAGACTGTCGACGGGTGAGAAACAGCTCATATCATTTGCCAGGGCCGTGCTGGCTGATCCGAGGATATTCGTCCTGGATGAGGCCACCTCCTCCATCGACACGGAAACGGAGCGCAAAATTCAGCACGCCATATCAAAGGTTCTGGAGGGGAGAACATCGTTCCTGATCGCCCACAGGCTTTCGACGATTAAAATGGCGGATATGATACTGGTCGTCAAGGACGGCAAGATCATCGAGCAAGGCACGCACGCGGAGCTGCTGCGCGGGAACGGGCATTACAAAGAGCTCTACTCGATGCAGTTCGAGAGCGAGTTGATAGACGGAAAAGACTGAATTATAGACGCGCCTGAAAGCTATCCTTCGTCTTGCGCAGCAGGATTACGGCAAAAAGGGCCGAGATGACCGAGGCGAAGAACCACGATACGGGCTGAAAGAGCCATATCCCGCTGATGCCGAATAGATGCGCGAAGAGATAAGCGGACGGCACGCGGACGAATATTGAGCGTACAAGCTGAGAGATGGTGCCGTAGATGGAATAGCCTGTAGCCACAAAGAGCGCGTTCATTATGAACTGCGATATTATAAAAGGGTAAGAGGAAATAGCGTAGCGAATGGATAACACCGCCGCGTCGGCCGCTTCCGGCGATGGCCTGAACAGATCTATAAAGAGCCTGGGAAAAATAAATAGGACTGAACCTATCACCAGAATCACGCCGCAGGTGATGATCGAAGCGGCTTTCATGCCCTCTATCATCCTGGGCAGGTCTTTCCTGCCGTAGTTGAAGGCTAAAAACGGCGTAAGCGCGGCGCATACTCCGACTATGACGGTAAACGAGAAATCCTCTATGCGAAGGCTCATCATGAGGGCTACGACGGCGTAATTTCCAAATTCGGACAGTATCGTGTTGATCCAGCCAAACCCGAGCGCCACACTGCCGGTCGAGATAGTGACGGGCAGCCCGATGTACGCTATGTCCCGCCAGTATTTAAAAAAAGCCCTCCTCGCGTTCGGCAGCAGCGGAATGAAAATGCCGCCGGCGCGCTTCATCTTGAAATATAAATATATGGAAGCGGCGATTCTTCCCAGGAGCGTCGCTATCGCAGCGCCCTCTATGCCCATGCCCATCGGAAAGATAAATAACGGGTCGAGGACTATGTTGACAGCGTTTGCGATCGTCATAGAGATAAGCGGCGTCACGGTGTCTCCCTGACAGCGGAAGACGCTGTTCGATATGAACGAATAGGCTATGAACGGCGCCATAAAGGGCCACCAGAAGTTGTAGCGGTACGCGTACTCGATGACCGTCCCGCCGGACGCCCCGAGGCGCTCGAATATGTAGACGGAGGTTCCGCGAAACATTAAAGGCAGCGTAAAACAGCAGAGCGCGTAGGCCAGGGTGAGACCGGAGACCGCTATCAGATGCGCGAGTTTCTGGTTCCCCCTGCCGAGGTTTTGTCCCACGAGCGCCGTTGTGCCGCCGACTACGCCCTCCATAAGCGCGAAATATGTCACAGCGACGGGCAGAGACAGAGACATCGAGGTTATCTGCTCCTCTCCCAGCCAGGAGACGAAGATGGAGTCCACGAGGAACACGAGAGTATTCAGGAACATCATACCCATAGACGGGAGCGCCATTTGAAAAAGAAGCCGCATAACCGGAGCGCTCCCCAGCTCCGCCTGCTTTTTCGCGAGAGTCATAGCCATAGTGTCACAATAAATCGGCCTTTCCTTAAATAAATTAGCACAAGCGAGCGAGGCCCCTAAGCGGGCCCCGCTCTGTTGTCTTTATCCTTTGTGTTCCAGGCTCAAAACCGGCTTCTTAATTTACGCGCCAGTTCCCGCCCTGTACAACGCCCTGCTGAATGACTCCCTTGTAGTTGTTCCACATCTTGCCGGAGTTCTCGTAAGACGGGTCGATCACGTCGTCGCCAGGTACCCAGCACGCCGGAATGACCTTTCCGCCGTTGTCGTTGAACTCCTTCAGCGCAAGCGCGACGCGAAGCAATTCCTGCGGGTTGCGGCCCAGCGGCGCGGCGTTGATGTGTATGACCTGAACCAGGCCGGCCTTATCTATCAGAACTACTCCCCTGAGATCGACGCCGCCCTCTTCGTCGAAGATCCCGTACGACGCGCCTATCTTGCCCAAAGTGTCGGAGAGCATCGGGAACGGGTAATTGGAACCGTGTGCCGGCGAGAGCTCGCTCTCGTTCCATTCCTTGTGAGAAAACTTGCTGTCGGTACTGACAACCAGTACCTGAATCCCGGCCTCGGCGAATTTATCTTTTAAAGAGGCTACGGAAATCAGCTCAGTGGGGCAGACATAAGTAAAATCGCCAGGGTAGAAGAACAGCATCACGTACTTACCCTTGAAGTCCTTAAGCGAGTACGTCCCGAAATTTCCTTTAACCGCGTCGAACCCAGGTACCGAGAAATCCGGCGCCGGCTTGCCAATGCGCGCTATTTCACTCATACAAACACACCTCCAATAATATTGTTCAATTGATACCGCTAAATTATAATCATTTTAATTTAAATGCTGATCAGTAAAATTACTTACTATTATCCTCCGTCTTTTCACGCGCATCCTCATCCGAGACGCCGAAAGATGTGTCAAAACGCTTTATGACCGGTTCGATAAAGATATCCACAACTTCGCGCGAAAGTTTTGGGATTACGGCGGAGACTGTGCTGCATTCACTCATGGCTCGCCTCCTGGCTTTATAATTGAACGACGTTACGCCTCTTTGAAAAACTACAATAATATAATAAGACAATAGCGGTTTAATGTCGAGTCCCATTTACGGTCAAATTTGCGGCTGGTGGTATAATTCCCGAGACGCTGGTTCATAGCGTACTGCCGTATCATTTGAAATTGGAGGTGGAGAAGTGCGGTTTGTCCTGGAGAATGTGGGGCCTCTCAGACAGGCGCAAGTCGAGCTTGGCGATATCACTGTCATCTGCGGTGAGAACAACACCGGGAAGACTTATGCCGCCTACACCCTTTACGGTTTTTTAAAAAAAGCGCGTCAGGTCTCGATGCCGTTCGAGATCAGCGAGGCGCAGTTCTCTCAGCTCTTTCAGTCCGGCAGGCTCGCGATCCGATATGAGCAGGAAAAATTGGTCGCCATGATGAGGAAGATGTTCTCCGAAGCCTCTCGTGAATACGCTCTCGAACTGTCAGACACCCTGGCCTGCTCCTTTGACGCGCTGTCCGAAGCATCCGTGAGCGCTGAGTTCTTCGAGGAGGACTTCGCGCTGATGGGCAGAAGGATGAACAGCGCGATTCACGTCAGCACGGATCTCTCCGCGGTCCTTAACATCAACGTGCGAAGAGGCGTGATCAACATCCACCTGAACAACCGCGAGCATAAGGAGATTCTCGAAGGCGTTTACATGCGCGAGTGGATTAGCGACGCCGTCACCCGTATCTTTGTAAAACAACTCTTTCCCGACACGTTCATCGCGAGCGTTGAGCGGACGGGCATCGAAATTTTCAGGGACGAGATAAGCCTTGCCCGAGACAGCTTCCTGGAGGACATGATCGGCTCGGTGCGCTCAGGCCGCCAGTTGAAACTGCCCTCGAACTACCCGCTGCCCATCAGGGACAATCTCAAGTCCCTGCTTCGCTTCAGGCAGATCAGGGCGGATCACTTGAGCCCCGTGGTCGTTGAGTATCCTCAAATATTGACGGACTTCGCCGATATCATCGGCGGCGAGTACGTTATAGACAGCATGATGGGCGTTCGCTACCAACCGGCGGGCTCCGATCTCTCCCTGTCGATGGCCGAGAGTTCGAGCGCGGTCAGGTCCCTGCTCCTTATCGGCCTCTACATAAAGCACATGGCAAACTTCGGCAACCTGCTGATAATGGACGAGCCGGAAATGAACCTGCACCCAAACAATCAGCGGAGGATGACGCGGCTTTTCGCGAGGCTCGCGAACGCGGGGGTAAGGGTTCTGATCACGACGCACAGCGACTATATACTCAAGGAGCTCGACGCCCTTATCCTTATGAACCGCAACGCCCCGAGGATGCGCAAGATCATGGAGCAGGAGGGCTATGACGCGCGCGAACTGCTGAAGGCAAGCCAGGTCAAGCTCTACACGACTCAGGAATCGTCTCCCACAAAAGACGGAGCGCTGGCGCGCTATGTCCTGAATCAGACGCCCGTGAGCCAGGAGCTGGGGACGACTCCGAAGTGTTTCGACGAAACGATAGACGCCATGAACAGGCTGTTTGACGAAATAGCCTGGGGTAAATAGCGGTGGCGCGAAACGCGGCGGAGATACTGCGCGATATTTTATCCGATTCGGCGATAGTGAAGCCGGTTGTCCGAAGGGACGGCTGCCAAGATATCTCGCTGTTCTCCGGGCGGCGGCGGATCACGGTGCTGGACGTTCCCGAAAACACGATCGTAGTCAACATGCAAACCGCGCCCCCAAAGACCGGGCGCATGTTTCTTCAGGAGAAGAACGCGCGGCTCATCGGCTGTTACGTATTCGCCGGGACTGACGAGCGGGACAGGCTTGACAAGTTTGAAAAAACGCCGGGTGGCGGCGATTTTATGGTGTTCGTCGAAACGAACGACGCGCCATCCCAGCAATCCGAGACGGAGAGGAGACTGCGCGCCGCTGTGTGTGTCATGGACTACTGCGCGGCGGTAGGGAGAGAATTTTGCGGCGTGATGGATCTGTTTGGCGGATACAAGCGCCGCTTCGTCAAGATCAAAGCGCGAGGCCGTGTCAACAGGCGATTTAACTTCAGCCGGAGACTTGCCGCAAACGACTCCCCCTCAAACCCTCGTATGCTCGAAGGCGACCAAATCCCATTCCGCTATTTTGCCGCGCAGCGTCCTTAAGGAAAGCCCGATTTTTTCGCGAAATAGTATATCGGCGTTCCTTTAAATAGCGCCGTCCTTTGCCCTGCCGATGAGGCAGGTGAGAATCGAGCGAATCCCGAAGGCGGAAGCGCCTTTTATATAGTAGGAATATGGCTCTTTGACGAAGTCGGTCGCCGCTATGTCCAGATGACACCAGGGAATCCCCTTTTCGACAAAATTCTCCAGGAACATCGCCGCGGTGATTGCGCCGCCGTAACGGCCGGCGGAGTTGACAAGATCCGCTATCGGGGACTTCAGCTTCTTGCGCAGGTTCGGGTCGGTCATCGGGAGCCGCCAGAACGGCTCGCCGCTGGCGGCGGATGCGTCGAGCATCTCTTGGGCCAGTTTGTCGTCGTTCGAGAAGAGCCCGGCCGTAGTATCGCCGAGCGCGACGGCGCAAGCCCCGGTGAGGGTCGCTATGTCTATGACGGCGTCCGGCTTCTGTTCGCAGGCGTAGGCTAACGCGTCAGCGAGCGTCAGCCGTCCCTCCGCGTCGGTGTTGTTCACCTCGATGGTCTTGCCGTTGTACGCCTTGATCACATCGTCCGGCCGGTACGCCGAACCGCTCGGCATATTCTCGGCCGCGCCGATAATCACGTGAAGTTTGATCGGCAGGCCCAATTCGCTGGCGGCCTTTATCGTCCCCAAAGCCACGCACGCGCCCGTCTTGTCGCCCTTCATGGTCAGCATGGAATCGGCCGGCTTGAGGGACAGGCCGCCAGAGTCGAACGTCAGGCCCTTGCCGACAATAGCGATGGAACTTTTTGCCGGTTTTGCCGAACCAGCGGCCACAGGTTCGTAGGTGAGGTGAATGAGGCGCGGCGGCGTGGCGGAACCGCTTCCGACCGATAAAAGCGCGTTCATGCCGCGTTTTTTGAGTTCGTCAGCGTGCAACACCGATATGGCAAGCCCCTTTTCGGCCGCCAGAGCGCGGGCCGAGTCCTCCAAAACGGCCGGGTTTATGACGTTTCCAGGCTCGTTCGCGAGATCCCGCGCGTAACACTGCCCATTCGCCATGATCCTGCCCTCTTCGAGGCCGTCCACGTTCCCGCGCAGCACGTCTATATACGCCGGAACAGCGAATACGTCCTCGGGATCGGGCTCGTGATATTTTTCAAACCGATAAGCGGCGAGCGCCGCCCCTTCCCCGATGCAGCGGGAGATCGTCCTGTCCTCCGCGCCCGGAATGGCCAGCGCGACGGTGTCCGCTCCTTTGGCGGCCGCGTGTCTCGTGATCGAGTACGCCGCTTTGCGGTAGTCGTCCGGCGCCGCCTCGCCCCTCTTGCCAAGGCCGAATATGATAATATGGCGAACCTCGCCGTCAGCCAGCGGGATTACCAGGACGCTGTCCTTCTTGGCTTTGAAGTTCTCCCTTGGCATGGACATCCATGTCAGCACCGCGAGGCTGGATGGTATAACATCGAGATCGCTCCTCGCAAAGTCCTCGAAGAGGGCTATGCCCAAGACTTTCCTGCCGCTCACGCGGGGAGAGTCGCTTAAAACCTCAAATTTCATTTTGTCGTCCTCCTTGTTATATTTTCAGAAAATGCCGAGAGCAAATTGCAGCCTTTTCCGATTATACTACGTGCGGCGGTATAATATATGCGCCAATCTGCTGCAATAAGGAGAGATACATATATGGCTGAAGTATACGACGCGGCGATTGTCGGAGCGGGACCGGCCGGACTTTTTGCCGCAATGGAACTTGCCGGGGCGGGTAAACGCGTCCTGCAGATCGACAAGGGTAAAGATATAAGCAAGAGGGTTTGCCCGCTTAAAATGGGGGCGGCCGAGTGTACTCAGTGCAAGCCATGTTCCGTGATATGCGGGTGGGGCGGCGCCGGCGCGTTCAGCGACGGCAAGCTGACACTGACGCCGGAGTTTGGCGGCAACCTCGACCAGTACTGCGGGAGAGACGAACTCATTTCCCTGATAAACGAGGTTGACAGGGTATACCTGGAACACGGGGCCTCCGACACGGTATTCAAGCCGGAGGGCGAGATGGCCGCACGGATAATCGACAAGGCGCGCCGCGCCGGGCTGGCGGTTCTGCCGGCCGCCATAAGGCACATGGGCACGGATAAATCGCGGGATATCCTCTCCAGTATCTATCATCATATCGAGAACGTATGTGAAATCCGCATGAATACGCAGGTGCGTGAGGTGCTTCTGGACGCTTCCGGCGCGGTGCGCGGCCTCCTGCTCGAAAGCGGTGAGGAGATCGCCGCGAAAAGCGTACTCTTGGCGCCCGGCAGGGAAGGCGCGCCGTGGATGGAGGAGACGATAAAAAAACTTGGCCTGCCAATCGCGTCGCTCCCGGTCGATATAGGCGTTCGGGTCGAAATACCGTCGGCTTGGGCCCAGGAGATTACCGAACAGTTCTACGAGATAAAGGCTGTGCTCGATACGCCCACGTTCGATGACCGGGTACGGACTTTTTGCATGTGCCCGAACGGGGAGGTCACGACGGAGTACCAGTCCAGACAGGGAATATTGACCGTAAACGGTCACTCTAACAGGGATGAAGGCCGCAAGACGGAGAACACCAACTTCGCGATACTCGTCTCCACGATGTTCTCCAAACCCTTCAAGGATCCCACCGGCTACGGCAGTCACATCGCGCGCCTCGCGAACATGCTGACCGGCGGGGTGATGGTTCAGAGGCTCGGCGACCTCAAGAAGGGGAGGCGCTCCACCCACAAGCGCATGGAGCGCGGCCTCGTCCGTCCGACATTGGCCGCCGCGGAGCCGGGGGATCTCTCATTCGTTCTGCCTTACAGACACCTGACCGGCATCATGGAGATGATAACGGCGCTCGATCACATAATCCCTGGTATAGACGGCCCCAGCACGCTGCTCTACGGAGTGGAGGTCAAATTCTTCAGCCTCAAGCTGGAACTCGACGGGACGCTAAAGACAAAAATCCCGGGCCTCTGGGCGGCCGGAGACGGCGCTGGCGTCACGCGCGGAGTGATCCAAGCCTCCGCCTCCGGCATCTGGGCCGCCAGGTCGATGCGGAGGAGCATGTAATACTAAATTGCGATCAAAGGCGCGTTAATTATGTTTCAGGATGACGTGGCGGCGCGGTTTCAAATCTCCACCCTTCAGGCCTTTGATTTCAACTTGGAATAAGTTACGCTCGTTTTTCCTTTTGTGTGAGGATGCGGGAGACCGTCTCCGCGATGAAAATAAGCCTGTCGTCGTCGCCGGGGCCTGTAGGCGCGAGGCGCTTCCTCTCCAGAATGAAGTATCCTCGCAGCTCCTCTCCTGAGCGAATAGGGAGTATGCGGACGGACGCGGTAGCCGGGTCCGTAAAGTCCATTCCTTGCCGGGCCAAGGCCTGCTCGTTCATGGAGAGTATTTCCTTTGAGCCCAGAGCCTCCGCGATCTTGCCGAGGAACGGATAATCTTTGGCAGAGTCTCCGCGCTCCGTGACGAAGCCCGTTCCCAGCACATAACAGGAGAGGAGTTCATAGCGGCCGTTCTCCGCGAACACCAGTTGAGCCTTGTGCGAGCGTGAGAATAGGCATATCTCCCGCGCCGTGGAGATGAAGGCCTCCTTTATGCCGCTGTCATTGTACATAGCCTCGCTCAGCGCCTGGTAGACGTCGAGCATCTCCTCCCCCTGTTTCCTCATCCTCTTGTACGTCTTGAACTGTTCCACCATGCGGCGGAGCGAGCGGGACATCAGCCCTATCTCGTCGTTCGAGTCAAGCCGCGGTATCTCGATGCTGAGATCACCGAGCGATATTCCGTCAGCCGCCGAGGTGAGGTCGTGTATAGGTTTTGATACCCTGCGCGTGATGTGGCGGCAGAGCGCCAGAAAGATGAGCGGGGCCAACGCGAGCGCGCATATAAGCGGCGCGGTGAAGGGTAACGTTTTTAACGCCGAGCTCCTGGGCCGCGCCGCGCAAATATACAGGAGTTCGTCAAAACCCTCGATAAAAAGCGGCTTGAAGTATATAAAAGCGTCCTTTCCCAAAAAGTACGAGTAATCTCTCTGTAAGTACAGTTCCTTCTCCTCCGCGAAAGCCTCCTCGACGCGCGCGGCGTTGCGCAGTCCCAACTCGCCGAGTTGTTTTCCAACGTCGCCCGAGTCAGAGGCGTAGATGATGCCGAATCCTGGCTTGAACAGCGTTGAGACGACTTCCGAGTGCGTCTCCCACTCGAGCGTCATTTCGTCGAAGAGTATATCGGCGCCGACGCATCCGACGATGGCGCCGTTTTTGTAAATAGGTATGGAGATGGCCGCCACGTTGCGCGCGCCCTCGCCTGTTTTGTAGTCGTACATGACGTTTGAGCTCAGGTCGATGTGAGGCTTCCCCGTATCGCGGGGAGCGGTGTACCAGATGGAATAAGCGGGGTTGTCCAGCGTCGATTCGTCCATGTCAGGAGCCGTCTCGTACCCGCCGCCGCCCCTGATGAATGAGCGTATGTACCGTCCGCTTGGCGCGCCGGGATAATCCGCGCCGTATTCCGCGTCGCGCCCGTCGAAGGCCTCCGGCTCGTAAGCAAGCCAAGCGTTGAATATATGCCTGTTCTCCATCATTGAGAGAAGTATGCCCTCGCCTCTGTCCCGCGCGTCCGGCAGGCTCACGTCGATTTTTTCGAGTTCAGCCTCGGCCGTCATGAGCGATATCCTGACGCTGTTCACCAACCCCAGGAAGTTGACCTCGTTTAAACGCGCCAAGTTGCGCAGCTCCATCTCCGCTTGACTGTTTATGCCTCCTGCGGCGAACTGAGCTATTATAATGATAAGGATTAGGAATACGGCCAAAAATGGCGCGGCCGCCGATAACAGCGCTTTTTTCCATATTGCGTATGACATTGCCCGCTCCCCGCCCGTAGGTTATCTGGCTCTCGAAAACAGATTAATACTGGACAGAGTATACTATATAATACTGCTGAACAGTCATCCAACATTATTGAATCAGTCTATTTTTTCATTGAATAAGGAATAACCCTTCGGACTCCTGACGATAAATCAGCCCCCCTAAACCGCTGAAATTGGCAAAAGCCGTCAATCTTCGCCAATTTTCCCAATTTTTGCCCTCCCGAATGCACTATACATAATAGGAAGGCCCACCGGGGGCAAGGCAGTAAAAAACTTTTCTGAAGGAGGAGTCGGAATGGCAGGCATCAGGTCTATATCGGCGCGGATAGGGTTCAAGATGGATACCGGTGAGATGAAAGGCGACAAGCACCTGTATCGCAGTGTGAGCATAGGGAGGATCGATGGCGAGGCATCCGCCGGCGCGCTCGGCGAGGTGGCCGGAAGTTTGAAGGGTTTGTTGAGATTCCCTGCGGTCATTGTCACGCTCTCGCGCACGGATGAGATCGAAGTTTAAACGGCCGCCGTCCGGTCGTTAAACGGCGAGCGCTATTTAATGAACGGGCGGCATATTTTGTGTGTTCTGTAAGATTCTGGAGAGGAGGATTTTCGGATGATGAATCAGGCGGTGAATGGCGATACGAAAAAAAGGGTGCTGAGGATGCGCTTTGTGACGGATGAGGGCAAGAAGACCAATATTTCCCTTTCCGAGTGCAAGGAAGGCGTAACGGCCGAGGAGGTCGGCGCCGCGATGGACAAGATGCTGGCAAATCAGGTATTCATATTCGGCCTGGATGAGAAGGGCGGCGCCGCGGTAGTAGAGACGACGGTGACGGAGCTGTTCTAGCGGGCTTCGGCTTATAACCGGGGCAGGATTCCGATTTCAAGACGCCATTGTCTTGAAATCGGAATCCACTCAAACATGTAAAGGTTTGTCGTGATCCTTTCCTTTAATCACGGGGAAAAAACGCGGACGCGCTCATACCCCGCGGGGAGCCGTTCATATTCCGGCAATTTGGAGGTGTTTTCATTGGAAGCGCGGTTTTTGGAGGAATTTCTCGAGAGTTCGTTTTCCGTAGCGGTCGCGGCGTTTCTGCTCTTCCGCATGGAGGAGAGGCTTGACGGGCTTACAGACGCTATCGCGCGTCTCGGCGCGTCCGCCGATACGCTTGTACGTCATATTGTGCGTCCGAACGATAACAGGATGGAGGGGACCGGCGATGACGCCGCTTAACGACTACACCATCAGCCCGCACTTTAAACTCAGCGAATTCGAGTGCCGCTGCTGCCGCCGCGTAATGCTGTCGAGCAGGCTTGTTCCGATGCTGGAGGAGCTTCGCGGCGTGCTGGGGCGTCCGCTCGTGATAACGAGCGGATATCGCTGCGATAGGCATAACGCCGCTGTCGGCGGCTCAAAACGCAGTTTGCATCTGATTGGCCGCGCGGCGGATATCCTGTACAGGCCGGCGGCACTGTCACCAAGGGAAATAGAGCTTGAGTTGATGAAAGTTAAACAAATCTCAACAAAAATTGGGCTCTACGAGTTTTTACCTAATTTACACAACAATTACATACACTTCTCTTGCAAATAGATTTTTTTAAGATACATTAGGATTAATAAGCACTATTACAAAGCCGCAGCCGGCGGTAAAAATCATCCATATTTCAATCAAAACTTATATATTTATAAGGGAGGGAAAGATTATGTCGGGCAATAACGATAAAGGCGGTGACAACGTGTCAGACGCGCGAAAAGGGGTTTCGAGCGAGCGGGATTGCGGTCATGGCGCTGGTATCGAAGCTCTTGTGGCCGAGTTTACGCCGCTCGTGCGGCGTACGGCGTTTAGGTACGCCGGCAGGGGGGCGTCGCGGGAAGACCTGGAGCAGGAGGGTTTTGCGGCGCTCTTGACTTTAGCGAGGCGCTTTTCGCTAAGAGAAGGCATTTCCCGCGTACTCTGGAACTATCTGCCCGGCATGGTGCGTCAGGCTGCCAAAAAGATGCGATGGCGGGATGGGGCAGTCTCTCTTGATGAAAGCATTGGAAACGACGAAGGCGATCAACTGTACGCGCCGGAGGCGTTTGTTGCCGACGAGCGCGCGTCAAGGGACTTTAAAGACGCCGAATTTTGGATAGTTGTGGAAGCGATGCCGGAGGAACAAGACCGCGAGATCGCGCGCGCCTTGGCAAACGGAGAGAAACTGGGCGACATCGCGGAAGCGCTGCATATAGACAGAAAAACACTCCGCAAGCGGATACGCGCCCTGTGCGACAAGATAGGCCGCGGTCTTCGCGGCTTGGGTTAAAAGCGGCGGGGGGAGGCGTGGGTGCAAGGGGCGCGTGGGGCGCGATGGGAGGCGGGCGCGCAATGCGCGCCCCACTCGTTTCCGCGTATCGCGGCGTCCCCTGCGGTGTTTTAAAACGCGCTTTGACATTTAATAACTTCTCAGTTATTATTTTAGGTGGAGGAATGGTATTGTTTTCGATAATTTTTTATAGAGA
>JAISYM010000004.1 GCA_031269875.1 Synergistaceae bacterium
AAATTGTCTTATAATGATGAACCCGAGATGACGGGCCGGCGACTCACTCCGCGAATTGGACCGCTCATACACCTCTGTCCTGAGCTGATTCGCTCGCCCGACATCCATGTCGGACGCCAATTCGCTGCGTTCGTTCGCCGGTCCGTCATCTCTTTACATGAGACAATTGGATAGTCATAAAACATGAAGTTATTTTTAAGGACTATTCAGTGACTCGGTCGGTTTTTGCCTGACTTTCCCGTTATGTATGCCGCGGGTGTAAAGCGTTGATTACCGATTTATGACTGTCTGTGTAGTGTATAATTTTTCTTGGGAAACCTGCGTGGATCCGGTGGCGCAATATGCTTAAATTTATCTAGTAACCCCCAAAGCCCGCCGCTGCACGGCGTTGGGCGGGTTTTAGCGAATTTTCGGCGCGGAACGTTTTGTTTGAGAGATATACCGCGAGCGTTTTGTCAATAAAAACAAATCAGAGAGTCCGCTCAAAGGGCATAAAATAAAGATATTTTCTCATTTATATATTGACATATTGAAGAAGAAGGGGAAAATAAAGATGCGTTGTGAGTAACAGCGCAAATGTTTTGATGCGTTGTTTTTCAGAAAGTTTTATGTATCTTTTTTAAAGTGAAACACCATCGGATTTGCCGGCTTGTTCTGGTGACGGATAATTATTTATTCATGTATTTTAAAAGACGCGGAGCGGAGGATTGATTTTATGCTGGACCCTATAAGCGTTCAACCTTTCAAATTGGAAGAAAGAGCGGTGCTTATTCCTCAAAAAGCTATTAAAGACAAAAAAAAAGAAGCGCGGTCATTTTCTGAAGTCCTCAAAGCCAGCATCAGCAGCGTGAACGATTTGCAGAACAAGTCGGACCGGCTGATCGAAAAAATGTCCTTGGGAGAGGTGGAGGACGTGTCCGAGGTTTCCATCGCGGTGGAGAAGGCGGAACTCGCCTTGAGACTGATGCTTCAGATCCGTGATAAGCTGCTGGACGCTTATCAGCAGATCGGGCGCATGTCCGTTTAACATTTAATGCCGAGGGCTGAATGATGCGGGATAAATTGATTGAGATCGGCCAGCGCCTCAGGTCGTTTTGGGACGCGCGCGAGAGGTGGCAGCGGATATCGATGGTCCTTGCCGGGGCAGTCGTGCTCGGAGGGGTAATGCTGATGGCTTTCGCGGTCGGCCGGCAGGGCTACGAACCCATATTTTCAGGACTCGAAGCGAGGGACCAGGAGGCTGTTATCACCTACCTCAAGGCGGAGAGCATACCGTACAGGACGGACTCTGCGGCAAACGCCATTTTAGTTCCGACTCAGAACGTCTACGAGGCGCGTATCGCCCTCGCGTCCAAGGGAATACCGAGCGGCGGGGTCGTCGGTTTTGAGGTCATGGACAATCTTCCGATGGGAGCTGATGACTTCCAGAAGAAAATCGCGTACTACAGATCACTGGAAGGGGAGCTGTCGCGGACAATCCGGGAGATGAACGCCGTGGTTTCGGCCAGGGTGAGTATCGTGGTGCCGGAGTCGCGTCTGTTCCTGGAGCAGCAGCAGCCCTCCACGGCGGCGATCCTCCTGAAGCTCAGGACAGGGTCTCAGTTTGGACAGGATCAGGCAAAGGCTGTCGTTCACCTCGTCTCTCACAGCGTAGAGGGACTTCTGCCCGAGAACGTCACTTTGGTGGACGCGGACGGCGTGATAAATTTCGAGGACATACTGGACGATTCACTGACCGTTCAGAACGGCAACAAGCTAGTTCTGAGGCAGAGGCAGTTCGAGAGGGATTACGAGGAGGAGTTCGAGAAAAAAATAGAGGACTCGCTGAAAAAGATATACGGCCCCGGAAAGGTAAAGGCTATAGTCCGCGTCGAGCTGGATTTCGACAAGCGCCAGGTAAACAGGCGGCTCGTGTCGCCCCTCCCGGACAAACTTCACGGCACTTTGCAGAGCACGCAGATAAGGGATGAAAGCTACAGCGGCCCGGCTGGCGTTTACGGCGGCCCGCCCGGAACGACTACCAATATTCCGGGATATCCTGTCAATACGGGGCAGACGAACGTCCCGGCCGAATATAACCTGAACGAGACCATAAACAACTATGACAACTCCACTCAGGAGTCTCAGGAGATAGAGACTCAGGGAAAGATCAAGAGAATAACGGCGACCGTTTTCATCGACGGCCAGCTCAATCAGCAGCAGCAGGACGACATGCGAAACGCCGTCGCTACGGCGATAGGTACCGACGAAGGCAGGGGCGACAGGCTCACCGTCATGGCAATGGCGTTCGATACGACCATAGCCGACGCGATGGCGGCCCGGGTGGCGCAGGAACGCCAAAATCGCATAATTCTCGGAGTGAGCTCATTTGTGATACTCCTTATGGCCGTTGCCGGCGCGCTTGCCCTGTGGATCAGGAGGCGCAGGCAGCTTAGCGCTCAGAGAAAAGACAGGACTGGTTTGGATATGGACGAGACTCCGTCGCTCAGGGATTTGCTGGAGAACCCGGATCTCATGACCTCTCAGGGCGAACTCTCCGTCCTCGAGGAGCAGCTCAGAAACTATGCCATGAATAACCCGGAGGAGCTTGCCAGCCTAATTAAAAACTGGGTGGTTGACGATGTATGACTAAGGGCAGCAAGGATTTGAAAGGCCGTGAAAAGGCGGCGGTATTGATGGTCACGCTTGGGCCCGAGGCCGTGGCGCGCGCTTATCGTCACATCGACGACACGACCATAGAACTCCTGACGCTCGAGATAGCTAACCTGAGAAAGGTTACGCCGGACGTGAAGCTGGAAGTTCTGAAAGAGGCTCAGGAGTTGATAATGGCGCATGAGTTTATGACTCAGGGCGGTGTGGAGTACGCGCGCAAACTCCTGGAGCAGGCGCTCGGGACGGACAAGGCGCAGGATATACTGCGCCGCATCACGGCGAGCCTCCAAGTACGGCCGTTCGACTTCGTGAGGCATACGGATCCGCAGCAGCTGCTGAGTTTCATCCAAAACGAACACCCTCAGACAATTGCCCTTATCCTCTCGTACCTTGCCCCGGAACAGTCCGCGCTCGTTCTGGGCGGCCTTGCCCCGGCGGCGCAGTGGGATGTGGTTAGGCGCATAGCAAAGATGGATCGCATCACGCCCGAAGTTTTGAGGGAGGTGGAGCGGGTGTTGGAGAGGAAGCTGTCAACCGTAATGGGACAGGATTTCACGATAGCCGGCGGTATAGACTCTGTCGTGAACCTGATAAATCGCGTCGACCGAGGCACGGAGAGGAATATCATAGAATCCCTCGAAGAGCAGGATCCGGAACTCGCCGAGGAGATAAAGAAGCGCCTCTTCATGTTCGACGACATCGGAAGCATCGACGACCGCTCTCTGCAGAGGGTTTTGCGAGAGGTGGACCTGAAGGATCTCGGGCTTGCGCTGAAGGGCGCCTCGGAGGATTTGAGGCAGAAGTTCTTCAAGAACATGTCGAAGCGCGCGGCGGATATGCTGAAAGAGGACATGGACTTCATGGGGCCTGTACGGGTGCGCATGGTGGAGGAAGCCCAGCAGAAGATAGTGAACACAGTGCGCGCTTTGGAAGAGGCGGGAGAGATCGTCATAGCCCGCGGCGGAGAGGAAGAGATAGTTGTCTGACGCCTCGCGCCAGCGGCTCATCAGGGCTGTGCGCCTCCTTCCGGGAACCGTGCGGATCGGTCATGGAACCCTGGAGGAAATCGCCCCTGGCGGGGAGTCGTTGGATAGAACAGAGCTTGGCAATCAGGGAACGGCGAGTGAGGAATCCGCTTTGGCAAAGGCTGAAGCGGAGATTCGCGTACTCCGGTCTGAACTTCGCGGGAAAGAGGCGGAACTCGCCCGGGCACGTGAATCCGAAGCTCAGATAAGGGCCAATATGGATACGCTTCGGAGCGAGCTGGAGGCGGAAAAGGGCGATTTTTACGATAAAGCCCTGAAGGATGCGGAAGAACAGAAGAATATTTCCGCTAAGGAGGGCCATGAGGAAGGATTCGCGGGCGGATACTCGGAAGGACTCGCGAGCGCGGAGGCCGAAGTCCGCGCCGAGTACGAGGGAAAGTTCGCGAACGCTCTGTCGATGCTGTCAGAGGTGAGTACGGCGCTCTTTGCGGCGAGAGAGGAACTCGCGCTGGCTCACATGCCGCAGCTTGTGCGTTTATGGGAGATCATGCTGAAGCGATTGCTTCAGGCGAGGATGGAACTCGACACAGAGGCGGCAAAGCGCGTTTTGGAATATATTTTAAAGCGCGTGAGCGACAGGGAGAAGATCATCATATACCTCAATCCAGCCGATATTACGGTAGTTGAGACCGATAGGGACGACCTCATGGAATCTATCCGCGGGGTGAAATCCCTTGAAATTCTTTCGGACGACCATGTTGACAGGGGGAGCTGCCTGGTAGAGACGAACTTGGGGATTTACGACGCCAGGTGGAGGACTCAGTTAGAGCAGATATCGGCGGAGGTTCAGGGTTTGATCATGGAAAGCATGGCGGGAGATGACGCTTACGCCGCAAGCTGAGCCAAATGTTGCTTCGCGGGCAGCGGAAGACATATTTATCGCCCTCGAGGGGCGTCTTGCCCAGATGGAACTCATCCGCATAAACGGGAGGGTCGTTCAGGTCGTCGGGCTCGTAATAGAGTCGCAGGGGCCGGACGTTCAGATAGGGGATCTCTGCGAGGTCCGTTTCCGCAACCGCGACACGATACTGCGCGCGGAAGTTGTCGGCTTTAAGACGGACAGGGTCTTGCTGATGCCGCTCGGCGAACTTTCGGATATAGGCCCGGGCTGCGATGTCCTGTCGATGGGGCGTCCACTGGGGGTCAACGTCTCAAACGCGCTCTTAGGCCGCGTCCTCGACGGTCTGGGAAACCCGCTGGACTCGCTGGGGCCCGTGCCGGCGATCGATTATTATCCGCTTATGTCTCCGCCTCCGCATCCACTCAGGCGTCAGATGATAGTAAAACCGCTCTCGGTGGGCGTGAAGGTCATAGACGGACTGCTCACGCTGGGACAGGGACAGCGCGTCGGGATATTTGCCGGCTCCGGGGTGGGAAAGAGCGTCCTTCTGGGGATGATGGCCCGGAACACGGAAGCCGATGTGAACGTGATCGCCCTTGTAGGCGAGCGCGGAAGAGAGGTAAAGGAATTTTTGGAGCGCGATTTGGGCGAGACGGGTCTGGCGCGTTCCGTGGTGGTGGTGGCCACCTCCGACCAGCCCCCGCTCGTTCGCCTCAAGGCGGCTCTTACAGCGACTGCAATAGCCGAGTACTTCAGGGATCAGGGCAAGAACGTACTGATGCTGATGGATTCGGTCACCAGGGTCGCGATGGCCCAGCGCGACGTGGGGCTTGCGATAGGCGAGCCTCCAGCGACCAGGGGCTACACGCCGTCCGTTTTCGCGTTCCTCCCAAGGCTTTTGGAGCGCTCCGGCGCGGGCGAACGTGGAAGCATTACGGCGATATACTCGGTTTTGGTCGAGGGCGACGACATGAATGAACCTATCGCGGACAGCGTGCGTGGGATATTGGACGGGCACTTCGTCTTGAGCCGCGATCTCGCCGCCAAGTACCACTATCCGTCCGTTGACGTTCAGCGCAGCATCAGCCGCGTAATGCCGGTGGTGGTTTCGGAGGCCCAGTACGAATCTGCTGGGCGGGTGCGAGAACTGCTCTCGATCTTCGAGGGAGCGCAGGACCTTATAAATATCGGCGCGTACAAGGCCGGAAGCAACGCGAAGGTCGACTGGGCGCTCGATCATATCGAGTCGGTCGACGCGTTTTTGAAGCAGGGAATGACGGAGAACGTGCTGTTCGACGATACCGTGAGCCAGCTTTTGAAGTTGGCGCCGAAGTAGAGGTGAGAGTCACTTATGTCTGGCGAGTTGAAGAGATTCAAGCGAGTTCTTCACATTCGCGAAGAGGA
This sequence comes from Synergistaceae bacterium, assembly GCA_031269875.1. Taxonomy (GTDB): domain Bacteria; phylum Synergistota; class Synergistia; order Synergistales; family Synergistaceae; genus JAIRNC01. The sequence goes on from JAISYM010000004.1 coordinate 5,944, forward strand.
GAGAGAGCTTACTCAGTGGGAACTGAGCGTCAGGATGCGCGAGGAGGAGTCGATCCTGACAAAGATGAGTGAGATCGAAGCCAAGCGGGACGACGCGATGGCTGACTTCTGCGCTGAAAAGGGCGTCGTGTCGCCGCAGCAGCTGTGGTTTGAGAGGCAAAACCTGGATGTCATGGAGAAAAAACTGAATTTGAACAAACAGGAGCTGGAGTGCTGCCGGGTTCAGATAGAGGAGACGAAGACGGAGCTCATCGAAAAGCACCGCAGTGTCCAGCTTATGGAGCGTTATGTCGATAAGCTGAAGGATCGCGAGGATAAAAAAGTTTTAAACGCCGAACAGAACAACCTCGACGATATAAATACCATGAGATTCCACAGGGATTTTACGGGGGAGGCCGACCTTTAGATGAGGATGACGAACATATCGAGAGTGCTTGGGAGGATGAAGGAGATAGAGGCGCTCATATATCCAGCGCCAACCCCAGAGTCGCCCGCCGAGAGGTTCCAAGATGTCCTCGCGGAGAAGCTCGACGATCCGTATGCCGAAGAGGACGGCTTCACCCCACTCGATGATATCTCCGTTCCCGAGTCCGTCGCGGAGCGTCTTGCGATGTGGGAGCCTGACCTTCAGGAGTTGAGCGGCAAATACGGGGTCGACCCGGACCTCGCGAGGGCGGTAATGCGTCAGGAATCCGGCGGCAACCCGAACGCCGTTTCGAGCGCGGGCGCGCTCGGCCTGATGCAGCTCATGCCGGGGACGGCAAAAGGCCTTGGCGTGGATCCGATGAACCCCAAAAGAAATCTCGAGGGGGGTATCAAATATCTCGCTCAGTTGGCCGATAAATATGATGGTGATTACGTTAAGACGCTCGCCGCGTATAATGCCGGATCGGCCAGGGTAGACTCGTACGGCGGGATCCCTCCTTTTCCGGAGACAGAACGTTACGTTAAGAATGTGCTGGCTCTTTACCGAAAATATTCCAGGGGCGATTGAGAATGGCAGATAGAGAAGAAAGAGAACGAACCGCCGCGGAACCCGCAACCCCTGAAACTTCCGAGTCTGAAAAGCCACGGAAGAAAAAGAAGAAAAAAAAGAGAGGTTGCGGTTTTTTTATTATCCTCATACTCCTTGCGGCCGGCATATCCGCCGGACTTCAGGCAAGCGGCAATGTGGATTTAAGGCCTTTTGTCTATACTGTCGTACCCAGGATACCGAAGATTGGCGAGCCGATGAAGAACGCCCTCGGCATTCCCGAATCGTATTCGCTCACGGTGGCCGAGCGCAGGAGGCAGGAGCTGGAGGAGTGGGAGACTGTGATCGCGGAGTCCGTGAGATCCATCGACGCGAGGCAGAAGGAGCTCGACGAGACGTCGGACGACCTGTCTATCAGGGAACAGGATCTCGACTACGAGAGAGAGAACCTGGCGGCGCGCATAGAGGCGCTGTCGAACGACATAATGTCCCAAGGCGCCGGGACCGTTTCGCAGGCGCAGGGGGACGAGATAAAGGATATTATCGGAACGTTCGGGCAGATGTCTGCCAGGAACGCGGCCGCGATCGTCGAAAAACTGAACCCGAACTTGGCCGTGGCAATCCTGGAAGGTCTGCCGGAGGACACGAGGGCCAATATCTTAGGACGCATCGAGGCGGCTGCCGCCGCTGTCCTCACGGAGAGGCTGTCGGAGGTTTACAGGGAGAGGAATCAATAAAGTTCGTTTAAGGGGTGGAGAGTATGGCTGTTCAGGTTGCACCAGCGCAGGCGCGCGATTTCATCGAAACTATGGCGGCTGATAACGGTACGGCGGCTGCGTTTGCCGGAAAACCGGCAGTCGGAAAGGATTTGTCCTTGCCGTCCGCGCGTGAGAGCTTCGACGGCATCTTAGCAGGGGCGAGGCTCGCGAAGTCGATGTACGCGGCCAAGTACGGCATACCCGAAGAGGTCTCCGAGGAGGCTGGAAAGATAGAGAAATTCGCCGCGAGTTTGAGCGACGAAGACCTCTCTCTCCTGATCGCGCCCCTTTCAAACGGGGTGGAGCGCATGAAGGACTTCGCGGACGCGCTCGACGCGGAGCTGTCGGAGGGCGACGTGCGCGGAGCCATAGAGCTGGCTGGGATGGCCGTCGAAAGGGTGAGCCGGTTCGACCCTGATCTCATCCTCGGAAGCGGCTTCGCCGGAGGCTCGCTCCACAAGCTGATAGAGGAATTCCTCAAGAAATTCAACGTGTCCGGGACGGCGAAGCAGCAACTCCTCTCCGACGAGACTCCCGAGGGAGAAATACCGACCGAACTCCCGGAAGAGGAGGCGTTGCCCTCTGACACCGCGGAGGACGCCGCACTTTTACCGGACGCGTCCGATACGCCGGAGTTCACCGAAACAGCCGAAACGCCCCTTTTGCCCGACGCGCCGGCGCTGCCCTATCTTCCTGAATTGCCGGATGGCGCGGAGGAAGATGTGAAGGCGGACTCACCGGAGGAAGCGGAGAAAGCTGAGAAAGATGACCCTGCGGCGCCTGAGTCTGAGACAGAGACGCTTGCGTCGGACAGAGCCGTTCCCAATGCCGCTTTCGCCGAAATAATGAAGGCGGCGGACATCTCGCGCGGCGGCGGGACGGATGACGAGGCCGTGCGGCCTGATTGGGATAAGAGACCGGATGACGAGACCGCGTTGCCTGATTGGAATAAGAGGCCGGATGACGATGGGCTGACGCGGCTGACACAAAAGGGAGCGAAAGCCGCCTCGGTTTTGAGGGAACAGAAAATAGAGAGAGCGGTTCCGGGCACTAAACAGGAGGACAGCTCGGATTCGAAGCCGGATTCCTTCGCGAGCCTGTTTGCGTCCGAGACGCGCGTGAAGCAGGCCTATGCCGAGACAAAGGCGGAAGTTCCAGCGACGCTGCCCGGATCGACATACGAGCTGCGCGGGGATAACTTTCTCGGAGACGGGGTCAGCTCCGTACTGGAGTTCATGAGAAACGACGGCATAAACGAGGCAAGAATAGTTGTGGAACCCCCGGCTCTCGGGAGGGTGGACGTATCCCTGCAGGCAAGCGGCAGCGGGGTGGAGGCGGTCTTTAAAGTCGATAACGAAGCCCTGAAACAGATACTCCAGCAGCAGCTCGATCTCCTCAAGACATCGCTCGAGGCACAGGGTATTCATGTTTCGAATCTGGCGGTCGATATTAAGAACAGGGAAGATCAGAGGGGCCGTTCCGACCTGTACGGCGGCAAGGGCAAAGTTCACAAATCGGGCGGAATCGCGGACGGCGGGGACGAAGACGAGCCGCGCATCGCGAGGATAGATCTCGAACGCGGCCTCCTTCACTGGGTCGCATGATAATAGGGGGTAAATGAAAATGGCCGACAGCGCGTCAAGTCTCTTTGGTTCGGTTGGCACATACGATTACGTAAAATATGAGGATACCATCAAGAGGGAGAACAAGGGCGACTCCCTGGGCAAGGAGGACTTCCTGAAGCTTCTGGTGACGCAGCTCACCCATCAGGATCCTACAAATCCCATGAATGACACCGAGTTTGTTACTCAGCTCGCCACTTACTCCGGGCTCGAGCAGCAGATGACGATGAACAAAAACCTCGAGACACTGATCGAGGCGAATACCGCTACGACCGCCGCTTCCGCCGTGTCGCTCATAGGCACGGTCGTGGGTTATCTCGGAGAGGACGGCACGTTGAAGGCGGGGCAGGTGTCGTTCCTGGACATCGTTGACGGAAAGGTCAACCTCTATCTCACGGACGGCACTTACATACCGTTCAGCAGTGTCGAGCAGATCGGCGTGCCATATACGGCCGCAAATACCGGAACCAGCGGCGGGTCGAGCGACAGCTCGTCCGGCTCCGCCAGTACGACTGAAACGCCCGGGGACGAAGAGTAGGCGCGCGGTTGCTTCGTTCCCGACAAATTTAAAGTGAAGGTAAAATTACAAGAATCAATGTTTTTGAAGGTAACTCCAACCGGGAAGTTGGAAAAAACGACGGCAAGGGACTGCGAAAAAAACAGGAGGAATAGAAAATGCTTCGTTCGCTTTATTCAGCCGTCAGCGGCGTGAAGGGGCATCAGACATACTTGGACGTCACCGGCAACAACATAGCTAACGTCAACACAGTCGGCTTCAAGCGCGACGTCCTTCACTTCAGGGACATGATCTATCAGAGCGCGAAGAACCCGAGCGCTCCGAACAGCGCCATTCCCATAGGCGGCGTCAACCCAGCGCAGGTGGGCCTGGGTACTCAGGTTGGCTCCATCGAGCACGTATTCACCCAGGGCAGTCTCCAGTCCACGGGCATCCCGACGGACATGGCGATAAGCGGGGAGGGCTTTTTCGTCGTGCAGAACGGCGGGCAGACCCTCTACACGCGCGCCGGCAACTTTGCCCTCGACCGCGACGGGAACCTCGTCATGCAGGGCAACGGATACATGGTTCAGGGCTATGAATATGATGAGAATTTAAAGGAATTTGCCACTTCGCTTAGCAATGTGAACATTCCGATAGGTCAGAAAATTCCTGCGAAAGCGACGACTTTGGTGTCGTTAAGGTGTAATTTGTGCTCTACAGCCTCGATATACACCGCGGGGCCTTCAGGCGATCCGGGAATTGAAGTTGCGAATACGTGGGCGACCAAGGCCGACGTCTACGATTCAAAGGGAACAAAATACACGATGGAGGTAGCGTTTAGAAAAACGGCTGAGAACGAGTGGGCGTATAAGGCTTATTTCGTGTCGGAGGATGGCAAAATATATGATGGCACGGATCCCGAGTACCCGGATTTGATCGACCCCACTACTCCATCGTCAGGTACTATGGTTTTTAACGCGGATGGACTACTGAAAGAAGTTAAAGACTCGAGTGGGGTGGTGCAAAGCGGAGGAGCTTTGAAATTTAAGTCTAAATTTTCAGAGTTTGGCGCAGATGATACAGAAATAACAATAGATTTTCGGGGAGATGTAACAGAAGAGAATACGAAGGTACCCAAGGAAGACTCTGGCCTTGATGGTGTCACGCAGTATGACTCACCTTCGACCACGAAGATCTATTATCAGGACGGCTACACGATGGGTACCCTGGAGAATTGGTCCGTCTCGCAGACGGGCATTATAACCGGCACGTACTCGAATGGGCAGACCCAGCAACTCGCCAAGGTGGCGCTCGCGATGTTCGCGAACTCGGGAGGTCTGCTCAAGGTGGGAGAGACGTGTTTCGCCGAGACGGTGAACTCCGGCATGGCCCAGATCGGCTCGCCGATGGAGGGTGGCGCCGGCTCTGTTCAGGGCAACACGATCGAGATGTCGAACGTCGACCTATCTGAGGAGTTTGTGAACTTGATCCGCGCGCAGAGAGGGTTCCAGGCGAACACGCGGGTCGTCACTACGTCGGACCAAGTGCTCGAAGAGCTTATCAACATGAAGCGTTAGGTTTTTACCTGGTTGTGGAGGATGGCATCGCGTCATCCTCCACTGTTTTTGTCCGTTGTTTTGTATTATAATCATAGCGTGAACTAAGGAAACGCTGATTAATTCGCCTAAACGACATTTTGCCGTTTAAGAAGGCAGACGCCGCAAGGGTTTTAACTCTTTATCCTTTAGACGCCTGACAATAAGTCAGCCTTAAAAAAGGGTGTGTTTTTGCTTATGATCGAACTCACAAGGATCAAGGGTGAGAAATTCGCCCTGAACTCGGATCACATAGAAACGTTGGAGCAGACGCCGGACACGGTCGTCACGATGCTTAACGGTCATAAGTATCTCGTGAGAGAATCGGTCGGTGAAATTATCTCTAAAATTGAATCCTTCCGCAGAAATTCTTCTAAGCCGCTTGTGCTGTAAGCTTTTTTACGTTTTTCGGGTTTTGCGGGGCTGGGATGGGGTGATCGGAAAGTGGATTTAGCGACCGTCGTTGGTTTGTCTCTTTCGATAATAGTCGTGCTGGCCGGCATGATAATGGGCGGTGACGTAGGGGCTTTTGTCGATATACCGTCTATTTTTATAGTTCTGGGGGGGACGTTTGGGGCTACTATGGTCGCAAATCCTCTTGAACGCAGCAAAGCGGCCGCCAAGATACTCAAGTCCGCTTTTTTCAGCGAGCAGATCGACATGATAGGGCTAATCCAGACACTGGTGAGCTTCGCCGAGAAAGCGCGGCGCGAGGGCTTGCTGGCGCTGGAGGAGGACGCGGGCCAGCTCGACGACGAATTTATGAGAAAATCGATCCAGCTCGTGGTCGACGGCACGGACCCGGAGCTGGTGAAATCCATCCTGGACACGGATATCGGCTTGCTCGAGGAGCGCCACAGCGACAACAAGGGTTTGCTCGATTCCGTAGCGGAGCTCGGGCCTGCCTTCGGGATGCTGGGGACGCTCATAGGCCTCATCCAGATGCTGGGGAACCTGGACGACCCCAGCGCGTTGGGGCCGGGTATGGCTGTCGCCCTCGTGACGACGTTCTACGGCTCCATCCTGGCCAACATGTTCGCTATCCCGCTCGGGAAAAAACTCACGCAAAACTCGAGCCGCGAGGTGCTGTCGAGGGAGCTGATGGTGGAGGGCATCCTCTCCATCCAGGCCGGCGAGAACCCGCGCATCGTCGAGGAAAAATTGAAGGTTTTCCTGCCTCCCAAACTGCGCAAGCAGCTTGACGCCGGCAAAGAGGACGAGGGGTAGTCAAGCGATGGCGAGGAAGAAAAAAGCGCCCGCCTCCAATCCCGGAGCGCCTCTCTGGTTGGCTACATACGGAGATATGGTGACGCTGGTTCTCTGCTTTTTCGTCCTCCTGTACGCTTTTTCCACGCTTGACGTGGCAAAATTTACGGCGATGGCTGAATCCATGCAGATGGCGTTCAGCATCATGCCGGGAGGGCCGGCGGCGTCGAGCACTCAATCCATGGTGGACGGCTCGTTCGGGGAGGGAGCGGGTGACGCGGCAAGACGTACCCAGTCCGATCAGACGAACAACGCGAATAAGGTTTTAGCTCTTGTGCAGGAAGCTATAAAGCAGGAGGACTTGGGTGACGATATAAGAGTAAGCCTCGAAGAACGCGGCATCGTGATTTCGTTCTCCGAGCAGATTTTGTTCGCGGAGGGTTCCGCCCGTATTCGCCCGGTGTCGCTCAGGGTGCTTTACAAGATTGGGATGATAATCAACTCCCTGTCGAACCAGATCGAGCTGGAGGGGCATACCGATTCGGCGGTTTTGCAGAACAGCATATACGTCGACAACTGGGGGTTGTCGGCGGCGAGGGCCGCGGCCGTTGTCTCATATTTGAACCGAGAGATCGGTATTTCAGAAAAGAGACTTAGGGCTGTCGGGTTGGGACCAGCCAGGCCGGACGTCCCAAACAATTCCGAGGGGAATATGGCGCTCAACAGAAGGGTGGACATGGTGATCCTGTCCCAGCACAGCATAAAGTGAAGCCTGAATTGAGGAAACGCTGATTGATTCGCTTAAGCGCGGTTTCGCCGTTTAGGCAGCCGGGTACCGCAAGGGTTTAAATCGTCACCCTTTAGGTCCCTGACGAAAGATCGGTCACTTCAGGACAGCGCAAGGAGGCAGTTCCGGATGGCATTGGCTAGAAAGACATTAATTGCGGCTATAGTTGGTATTGTTGTTCTGATAGTGGGCGTTATCGGAGGGGTCGTCGTAGGCCTTAGGTTTTTTGGCGGACAGGAGGTCGTAGTCGCCGACCAGGTGGCCGATCCCGGGCCAATGCTCGATCTTGGCCAATTTACGTCGACTCTGGCGGACCAGGAAATACACGTCGTCAGGTTGAAAATTACGCTGGAATTTGCCAATCAGGCGGCGTTCGACCGGATCAACGCCTCCGCGAACGGGTGGCTCGTGACGATAAAGGACGAGGTCATAAAGACGTTGAAAGATCAGCGATATGATGTAATCCGCTTCACGGAGGGCATGGAAAAGCTGAAGTTGGATCTCAAGACCAGGCTCAACGCTATTTTGCCGAGAGAAGCCGGAGAGGCTTCCATAGAAAAAGTCCTTTTCGACGAGTATATGACTCAGTAGCCTGAGGAGGGGGTTTCAGGATGGTACCGCCGGAGGTAATGTCTCAAAATGAAATAGATTCCCTGTTGCAGGCTATATCGAGCGGCGGCGACGACATCTCCAGTATGCAGGCCGCGGAGGAGAAGCCGCTCAAACTCTATGACTTCAGAAGACCTGATAAATTCAGCAAGGATCAGCTGAGAGCCATTCAGATGATCCATGAGTCATTCTGCCGCAGCCTGACTACGTCTTTATCCACAATGGTTCGCTCGATGGTGTCGGTAGAGGTCGTCGCGGTGGACCAGCTCGCTTATGACGAGTTTATAAATTCTCTGGTGCAGCCGACGGTAATTGGAGTGCTCGAAATGTACCCATTGAGCGGCAACGCGTTGCTGGAGGTAAATAATCAGCTTACTTTCGCCATTATAGACCGCCTGCTTGGCGGTAAGGGTGAGCCATTGCGCAAGCCGAGGGATCTCACCGACATAGAGCGCACCGTAATGGAGCGCGTTATGATGAAGATACTGGAGCATCTGGAGGAGAGTTGGAGCACCGTAGTAGATATCAGGTTCCGATTCGAGACGATGGAGAACAATCCCTTTTTTGTTCAGGTTTGCCCTGGGAGCGACATGGTGCTTCTCGTCACCATGAAGACTCAGATAGGCGAAATTCAGGGCATTATGAACTTTTGCATACCGTACTTCGTGATAGAGCCGCTCATAGATAAACTCAGCTCGCAGCAGTGGTTCTCCTCGACGAGCCGCAAGGGTACGGAGGGCGCGCTCGAAGTTCTGAAAACCAGGCTGCAGGATGTGTCAGTGCCGCTGGCGCTGGAGCTGGGGCACAGTATCGTGAGCTTGGGCGACGTGATTCAGCTGCAGGCCGGCGACGTTATAAGGCTGGATGGAACGGCTGTGGACCCTCTCGGTATGAGGGTCGGCAACAGGGTTAAGTTCATGTGTGTCCCGGGCGTCCGCGACAAGAATTACGCGGCTCAGGTGACGGAAATTCTAAGTGAAGATATGATCCCCGAAGGAGAGGAATAACGATGGTCGACGAGTTTCTCAATCAAGACGAAATAGACGCGCTTCTCTCCGGAACGTCGAATTCGGACGGTGAATCAGGCGGCGGCGCTGTTGCCGGTGGCGGCAACGGCAGCCTCTCCAGGGACGATATCTCGGCGCTGAACGAGGTTGTTGGCATAGTGGCAAGCGCCGCGAGCAATGTTATAGGGATGCTTGCCGGACGGGATGTGACGACGAGCATAGGGGATCAGGAGGAGCTGCCTCAAAACTCCGCCCGCGGCAAAGTCGACGCGGCTAAGGTCTTTTCATACTCCATGACGCTTGCGGGGCTTGATTCCGCCCCGACCCGGCTCATCACCACCGAGAGAGGCGCTCTCGCGCTTGCGGATCTCATGATGGGCGGAGACGCGAAGGATCTGCCCGCCGAGGCGAACGATCTATATCTTTCGGCGGCGCAAGAGGGTTTGAGCCAGCTGATAGGATCGGTACTCACGAATCTCAGCGGTATTATGGGCGGCGCTAAACTTTCCGCGGATTCGGCGTCGTCGAGTCTAGACGACGCTGAAACATGGATACCGTTCACGGACGAAGCCGATGATTCCAAGATATGGTTGGGCAAGATCGAACTGACGGTCGAGGGAGTGGAACCGTTTACGCTCAACATAACCATGCCGGTGGCGAATGCCGCCATGCTTGCAGCAAAGGTGCGCGAAGCGATGGCGCCCCCCGAGGAAGAACCGGCGCCGGCGCAGTCCTCCGCGCTGAAAGCCGCCTCGAAGCCGCAGGCGTCCGTTGCGGCAAGGCCCGCTCAGCAGGTTTCGCTGCCGCCGCGTCCGCAATCTCCGCCGGTTGACGCTCGACCTGTGGAGTTTGCGCAGCTTGGTGGTTCAGAATTTGCTGGTTCTCCGGGAAATATAGATTTAATAGTCGACATTCCTGTGCGAGTTACTGTAGAATTAGGCAGGACTCGAAAGACTATTGGGGAAGTGTTGGCCCTAGGGCCGGGATCTGTGGTAGAATTGAATAAGATGGCAGGGGAACCGGTCGACGTGTTGGTCAATGGCAAGTTGATAGCGCGCGGCGAGGTAGTCGTAATAGATGAAAGTTTTGGCATAAGAGTAACCGAGGTCGTGAGCAAGGCGGAACGGATACGATCAATGGGTGTCTGACCTTTGTGAGATCTCTTCATAGTAGATAATGTTGCAAACAGCGATCCAAGGAGGGTATACAAATGGGGACAAAGGTTCTGATAGTTGACGATGCGGCGTTTATGAGGATGATGCTGCGCGACATTCTGGCGAAAAACGGATTCGAGGTAGTCGGTGAGGCCGACAACGGCAAGGTTGCCGTACAGATGTACTCTGAATTGAAGCCTGACGTCGTTACGATGGATATCACAATGCCTGAGATGGATGGGATCGCCGCGGTCAAGAAGATCAAGGAAGCCGACCCCGCGGCTAAGGTTGTCATGGTGAGCGCTATGGGACAGCAGGCTATGGTAATAGAGGCGATACGTTCCGGCGCCGCGGATTTTATCGTAAAACCTTTTCAGCCCGACAGGGTCTTGGAGGCTCTCGGCAAGGCGCTGCTGTAGAACGCCCGTTAACACTTCCGGTTTTATGGGAAATATAACGAGGCAATTGATGAGAAAGCGGGCGTTAAGGCTTATTGGGATGGCTGCCTTGGCGCTCTTTTTTTGTATATGCGCCGAATGTCCAATATACGCGGCAAGCCAAGCGAGTGAAGATGTCGTTCCTCAGATACAGAGCCTCGACAGTTCGCTCACGGGATATATCGGACGGATGTTGCTTGCGCTCGCGCTCTTTGGCGCTGTCGGTTACGGAGCGGCGAAATTTTTACCGAGGTTTTTCAAGTCCGGCGGCGCGGGGCGTATGCGCGTGATCGGAGCGCTCTCCCTCGGGCGTGACGCTGTGTATATCCTGCAGGTCGGCCCGGATGTCGTCGCTCTCTTTGTCGGTAAGGGAGGTTCCGTATTGCTTGGCAAGTGGAGCTTGGATGAGTGGGAGGACTATGATGCGTCGCTCTCGCCCGGCGCGCATGAGGGACAGAGGACGAAGGACAGTGGTGAATTTCTGTGATGATCGCTTTCATGTTTCTTAGAAAGAAACTTCCGGCGTCCGCGGCGGCACTTTTAGCGGTGGTTCTGTTTGCGTCGTGCGCTTCCGCCGCGCCCGCGCAAAATGTTCCGAATCTGCCCATACCGGCGATAAACTTCGCGGTCGGCGCGGCAAACGGACCCCAGGACGTAGCGCTGACGATTCAGATCGTTGCGCTGATTACCGTCCTGAGCATGGCGCCGGCCATACTCCTGATGCTGACGAGTTTTACGCGGATACTCATAGTTCTTGGATTTATCAGAAGCGCTATCGGGCTTCAACAGACCCCTCCCAACCAGGTAATCGCCTCCGTAGCCCTTTTCCTCACGGTCTTTACGATGACTCCGGTCTGGAACGAGGTCTATTCAGGAGACATAACGCCGTACATGCAGGAGGAAATACCGGTTCAAACCGCGTTTGAACGCGCGATGACCCCAATCCGCCAGTTTATGTTCAAGCAGACGAGGGAGAGGGAACTGTCTCTTATGGTTCGCTTGTCCGGCCAAAATCAGCCGGCCGGCCAGAATGACGTTTCCACGATGACGCTGATACCGGCGTTCGTGCTGAGCGAACTCAAGACCGCCTTTCAGATGGGCATAGTCATTTACATACCATTCATCGTGGTCGACATGGTAGTCGCCAGTATTCTTATGAGTATGGGGATGATGATGCTCCCTCCGTCGATGATATCGCTGCCCTTCAAAATTCTGCTGTTCGTGATGGCCGACGGATGGAATCTCATCGTCGCGAGCCTCGTCACGAGCTTTAATTGACGCCCGCGCGCGGCTGAGGATTACGATGGAATCTCTGAGTATTTCAGACGCCATGACGAGCGCGATGACGATAATGGTGCTGGCCAGCATGCCGGTTCTACTGATCGCTATGGCGGTCGGTTTGATAGTCGGCATAGTGCAGACCGCGACGTCGATCCAGGAGCAGACACTTGCTTTTATCCCTAAAATTCTTGCCGTCATCGTGGCGCTTCTGCTGCTAGGCCCCTGGATGTTCTCGCTGGTCAGGGATCTCGCGGTCAACCTCTTCACGAACATGTATAAGTACGTGGGCTAGGCGGGACGCCGCAATGCTTCCCTTCGTGGGCGCCGAGGCGCTTGTGAGCCTGATATTGATACACTTTATGGTCAGCGTGAGATTTCTGGCGATGATCTTCACCGCGTCGGTCTTTATGCTGCCCTCCTTCCCGAATCAGGCAAAGCTCTGGGTGTCCCTCATGCTCGCGCTGATAGTGACTCCGCTCGCAAATGTTTCAGTTCCTACGGTGCTTCTGGGAAACTGGCTCTATGTTTTCATCATGACCGTCAGGGAATTTCTGATAGGGGCGTCCGTCGGCTTCATATCGAGCCTGCCCCTTTACGCCCTTCAAGCCTCGGGCTATGTGGACGGCATGATCATGGGGTTCAACATGATGAACATGTTCGATCCGCTCTCGTCCCAGCAGTCGTCGGTTCTGGCGCAGGTAAAATACTTCATTGCCATATGGTTTTTCCTGCACTGGAACGGACACATTCTCCTTGTGCGGGCGCTTACGGAAAGCGTGAATCTCGTTCCGCCCGGTACCGCGATGTGGACCGGCGCGAAGGATGTCCCGTGGCTGGATTGGCTGCAGAAGCTCTTTCTGATAGCCATGAGCCTCAGCCTTCCGGTGCTTGGCTCCGTCATACTGGCGGACGTGGGCCTCGGTTTTGTGGCAAGGACGGTCCCTCAGATGAACGTATTCGTACTTGGAATCCCGCTCAAGATAAGCGTCGGACTCCTCGTCCTCCTCGCGGTTATCCCATCGACGGTCGACGTAATCCATGCCGAGGTGGAGCGAGCGGTAGAGTACGCCCTGTCGGGCATTTTTTACTGGCGATGAGCGCCCCGGAGCTTAAGGAAACGCCGATCGCTTCGTCTGAACGGCATTTTGCCGTTTGGGAAGCTGGACGCCGTCTAACGATAAATCAGCCTTTCCTTAAAACTCCCACTCAAGGCCGGACGTTCGACCTGCAACTTTTCGCGGGCGAACGCACGGAACCCGCTACGCCTAGGAGGCGCAGCAAGGCGCGTAAGGACGGACAGATGTCCAAAAGCCAGGACCTCACGGCGGCCGTGGTGATTATTTCCGGGCTTTTAAGCATCTACCTGCTGTCGGTCAATTTCTATGGCGGCATGACTTCCATGCTGCGGGAGACTTTATCGCACCTCGCGTCAGAGCAGATGCTGGGGGATGACTGGTGGCGCTTCCCGCTGTACTGGGCAATGAGGGCCTTTTTTATCGGTTGGCTGCCAGTCGGTCTCCTCTGCGCGCTTGCTGCCGTCGTGATTCTGCTCCGTCAGGTTGGTTTCAAGATCATAACCAAGCCCTTCATACCCAAGTTTGACAGGTTCAACCCCGTCTCAGGACTTAAAAAAATCTTTTCGCCCCGCTCGCTCGTGGAGCTGGCGAAAGGTTTTTCAAAGGCGCTCGTCCTGCTGTGGGTGCTGTACGCCGCCATAAGGGACGAACAGGATTTTTTCCTTGCTCTTATGAATTACAATGTATTTCAGGGTGCGACCGTCGTCTTGAAAAAAATCTGGTGGCTCGCGCTTCGGATGTCTCTCTTTCTCCTGCTTATCGGCCTGATAGACCACGCTTATCAGAAATGGTCGTTCGAAAAATCGATACGGATGAGCAAGCAGGAGATAAAGGACGAATATAAGCAGATGGAAGGGGATCCCACCATAAAGCGCCGTATCCGGCAAAAACAGAGAGAGCTTGCAAGGGGGCGGATGATGTCGGACGTGCCCAAGGCGGACGTAGTCGTCACGAACCCTACGCATATTTCCGTCGCGATTCAGTACGATCAGAAGAGCATGATCGCGCCGGTGGTCGTTGCCAAAGGACAGGGGCTTGTCGCGAAGAGAATACGCGAATTGGCAGAGGAAAATAAAATCCCAGTGATCGAAAATAAACCATTGGCAAGGGCCCTCATGGCTCAGGTCGAAGTCGGCGAGACGGTTCCGCAGGATCTTTACAGATCCGTGGCGGAGGTGCTGGCGTTTATCTACCGCCTTAAGGACAAAAGGTCACAGAAGATCGGTTTCGGAGCTCAGTGCGCCGCAGGTGCGCGCCAATAGTCGCGCCGATGGCGGATATGGCGTATAATACTAAAAGTTATAAATATTTTGGCTGTATATTTTATTCTTTTTATCCCGGAGAGTGAATAATGGCAGATAACGCCGCTTCAGTTGAAGGTAGCTTTATAACGAGATACGCCGATGTAGGACTTGCCGTTCTGTTGGTGATGATCGTCATTATGATGATCATACCTGTTCCCACCCCGCTTCTTGACCTGTTGCTGGCTCTGAACATTACCTGCGGGGTCGTGGTGCTTCTGGCGACGTTTTACGTGACGAGCGCTCTCGAAATATCCGCGTTCCCGACGATAATTCTCATCGCGACGCTCTTCCGGCTCTCCCTCAACATCTCGACGACGAGGCAGATACTGCTCAACGCCTTCGGAGGCGAGGTCATACAGGCGTTTGGCTACTTCGTGGTCGGAGGAAATTACGTCGTCGGCGCCGTTATATTCCTCATCCTCGTCGTAATCCAGTTCATGGTCATCACCCGAGGCTCAGAACGCGTGGCTGAAGTGGCGGCGCGATTCACGCTGGACGCGATGCCGGGCAAACAGATGGCGATAGACGCTGACTTGAACGCTGGCATGATCGACGAGACGGAGGCGCGCAAGAGGAGGCACGATATTCAGCGGGAGGCGGATTTCTACGGAGCGATGGACGGCGCGTCGAAGTTTGTCAAAGGAGACGCGGTGGCTGGGCTCATAATAACGATAATCAACCTTATCGGAGGTCTCTCCATCGGCATACTGCAAAAAAATATGGACGTCTGGACGGCGCTTCAGACTTACAGCCTCCTGACGGTTGGAGACGGTCTGGTCTCGCAGGTTCCGGCGCTGCTCTTTTCGACGGCGACCGGCATCATCGTCACCAGATCCGCCGGCGAGGGGAACATGGGCGTTGATATAATATCATCCCTCACCGGCAACCACAGGCCGCTTTACATTGGCGCTGGTCTGCTCTTCACTCTGGCCATCATCCCGGGCCTTCCCACCGTGCCCTTTGGCGTCCTTGGATTTATAATGGCGTTTTTAGCGCGTAGCGTCTATCGAGAGGGCGCTTCACAGCTTGCCGAGCTTGACAGAAAACGCGCGCAGAACGGCGGCGCGCCGCAGCAGCATTCCGGCGGCACTACCGTGACGGGGGCGCACGGCGGGACGGCCGCTCCTGGGAGCCCGGAGAATGTCCTGCCCCTCTTGACCGTCGATCCGATGGAGGTAGAGATAGGGTACGCGCTGATCTCGATGGTGGATCCGGGCCAGGGGGGAGATATGCTGGACCGGATCGGAACGATTCGCCGCCAGATGGCAATGGACTTGGGCCTAGTGGTGCCGCCCATTCGTATCCGCGACAACATTCAGCTCAAGCCCACGGAGTATGTGATACGCGTGAAGGGCGCGGAGGTTGGCCGAGGCGAGCTTCTCCCCGATCATTATCTCAGTATGAGCGTTGACCAGAGCGACGATATGCTCGTCGGCATCCCGACTACGGAGCCGTCCTTCGGGCTTCCGGCGGTATGGATATCGCCGGAGGTTCGCGATCAGGCGGAGGCGATGGGATACACCGTAGTCGACTGTCCATCCGTTTTAGCGACGCACCTCTCCGAGGTAATTAAGCGGTACGGCGCCGACTTGCTGACCAGGCAGGAGATACAGAAGCTCGTCGATCTCGTGAACGAGAACAACCCGGCCGTTGCCGGAGAACTGACGAGCGTCCTGAGCTTGGGCGACGTTCAGAAGGTTCTGCAAAATCTCGCCAAGGAACAGGTTCCGATCCGCGACCTCGTGACGATTTTCGAGACGCTTTCGGATTTCGGACGCTTCACAAAGGGCGTCGACTATCTCACTGAGCGCGTGCGTGAGGCGCTGTCGCGCGTGATAACGATCCGCCTGCAGGACGAATCCGGTGTCATATCCGTCTTCGCCATGTCGCCGCGCCTCGAACAGAAGATAAAGGAGTCCGTAACGGGAGACTTGAATCAGGGCTGGCAGCTGGGCCTCTCGCCCGCCGAGATTCAGCAGGTCATAAAATCATCCTCAGCCGCGGCCGAGCAGATGGCAATGGCGGGTCTGACACCTGTCATGCTCGTTCATCCTGACGTGCGGTTTATAGTTAGAAAAATCATAGAAGGAAGCCTACCGCAACTTTACGTCATATCCTATAATGAGATAGCACCGGGCGCGCAACTAAAATCTTTGGGGACGGTGGAATAAGTGAAGGTAGAGCAACAGATAGAGTATGAGGCGAAGAGTGACGCCGAAGCGATTCAGGTGGCAAGGGATCGTCTGGGAAGGGAAGCGGTAATACTGTCTTCCCGGCCCGTGAAGCTCGGCGGTGTTTTGGGCCTCTTTAAGAGAGACGCGCTCTGGGTTACAGCGGGAATTTTAGTTCCTGATCAGGACGATCTTCTGCGCGAGTCAAAGGAGCGTATGGTAGCTTTTCAACATCTGCTCGACATGCGAAGGGCGGTCGGCGGTCCTGCTTCCGGCACGCAGGGCGTTCGGGTTTCGCAGGCGGCCGAGCCGATGGTTACGACGGCGTTTTCCGCGTCGGCTGGCGGGATGGTGCCGTCCACTGTCGCCGTGCAGGCGTATGAATCAAATTCCACCGAAAGGACGGCGGTTGCCGTAAAGAGCGCCGGCGCCGCCTCACAGTCGAAGGACGTGGATGAGATAAAGAACATCTTAGCGGGCGTCCTGGAGAGGCTTGGCGGCGGTGAAGATCTTCCGGCGACACAGTCCGTGGACGAGTATTCGCGGATTCTGGTCGAGGCCGGCGTGGACCCGGAAATCGCGAACGACACAGCCGATGAGTTCAGGGCGTCAGGGTGTTCGAGGGAGTTTGAGAAGTGGCTGGCGGACAGGATACCTGTAATGGGATTGGACGGCTATTCGGCGCTTGGTGGAAAGAGGGTTCTGTTCGCGGGGCCGACAGGTGTCGGCAAGACGACGACCATAGCGAAAATAGCGGCAATTCAGTCCCTATGGGGCAACAAAAAAGTGGTTCTGATGACGTCGGACACGTACAGGATCGCTGCCGTAGAGCAGCTTCGCACCTACGCGAAGATTCTGGGCATTCCCATAGAAATCGCGTCCGACCCCAAAGAAACCCAATCCGCCTTGAAAAAACACAGGGACGCCGACCTCATCCTTCTCGATACGGCGGGCCGCAGTCACTATGACGGCACGAGGATCGACGAGCTCCGCGCGCTTTACAACGCCTATATGCCGGACTCGGTACATCTGGTTATGGCCGCTAACATCAACTACAGGGATATGCTTGACGTGATAGAGCGCATGGGCGTCGTGCCTTTGTCGGCGCTTTTATTTACAAAGCTGGATGAGACCGCGAGTTATGGTACAATTTTTAACGTGCTGCACGATATGGAATTGCCGGTGTCGTTTTTCACGGTCGGACAAAATGTCCCTAACGATATCGAAATAGCGCAGGGAGATAAATTTGTGGAACTTTTATTTGGCCACGGCCAGTCATTAAGAAAGCCTGAAAGATGAACCCGGTTATCATGCCTCCACCCTCTCACGATCAAGCAACGAGGCTGCGGCAGCTAGTGCTCGATAAAAAGGACACTGTCGCGCGGAGCAAGATAACGGGGATGCGGTCTGTGGCAATTCTGAGCGGCAAGGGCGGAGTCGGCAAGAGTAACCTCGCGGTAAATCTGTCTTTAGCTTTGGCCGGTCAAGGTTCGCGCGTGACGTTACTCGACGCGGATCTCGGACTCGCCAATATAGACATTCTCTTCGGCGTCATGCCTAAGTTCAACCTCGGGCATGTTCTGAGGGGAGAAAAAGAGATGGCTGACATCCTTTTCCGGGTCGGCGAGCGTTTGACCATCGTTCCGGGCGGCGCGGGACTCAGAGAGCTTGCTGACATAGATGACCAGGGGCAGGCCTGGATGATAGACCGGCTCTCCTTCCTGGAGAACGGAACGGATATTTTGCTATTGGATACGAGCGCCGGACTGCACAGGAATGTACTTGCTTTCGCGATGGCGTCCAACCTTTCGATACTCATAACGACTCCAGAGCCGACTGCAATCCGGGATTCGTACAGCGTACTGAAGTCCCTCTGGCAGTCGACCGGAGGGGATTTGAACGTGGGGCTTGTCGTCAACATGGCGCAGGACAAAAACGAGGCGGAGATGGTGGCCTACAGGATACTGGCGGCGGCCGAGCAGTTCCTCGGGTTTAAGGCGCAGTATCTCGGCTGTATACTATGGGACGCGGCGATCAGGGATTCCGTGCGGAAGAGACGGCCGCTCCTTCTCGGCGGAGAAAATACCGTTTCTGTTCCGTGCTTCAAGGACTTGGCCGGCAAAATTTTAGGACCGCAGACGGAAATTGGCGAGATAAAGCAGAATAGAGACGAGGGTTCTTTTTTGCGGCGCTTACTCAGGCAGATGGCAAGACGGGAGGTTAATTGACGTGCCCAAAGACGAAATGGACGCCGCCGCACCCGATTACTCTTCTAAATTGCAGATTGGCAAGAAGGGCGAAATCGCGGTCAACGCGGGTATCTATAAAGGCTGCTATCCATCTCGGGTAGAGGACGTAAGGCCGGACTCCGTGGCTCTCGCTTACCCGATCATGAAGGGCGCGCTCCTGCCGGCTTATCGTGAAATGAACTTCACGTTCACCTTGGAAGACGGAGCGGCTCTTTACGCGTTTGACATGTCCGTCCGCAGGGTGGATACGCAATCAGGCCCCCCTATTTTGTGGGCAAATGTCAATGGCAGCCCAAAGAGAATCCAGCGCAGACAATTCCTCAGGATGTCATGTTTATGGGACATCAAAGTCTTCCATCTGGAAGGCGAGATGAATAATTCGATGTCGGCGGCCTGGTTTCCGGCAAAGGCAATAGATATCAGCCTTGGTGGTTATAAGTTCGTGATCGGCAGGAATATCTTGGGCGACACAGCTTTCGAGTTGGGGGATATGATGTTCGTGCGCTTCGAGCTCGCTTCGGCGGAGCAGATGCTGACCGGAAGAATTACGAGAATAGTACGCCGGGGAGATATTTTAGAGGTAGGCGTAGGTTTCGACTCCCTCCCTGTAAGTACCGAAAAAAAATTGTTTGAATATATACGGCAGCAGGAAATAATGTTTCGGGAGTAGCGCAGATGATAAAAGATAGGAAAATACGCGTACTGATTGTCGATGATTCAGCGTTTATGCGTAAGGTAATCGGAGATATACTGTCGTCAAACCCTGCGATAGAGATCGCGGGCAGGGTTAAAAATGGCGACGAGGCGCTCAAGTGTCTCCGGGAATCCGCTCCCGACGTTATTACGCTCGACGTCGAAATGCCCGGTAAAAACGGGCTGGAGGTGCTGAGGGAGATAATTTCCATAAAGCCCGTCCCGGTAGTTATGGTAAGCAGTCTTACAAAAGAGGGCGCCAATATCACGATGCAGGCTCTGGACGCCGGCGCGGTGGATTTTGTGACAAAGCCCTCCGGTACGATTTCGCTGGACATGGAAAAAATCGGTGGTGAGCTTTTACAGAAGGTCTTAGCGGCAAGCCGGGCGTCCGTCCAGAATGCCTTCTCGCGCAGTTTCGGCTCTAAGAGGCTTTCGGTGCCCCAAAGCCCCGAGCGGAGGAAACCGCTTCCCGTCGTCCCGCGCGGAGCTTCGCAGCGCAAGCCGGAGCTGCTCGTCATAGCGGCGTCGACCGGCGGACCGAACGCCCTGCAGGAACTCGTGCCGGCCCTTGGCGAAGATTTTCCCTTGCCGGTGCTGATAGTTCAGCACATGCCCCCGGGTTTTACCTCCTCCTTTGCCCACAGGCTCGACGAGCGAAGCAGGCTCAAGGTGACGGAGGGCAGCGACGGAATGCCCGTGAGAAGGGGCGTCGCGGTGGTAGCGCCGGGCGGGTACCACATGTTGGTTGAGAGACACAGCGCGGAATTGGTCTGCCGCCTGTCGGAAACGCCGCCCGTGCGTTCGGTGCGGCCGTCGGCCGACGTTCTCTTCGCAAGCGTGGCCGACGTTATAGGCGGGCCCGTGGTCGTCGTCGTTCTTACAGGGATGGGCAAGGACGGTCTAGACGGCACGCGTCTCCTTCGGGCTAAAGGTTCTTACGTGTTTGCCGAGTCGAAGGAGACCTGCGTAATATTCGGAATGCCCGGCGCTGTCGTGGATGCCGGCTTGGCTGACGAGGTTCTGCCGATATACTCGATAGCCGCCGGAGTGGAGCGTGTTCTTAAAAATTAACGATTATCATATAGTAATCCTCTTTTTGTTGAACTTATATAGATATGACAGGACAAGGAGGTAGGAAAAAATGGCTGATCTGGATATGAACCAGTATATGGGGGCGTTTTTGGACGAGGCCGCGGATAACCTCGCTCACTTGAACGAGCTTTTGTTATCGGCGGAACAGAATCAGAGCGATATGGACATAATCAACGAAATATTCAGGGTGGCGCATACATTCAAGGGCATGTCCGCTACTATGGGTTTTCAGACAATGGCTACTCTTACGCATTCGATGGAGGATCTTCTCGGACTCGTCCGGTCCGGGACTCTGCTTTTGACCTCTGACGACGTGGACGTGCTGTTCAAGTGCCTTGACACACTGACGGCAATGGTTGAAGCAATCAGGAGCGGCGGCGCGGACATTGATGTTCCGTCCGATGAATTGATTCAGATTCTTCACGCGCGCCGCGATAACCCCGGCGAGGAACCTGTTTTGGAAAAAACGGCCTCTATGGTCGGGCAGGACGCGCCGCGGGAATCCGGTGACGTGAACGACGATATCGCGAAACTCAGCGACCAGGAGCGTGACTGGGTTGCGTCGGCCACCGACGCGGGGATGCAGGTCTATGAACTGAAGATCACGCTCGAGGAGAGTTGTATGCTGCGCGCCGCGCGCGCCTTTATGGTTGTCACGGTGGTGGGGGATAACGGTGACATCATCAAGTCCGAACCGAGCGTCGAGGATCTCGAAAAGGAGGCGTTCGACAGAACTTTTTCAATCTACGTCGCCTCCAGCAACCCCATTGAGACTTTTACGAACCAGATATCGAAGATAGGCGAGATCGCAGAGGTCACGGGGACGGAAATCGTCCTTCCCGACGAGGCTCCAAAGGCGGAATCGCCGGTTGCCGAACACCTGGAACAAGCGAAACTGGAGACTGAGAAATCAGCGCCGGCGCAGGCGGAATCGCCGAAAGACGCGTCAAAGCAGGCCGCGGATCACAAACAGCACCAGGTAGGAAGCAGAACTGTGAGAGTCGATATAGGGCGCCTTGACAAACTGATGAACCTCGTCGGGGAACTCGTAATCGGCCGGGCGAGGATAGAGAGGCTCGTGCAGGAATCCAAGCTCAAGGCCTTTCAGGAGCCTCTCTCGCAATTGGGCAGGATATCCGGCGATATTCAGGAGCTTGTGACGAAACTGCGCATGGTTCCTGTTTCGATGGTATTCGACAGGCTTCCGAGGCTTGTCAGGGACCTTTCGCGCCAGATGAGCAAGGACATTCAGCTCGTAGTCGAGGGCGCCGAGACGGAGCTCGACCGCACGGTGATAGATGAGATAGGCGATCCGATGGTTCACATACTCAGGAATTCGCTTGATCACGGAATAGAACCGCCCGATGAGAGAGAGCGGGCCGGAAAGCCCCGCCAGGGCACTATAACGGTTGCGGCTTATCAGGAGGGCAACGGGGTCATAATCGAAGTTCGCGACGACGGCGCTGGAGTCAACACGGAAAAGGTAAAGCAAAAGGCTCTGGATCGCGGACTCATAACCCACGAACAGGCCGCCGTTATGACGGAGAACGAGGCCGTTCAGTTAGTTATGCTGCCCGGCTTCAGCACAAACGACAGCATTACCGAAATTTCAGGACGAGGGGTCGGCACCGACGCCGTCAAGAACAAAGTCGAGTCCCTTGGAGGGCAGTTTATGATGTACTCGAAATTCGGCGGCGGAACGCGGGTCGTGATAAGGCTCCCGCTCACGCTGGCGATAGTGCTTGCTCTGCTGATAAAGGTGGGGGACGAGACCTACGCTGTTTCGCTGGAAAATGTCGAGGAGACGCTTCTCGTACACAAAAAAGATATTAAATATGTCCACGGGACGCCCGTGACGACCGTTCGCGGCGAGATACTCCCCCTGTCGGACCTCTCGGCAATCATCGGAACGCCTGGCGAAAGGCCGGATGTGGACGAAAATCCCGTCGTGGTGGTGCGGGTAGGACGCGACCGGTCGAGGGTCGGTTTTTTGGTGGACGCGTTCGTAGGACAGCAGGAAATAGTCATTAAGCCTCTTGGCAAGCTCCTTCTCAAGGTAAAGGGCATTGCCGGGGCGACCATACTTGGGGACGGTAATGTCGCGTTGATTTTAGACGCCGCGTCGCTGTAGAATCATGTTTTCTAAATAAAAATACGAAAGGCTGTTGGATGCCATGGATACTTCTTATGGGTTTACGAGTATTCACATGGACGCCATACGGGAGGTCGGAAATATCGGAACCGGCAACGCCGCGACCGCTCTTTCCCGCCTTTTGGGGCGTATAGTGGATATGGATGTTCCTGTGGCTGAGCTTGTTCCGATCTATGAGGTAGCGGCGCATTACGGATCTCCTGAGACTCCGGTGTGCGCGGTGCTGGTTCGCACAGAGGGAAACTTTTCCTGCAGCCTGATCTTTATGATAGAGGAGCATAAGGCCGACACGCTTGCCGACCTTATCATCCCTATGGACTTGTCGGGAATGGATGAGGAGACGCAGCTGCAAATACGAGACAGCGCCCTCTCGGAACAGGGAAATATTATATTGAGCGCTTTTTTGAACGCCCTCTCTATGATAACCGGCTGGGTGCTTCCAACGACGACGCCCGCTGTGGCAAGGGATATGCTCGGTTCGATTATGGATTTGGTGGCGTCGATGTTCGGCGTTATCGGTGACTCGGCGCTGCTTGTGAGGACAAACCTCCACGTGAAGGATTTGGACCAGGAGCTTGGCGGCACAGTCATCATGGTGCCTGATCCGGGGTCGCTCGAGACGCTGCTCTCGAAATTGGGGGTGCTTTAGTCTTGATTCAACCAATTCACGTAGGAATGGCCGATCTAGTGGTTTCAAAGCACCCCGCGCATCTTGTTACGTTAGGGCTGGGTTCCTGCATCGGTCTTGTGGTTTACGATCAACTCTCCAAAACGGTCGGGATGGTGCATATCATGCTGCCAGACAGCAGAGAGGCGAAGAATATCCCAAAGCCGGGAAAGTTTGCCGATACGGCAGTTCCCCTTCTTCTGGACGAACTGATCAAGCTCGGGGTGAACAGGTCGCAATTGAGAGCGAAGATGGCGGGAGGGGCGCAGATGTTTTCGATGCCCGGAAAGGACAGCGCGATTTTCGCGGTAGGGGCGCGCAACATCGAGGCCACGCTCAAGATGCTTGCGGCGGAGAACCTGCGCCTTGTGGCCCAGGACACCGGAGGCAGCAAGGGGCGCAGCGTGGAGTTCGACACTGAGACTATGAAGTTCATGGTGAAGACATTGGGTTCCGGCACAAAAGAGCTCTAACCGGAAGGTTTTTTGAGCGAGGCTTTTCTCGAATGGGGGGTAGGTTGGTGGAGCTGGAGAATGACAAATTGTGGGAAGCATATATACGCTCTCCGGAACCACGTCTAAAAGATGAAATAGTAAAACGTTTCCTCCCTCTCGTGCGCTATGTCGCATCCAGAATGTCGGTCAAGTTCCCTTCCGGCCTTGATTTCGAGGACATCCTGAGTTTTGGGGTGTTAGGACTGTTGGATGCGGTCGAACGCTTCGAACCGGATCGCGGTTTTTGCTTTCAGACATTCGCGGTTCCGAGGATAAGGGGTGCGATACTCGACGAGTTGCGCCGCTTCGACTGGATTTCCAGAAGCGGCAGGGAGAAGCTGCAGAAATTCGAGCGTACGCTTGAAAATGTCACGAAAACACACGGTAACGCCGACGACGCGTCGCTTATGAAGGCTATGGATATGGACGAAAAGTCATATAAGGACCTGCTCGAGATAGCGAGCCGCTCCTACATCGTATCTCTCGACGACGTTCTGGCGCTCGGCGACGGTGACGTGCAGCGCGAGGATACGTTAGAGGACGAGAGACCCAGCGCTCTCGATCTTATTGAGCAGGCGGAGGAGGTCGAACAGGTCACGGAGGCGCTGAAGCGTCTTCCCGAGAGAGAGCGCCTTTTGTTGTCGCTTTATTACTACGACGGATTGACACTGAAAGAGATAGGTCAGGTTTTGGGCGTGACGGAGTCACGCGTGTCCCAATTGCACGGCAGGGCTCTTTCGCTCCTGAGGGCGGAGCTGAAGGTCGTGTTTTCCTAAATCGAAATTTAAAGAGGGGGGACTCGTCTTGGATCAAAATCCAGAGACAGCAGAGGAATCGAGCGTATCTAAAGAGGCTGTATTTCGCATGAGAATATCCGACGACGCCCTGACCTGCGAGATGCTGTATATCCCTCCGGAAGGCGACGTTCCCGTCCCCACGGTGGAGCGCGTAAAGGGAGAGATGAACTCTAAGGGCGTCGTCTTTGGGCATGACGAGGATGCCATAAAAAATATGATCGGGGCGCCTGCCGCAAGACAGTGGGTAGTCACTGCCAAGGGCGATCCGCCGGAAAACGGCAAGGACGCGAAAATCGATTACAAGGTAGATTTAAATATCTTAAAACCTCGAACCGTCGGGGACAAGGTCGATCTTAAAGAGCTGGGCGCCGTCATCAACGTCACTAAAGGGCAGCTGATAGCGGAGAAGATCCCTGCCTTCAAGGGCAAAGAGGGCACCAGTGTTATGGGCAGAAAGATAAGCGTGTACACGGGAAAAGATAAAAATCTGCCAACCGGCAAGGGTATACGGCTCTCCGAGGACAAGATGCGGCTTTTCGCCGATTGCGACGGAAATTTATACATTAAAAACCAAACGCTTGCGGTCAACCCCACGTTCGAGGTAAAAGGAGACGTGGATTACAGCGTTGGCAATATTGATTTTATCGGGCCCGTAACTGTAATGGGCAGCGTTCGTGACGGATTCGAGGTGTCGAGCGGAAACGAACTCCGCATAAACGGCGTCGTTGAGGGCGCCACACTGAAATCCGAGGCCGACATGGTGATAAAGACCGGTGTTCGCGGTACCGGTAAGGCGAAGCTCATGGCAAAGGGCAACATGATTACCAGCTACATCGATCAGGCGTTCGTGCGCTCGGAGCGCAGCGTGAAGGTCTCGGACATCATTCTTAACTGCGATGTGGGAGCGAGATTCGACGTTGTGGTCGGCGGGGGGAAGAAGGGGCAGATTGTCGGCGGGAAAATCGCCGCCGGCAGCGAGGTCGTCTGTGAAATACTCGGAAGCGAGATGGAACCGAAGACTGACGTGACGGTTGGGCAGCTTCCGGAGATTATAGAGGAGCGCAAGCAGATACTGGAGAACCTGAAGCAGTATGAGGCCCAGCTTGAGAAAATAGACGCAAATATCGATTTTCTGAAAGATATTCAGAGAACCGGAGAGCTCAAACCCGACAAGCAGGAACTCCTGGCGAAGATAACCAAGGCGAAGTTTCAGATCAAGGCGCAATACAGCGTCGCGCGTGAGCGCATGGGCGAACTTGAGAAGGATGCGGACGAGCACAGGCTGGACGGTTGTGTTCGCGTGAGGAATATATGTTATCCCGGAGTGCTGATTACGATAAGGGGCGTCCGTTACATGGTGAAGGAGAAACTGCGGTTTGTGAAATTCGCGTACGAGGATGGGGAGATAAAGATAAAGTCGTTCGAATAGGATCGCGGGGCGTCAGATGAAGAATGATGTTTCATTTGGTGTACGCTCGAACTTATTTTAGCGCTTTACCCTTTATGCCTTTGATTTTAAACTGCAATAAGAGGAGGCGTTTTTCGTGTTGAGGCCGATAGATTCCAACCTCTCTATTTTAAACAGCGAGCAGAGAGCGAATCAGATACGGGATCCGAGCGCGCATCACGTTCAGACCCTTCAGCAGGACGAAATAGCAAAGAAAGTGGAACATGAAAAACAGTCTGTGCAACAAACGGACAAGGCGGATGAAGACGTCAAGATCAAAGAGCGGAGGGACGAGAGGGGAAAAGGCGAGAGCCGCGGCAAGAAAAAGCGGGATTTCTCATCTGGGGCGAATGCTCCCGATGAGGAGACAGGCGCGGAAACTCATTCGGCCGGCGGGCTGAACTTTTTGGCGTAAACAACGAAGATCACGGAGATGGTAGGAAGTGGCGGAAAAAAAGCTCCTTTTGGGATATTTGACGATAGAGGCAAAGGAAAATTTTTTCAGAGGGGCTGCTCTCGTCACCGACACGAGAGGTATACCGGTTGATTTTCGGTATACTGAGCCGGTCAGACCGACTAAGCTGGAGCGCATCCTATATGGGGGAGCCCTCGACGTATATCTTCGCGAGGAAGTAATTTTGGAAAACCTCTTGAACGCCGTGGAAATGAGTCCGTCATTATGGCTGGTCGACAGCGGCGAGCTGATCCAGCCTGTGCAAAAACTCACAAAACTCCAGGCGGTCACGATAGACGCGACTCAGCGGTCGCCGCTTGAGGCCAGCGGTAAGTACGAGTCTACGCCGGAAGACGGGGTTTTCATCTTTCAGGCCGACAATATAAGCTCTCCGTTCAGGCTGTCCGTATCGCAGGAGAACGTCTCGAAGATAGCGCAGATCACCGAATCGCTTACGGCGGCGGCTATGAACATGGAGCTGTTGGAGCCTTTTACTCGCATCGCCAAGGCCTTTGAGGCGGTGTCAGAGTCGGAGTCCTGATCGCCTATGCCGGATATTCTCTCCGGGTTCTCCGAGATAGGCAGAAAACTCTCCCGTTTATTCCTGGGCCGCATTGTCGTGCGCAGTTTAGGCGATATTCACAGGACTGAACCGGTCAGGATAATGACGCACTTTCACGCGGTTGGGATAAACCCCATGAGGGCTGAGACGATGGTCCGGCGGGCGCTCTTTGTCAAGTGGAAGAGTACAAAGGCCGTAAGTTCCGGGAGCCTTCTGGGGGGCAAAATTCTAAAACATTTTAAGGTCAGATCAGTGCGTCTGCCCGTTTTACACAGGAAAAATATCCGCGGGTGCGGGTTCAATATAAAGGAGCGGGCTGTCGCCAGACGGGCGATGAGGAGGATTGGCCGGACCCCTATAACGCGGAGGAACAGGGTCCATTTCGTAAAGTCGCTCCCCAAATTTGAGCGCGCGAGCGTACTTGCCCTCTTTTCTCCGATTTTTGGGGAAAAAGTTGTAAAAAGCACGCTGGATAAGGGTAGCGGAAACCTGCTTTTTTGGTATGATAATGATCGTCCAAAAACAGGAGAGAGGAATCATCTTCTGCTGCTGAGGGTTTTTGGAGAGGAGGAGCCGTTAAAGTGGGTGTGGTTGCCTGTAAATAAGAAAAAATAATGGTCGGACGTGTGTTTTCATTGTTTTATTGGCGTTTTTTATTTAAAAACTAACTGGAGGTATGAAGCACCTATGGCAGATGAAAAGACGGCGGTTCCCGCCGTGGGGGTGGGCGACGTTCTCACCGGAACGGTAGAGCATATCGCCGCGTATGGCGCCTTTATAAGGTTGGAGGGCGGACAGAAGGCGATGATTCACATATCGGAGCTGTCCTATAACTTTGTCAAGAAAGTGGAGGACGTTCTCTCTCCGTCCCAGGAAATAACGGCGAAGGTCATCAAAATTGATGAAAAGGGACGGATTGACCTTTCGATAAAAGCGCTGCAGGTAAAAGAGCAGCGGCCGGTCCGCCGGGAAGAAGATTTCGAAAAAAAACTGACCTCCTTCATGAAGCAGAGCGACGAAAAAATTGCCGACTTGAACAACAAAGCGAAGGAATCCAGGGGCGGCAAGAGGCGGCCGGGCAAGAAGTGAGAAAAAACAGCGAGAATAAATGAATGCCCGGGGCTTACCGCTCTCCGCCTTCGGTATTTTTTTCACGTTTTCGCGGTGCCGACGCCGCTGTTTTGGGTGATAAGAAAGACGGCTTCTCGACGAGTTTGATCATAGGAGCGGCGCGCCGGTGCCGTTGGGGTTTCCCTCAGGTTTTGGCTTGCGAGTCTCTGAAGCGCATGAAACCGTTTCCGACCTCCTTCTGGCTCGTCTGTCCATTTCTTCTCCGCGTTTTGGGAAAGTTGGAGTCAGACGGCGGCGTTTCGGAGCTGCGGCGAAACTCGCTTGGCGCGGAGAAAGATTGGAGGAAGTATCACGTCTTGCACGCGCTGCTCCGGATGTCTATGATGAGCCAGGCGGAGAGGGCGTATCTGCGAAAGAGGAGGAGATCTCTTTACCGCGCGATTTGCGCTCGTGGGGTTGGCGGCGCTATTTACACAAGGGATCCTATAGCGGTCAAGTGTCTGCACCTTCAAGCGGCTTCGTTTATCGCGCTTGGCCGTCATCCGATGTCAGGCTGGCTGTCAAGCAATGTTTCCGAGTGGGAATGCAGCTCAGCGCTGTGCGGCGGCGCTTTGTGAGTCGATGGGGGCGATGATATTGAAGTGCGTGTGGTTTGTGTTTCTCGTTGTGGGTGTCCTCTCCTTTTTGATTTTTGGCGTTCGGGAAGGGTACGCCGCCTACGGCGGTAAAGACGCCATTTTCAGATCGAAAGTCGGCCTGTTTGACGTTTACACGCTCCCGGAAAGGCAGTCGGAGGGAAACGTATCCATATTAATCGGCGCCTCCTCGCGGGATATCGATGAATATATCCCAACAGGCGCTTATCCGACCGCCGTGAACGCTTTTGCCGTAAAGACGCCGGACGGTGTGATTTTGATAGACACTGGCCTGGGCCAAAATCTTGCCCTTAACCTCAAGAGCGTCGGGCTGTCGCCGGAGGACATCGACTCCGTGCTGATAACGCACAGCCACGGTGACCATATAGGAGGACTCTTAAAGGACGGAGCGCCGGCATTCCCGAACGCGAAGGTCTATATCTCCGCCGCCGAGTTTGAATGGTCCCATCAGGTCAGGCGGAGTCTTTTAGGTTATGAGGGCCGAGTGAACCGCTTTACCCCGGGAGGTCTCGATGATTCCGGTACCGAGCTTATGAAAGGGATAAGGGCGATAGCCGCGTACGGGCACACCCCCGGTCATACGCTGTTTATGATAGAGTCCGCTGAAGAACGTCTGCTGGTGTGGGGCGACCTGACCCACGCCATAACTATACAGGCGCCTCGCCCGGATATTTCCGTAACATACGACTCGGATCCACTCCAGGCAGCGGCGGCCAGAAAAGAAGTGCTGAAGTTCGCGGCGGAAACGTCGACACCTATCGCCGGAATGCACATCGCTTATCCCGGTATCGGAAAAATCGAACCGGATTCCAAGCGGGCGGGGAGCTATAAATTTGTCCCGTCTTCGGAATAGACGCTTCTTTCTTTAAGACTAATGAACATCCAGAAAACAGCGAAGACAGAGGGTGAAAAAATGCTTCTTTTCGGGGGCAGATCGCTTGTCTTTGGCAGGACGTTGGTCATGGGAATTTTAAACATGACCGCGGACTCATTTTACGGGCCGAGCAGATTGTCGACCGCAGGGGACGCGCTGGAGCGAGCCAAACTTATGGCCAGCGACGGCGCCGATATTATAGATATCGGCGCGGAGTCCACGCGGCCCGGTTCTCAGGCGGCGCCGGCCGATTATGAAATTGCCGCCCTCATTCCGGCGATAGAGGCGATCAGAAGCGAGCTGCCTCAAATCCCTATTTCGGTCGACACGAGAAGGGCAAAAACGGCCCGACTCTCTCTCGATGCCGGCGCCGACATCATAAACGACGTCTCCGGCCTCGATCTGCCCGATGAATCGGAGGAGATGATAAAACTCGCGGCCGGAAGCGGAGCGCCTTATATATTGACGCACACCAAAGGGACGCCCGATATAATGCAGAAAGACGTGTACTATGAGAATTTCTGGGAGGAACTCATCGATTTTTTCGGGAAAAAACTTGATTTGCTCTCGAAATCGGGGGTATCTATGGATAGAATTATACTAGATCCGGGCGTTGGGTTCGGAAAGAGGAGAGACGACAATATCGAGATAGTGGCTAACATGAGCGAATTAAAAAAATTCGGTCTGCCGGTTTTAATCGGCGTGTCCCGCAAGGGTTTCATCGGCAGGATTTATCAACTTGCCGGGTTAGAGTCGCAAACGCGGCCGGAAGACTGCCTTGAGGGGACTCTTGCCATTACGGCTCTATGTGCCGTGGATGGCATCGATATAGTGAGGGTACATGACGTGAAGGAAAACAGGCTCGTTGTCGAAGTGGCCGACTCGATACGGAGATTCAGGCATGAGTAGGGCAGCACTCGCTCTCGGCGCTAACGTGGGTGACTGCCTTGGCGCGCTCCGTACTGCGGCTGAGCTCATTTCACTGAGAATAGGGGCTGTCACCTCGAAGAGCCGTGTATACGAGACCGTTCCGTGGGGCAGGACGAATCAGTCTAATTTCCTTAACGCTTGCGTTGTGGTGGAGACTGAGCTCTCCCCGTTCGATCTTTTGGGAGAGGTAAAGACTATGGAGCGCGAGATGGGCAGGGTCGAGCGGGCTCACTGGGGGCCGCGTGAGATCGACATAGACATTATTTTTTACGATGATCTGCTCTTAGACGATCCGAAGCTGAAAATACCGCATCCTCTCATGGAGATGAGGGGCTTTGTCATGGTGCCTCTCGCCGAGGTCGCGCCAGACTGGAAGCACCCGATATATGGCTGGACGGTCGCGGAGTTTTTAGACGGTATGAACAGAGATGGCATTACATTGATGGAGTCGTATGAGTTTTAAGAATATTCACGGTTCCGCGCCCCCGTCACCTTCGTTCCTTCCGATTACGAAAAAAGAGATGGCTGCTCTGGGATGGGACGAGATTGATTTTCTCCTCATAACCGGCGACGCTTATGTAGATCACCCAACCTTCGGACATGCCGTGATAGGCAGGCTCCTGGAGTCGTTGGGTTATAAGGTCGGGATCGTGCCACAGCCTGATTGGCGCTCCGTCGATGATTTCGCCCGCTTGGGACGCCCGCGCGTGGCTGTTCTGGTAACCGCCGGAAATTTGGACTCGATGTTGTCCAACTACTCATCGCCCGGGAAAAGAAGGCGCAAGGACGCTTATTCTCCGGGCGGGCAGCCCGATTTGAGGCCGGACAGGGCCACGGTAGTGTACTGCAACAGGATAAGGGAACTTTGGAAGGATGTCCCCCTTATAATAGGCGGTCTGGAAGCCAGCCTTCGGAGGGTGGCGCACTACGATTACTGGTCGGATAACGTCCGCAGGTCGATTTTAGCGGACAGCAGGGCGGATCTCCTCATATACGGAATGGCCGAAACAGCCCTCAGGATGGTAGCGTCAAGACTCGCGTCCGGAGAGGAGATAGGCTCGGTGCGCGATGTTCGGGGAACCTGCTGGAAAACCCACGACGCGTCGTCCATCGCAAACTCGCTCGAACTGCCGCCCTTTGATGTGGTAAGCGGTGACAAAAAGGCCTTCGCGGAGGCGTTTGGGATATTTTACAGGGAGCAGAATTTCGCTAATGGACGGATTCTCATTCAGGACAACGGCCCATGGATTGTCGCGCACAACCCTCCCGCGCCACCGCTTTCTGTCGAGGAAATGGACATGATATATGACCTTCCGTACGTAAGGCGGCCGCACCCGTCTTACGAGGGCAGGGAAATTCCGGCTTTTAATGAGGTGTCGTTCAGTCTGACAAGCCACAGGGGCTGTTTCGGGGAGTGTGCCTTTTGCGCTATAGCCTCGCACCAGGGCAGGGTGATAC
This sequence comes from Synergistaceae bacterium, assembly GCA_031269875.1. Classification (GTDB taxonomy): domain Bacteria; phylum Synergistota; class Synergistia; order Synergistales; family Synergistaceae; genus JAIRNC01. The sequence goes on from JAISYM010000004.1 coordinate 38,022, forward strand.
AGCCTCGCAGCGCGCAGAGCGTTCTCCGTGAGGCAAAGGCGCTCGTCCGTATGCCAGGCTTCAAGGGATATATTCACGATGTTGGCGGTCCAACCGCTAATTTCAGAAACTCTCAGTGCAAAAAAGCTGTCATCGAGGGCCCGTGCCGAGGAAAATCCTGTCTTTATCCGAAGCCGTGCGAATATCTTCAAACGAGTCACGGGGATTATTTGGAGCTTCTGAGGGACGTAAGGGCGCTTAAGGGCGTTAAGAAGGTCTTTGTGCGTTCGGGACTGCGATATGACTATCTGCTTGCCGACCCCAAATGGCCCGTCTTTTTGGAGGAACTTTGCGCGCATCACGTGAGCGGTCAGCTGAAAATAGCGCCGGAACACGTCTCCAAGGATGTTCTCCGGCTAATGAGGAAGCCTTCCGGGGAGATCACCGGTAAATTCATCAGGGCCTACCGTGAGATGAACAGACGCATACGAAAGGATCAATTTCTCGTCCCGTATTTCATGTCGGCTCATCCTGGCTGCGGCTTGGAGGATGCCCTGAAGCTGGCTCTATATATCAAGGAGGCAAACCTCCGGCCGGAGCAGGCGCAGGAGTTTACCCCGACGCCCGGAACGATCGCGTCCTGCATGTATCATACAGGAATCGACCCGTTGACCGGCGAATTTGTCCACGTCCCAAAGGATACTGAAGAAAAAAATATGCAGCGCGCGCTCTTGCAATATTGGATGCCGAAGAACCGCCCGATGGTCTTGAAGGCGCTTAGAAAGTTGAATAGACTTGATCTCATAGGCGAGTCCGCAAAGTGCCTGATAAAATAATATGAATATCCAATTGTCTCATGTAAAGAGATGACGGACCGACGAACGAACGCAGCGAATCGGCGGCCGACACGGATGTCGGGCGAGCGAATCAGCTCAGGACAGAGGTGTATGAGCGATCCGATTCGCGGAGTGAGTCGCCGGCCC
>JAISYM010000005.1 GCA_031269875.1 Synergistaceae bacterium
CTTCGGTTATCACGGGCTCGTTGTGGATTTCAGGTCTCTCCTCATAATGCGCGGTTTGGGCTGTCCCGTCATGTTCGACGCGACGCACAGCGTCCAGCGTCCGGGCGGCATGGGAACCATGACGGGCGGGGACAGACGGTTTGTCCTGCCGCTGGTGCGGGCTGCTTTGGCGATAGGCGTTGACGCGATCTTCATGGAGGTTCACCCGGATCCCAAAAACGCTAAGAGCGACGGGCCGAACATGGTTCCACTGGACAAAATAGGGTGGCTGCTCGACCAAATTCGCGAGGCTGACGCGCTGTCGAGGGACAGGCTCGGCTTCGCGTCGCTGGACTGGTGAGGTAAGGGAATGGATATCGAGGGGACATTTTCATTTGATGGCGACTCCGCCGCCTGCTCCGATGAGGAGCTTATCCGCGTCGGCAGGGAGGTTCTTTTGGAGGAAGCCCGGGCTGTGGAACTTCTGGCGGAGAGGATGGGCCGCGAGTTTGCCGTCTCCGCCCGCCTCCTGGCGTCGTGCAAAGGGAGGGTCGTGATCTCCGGGCTGGGCAAATCCGGGCTCATCGGCCGAAAGATCGCGGCGACCTTTGCCTCGCTCGGACTGCCCGCCTTCTTCCTGCACGCCACCGAGGGCTCTCACGGCGACCTCGGAATGGTGCGCCCGGACGACGTCGGCATATTCATCAGCAACAGCGGCGAGACTGCCGAACTAATAGCGCTGCTGCCATATTTCAGGCGCATCGGCGCTTCCGTTATAGCCATGACCGGCAAAAATTCATCGACCCTTGCCAAAAACTCCGACATCGTCCTGGACGTAGGCGTCCCGAGAGAGGCCGATCCCCTTGGACTCGCCCCAACGAGCAGCACTACCGTCCAAGTAGCGGCGGGCGACGCCCTCGCGAGCGCGTTCGTGAAACTGCGCAACCTCGGGCCGGACGACTTCGCCCTCTTTCACCCCGGCGGCGCGCTCGGGCGCAGCCTTCTGCTCACCGTGGACGACATAATGGGCAGGGGAGAAAACATGCCCATAACGAAGCTGGACTCAACCGTTAAGGACGCTCTGTTTGCCATAACGAGCAAGGGTTACGGCGCGACGATCGTCGTAAACGGCGACGGGGAATTATGCGGCATATTCACGGACGGCGACCTCCGCAGACTCATGGAGACTCGGGGCATAAACGCGCTGGAACTCCCCGTAAGCGAGGGAATGACCGCGGCCCCGCGCGTTATCGAGCCCCAAAAACTCGCGAGCGAAGCCATGCGCGTCATGGAAAAGCTAGAAATATCCGTACTGGTGGCGGTGGACAATAAAAAGCCGGTAGGCATCGTCCACCTGCACGAACTGTTAAAGGCGGGACTGTCGTAGATGAGTTTAGCCCTTTGGGCATACGCGGCTGTCTCATCCGCCGTATTCCCGTTCATCGAGGGATGGCTGGACAGACGCCACGCCGAGGGGGCGGACGAGAGGCGCGGCATATACGCGGCGGAGAAGCTCCAAAAGCTGAAAAGGGGTAAGACGCTGTGGATTCACGCCGTATCCGTCGGCGAAGTCCAGGCCGCCAGCTCTGTAGTGGACAGGATTGCCGCCTCCGGCTGGGACGGGGCGACCCTGCTTTCGACGGTGACGGAAACCGGCGCTTTAAGCGCGGATATGCTTATGGGCGGGAAAATCGCCTCCCGCGTCTTTGCCCCGTGGGACATACCGGTGATAACGAGACGCGCGGCCGACGCGATCGCGCCGGCCGTTTACGCAACCGTCGAGACGGAGGTTTGGCCGAATCTTCTGTCAGAGATGCGACGAAGGGGTATCCCCACGATGCTGATTAACGCCAGAATCTCGGACAGGACTTTAGCCCGCGCGAAACCGGCGCTGCGCTTGATGAAAGAGGCATACGGCATGTTTGACGCAATCCTCGCGCGAAGCCAGGATGACGAGAGGCGTCTCGTCTCGCTCGGTGTGGAAGGGTCAGTGATAACGGTCACAGGCGACACGAAAGTTGACGCGCTTGCCCGGAGAAAGGCAAACGCCGGTCAGAACATCCGGGAACTGCGCCAAAAAATCCTGCCCCGGGGCGGCCCTTGTTTTGTCGCCGGGAGTACGCATCCGGGAGAGGACGAAGTGCTGATCGAGGCGTTCAGCCGTCTTTTGAGGGAAAAAGACCCGCCCGGCGCGAAACTCGTCATAGTCCCGCGTCACCCGGACAGGGCGGAGGCGGTCTTTGAAATTGCCAGCGCCGTTGGGGGAGCCGAACTTTACACGAAACTGCGCGGCCCGGACGAGTCGGATATACTGATAGTGGACGCCGTGGGATTGTTGTTTGACCTCTATGGTTTGGCCGACGCCGCCTTTGTCGGCGGCAGCCTCGTCCCGAAGGGCGGCCAGAACATACTGGAGCCCGCGATATGGGGCGTCCCCGTTCTGCACGGACCCCACATGGAGGACTTCGCCGGCCCCGCGAACGAGCTGGACTCGTCCGGGATGTCTTTCAAGGTGGAGACGGCGGACGAAATAGAGAGGCTCTGGCGGCTCGCCGCAAAGGGCGCGCTCCTCCGCCCGCCGGAAAACCAGAGCGATTACATAAAGGGGAACACCGGCGCAGCTGACAGGGTGCTGACCGCCCTAAAGAGGTATCTGCCGTAGGGGCGGCAATCTGCCGCCCGAATCCGTAAAGCGGTTTAGAAACGGAATAACGCCTCCAATCCGCAATCGAAGATTCTTTGCCGTGTTTTTCACGACAAACACATAATACCCGAGATGACGGGCCGGCGACTCACTCCGCGAATTGGATCGCTCATACACCTGCCGTAGGGGCGGCAATCTGCCGCCCGAATCCTAGAAACGGAATAAAATACAGCCTGGATATATCCCGTTATTATGTTTGGCCCTTCATCTTTATATAGGCGAAATACGGCCCCCTAAATACGCTGATATTGACACGAGCGCCGCCGGGCGTTTTTAAGGGCGAGCGCCCGCAAACCCTCCTGAAATTTTTAAGATAATAGCGTATAATGAAAATACATTTACGGTTTAATATCGGTTATTTCTAAATAATCGCTTTTATTTGAGTCTCGCCTTCCAATGGGCTTGACTCGGGAAAAATAAAACGTAATAATGTTAAATTAGATGCTAGAAACATTTACGCATTCTTATGCTCATCAAGGGGCGAAACGGCAAGGTTCAGAAATTTGACAGGCTCTTTCGCTTTGATCATTTTTGAGGGGAGAGATGGCCGTTCGACAAACCGGAAATTTTTTCTTTTTATCCGTTTCCCCGTGCGCTTCTGTTTGAGGCCGCGCAATCAATTGACATGACGGCTCCGGTTCCTGCCCTAACCGGTTCTGTTATGATTTCTGTCCGAAGGGATGAAAATCTATGAATCTTACTGTTGACAGCAATTACCACAAGGGCTACGTTTCACCAGCCAGCCAGCCAGCCAGCCAGCCAGCCAGCCAGCCAGCCAGCCAGCCAGCCAGCCAGCGTAATCGTTCGCTTCTTCTCACACTTTTAGCGTTTACACTTGTAACATTTTTTTTTTCACTCTGTTCGGCAGCCTCCGTTTACGCGGAGGATATTGAGTTTGCGGAGGGAACCGGAGAAGCGGAAACCCCGTACCAGATTAGCACGGCCGAACAATTGGCGGCGCTTGCCGCTGAGGTAAACGCAGGAAACACGGCTTACAATGCCGCGCATTACAAACTCATTAACAATATAGACCTCTCCGATTACGAAAATTGGACTCCCATCGGGACATACGACAACCCCTTTAAGGGTACCCGACTTTTACAGCCTGAAAATAGCAAAGCCCTTCATACGACAAGGATGAAGGGCTATTTTCAAGTTATGGAAACGTAGTGGTTTTACGAATTTGCTGCTATCTGTCGTTTATAAGCCTTCAACACCTCCACCGGAGCATAACGATTAGGCAAGCGTACCCCAAACGCCTTCTCT
>JAISYM010000022.1 GCA_031269875.1 Synergistaceae bacterium
TGCTTCAATAATTCGTTTGCGCAAGTCGCTTGATAATGGCTTTGGCATTCTGTAAGTCCCCCATTCCTTTTCTTGCTTACAGAATAATACATAGTATATATTATGTCAAATTGCTATAATGTTTGCTTTTTGGTTTACCCCAATTTGTTTAGCAGTATTAAATAATATGTATCTTGCGGAGCCAATAGCTATATTTTTAGTGAATATTGATGCTAAAATATCTTTTATATTAATGATATTAACAACAATATATTTAATTATCTTTTTTAGAAAATGTCTTAAGAACCCCCAGCTAGTCGGTTTTTTTGCACTTTTTATTAATTTAGATGTTTCCCTGAAAATATTAATAATCGCAGGTTGGCAAAATGATATAGATTTTATTAGCGACGAATATACTGCTCTTCCCTTTTTTGAGGATGGTCTTGCCAGGGTTTTTCAAGAATTAAGCAAAGAATGCGCTTTATCGGGTATTAGACGGTCGACATTGACTGGTTTACAAGATTTTTCTCTGTTATTTAGCCTTTTTACCATGTTATGTTGCTATAAAATATTAAAATTTCAAAATGAAAGTTTTGCAAAGCATACAGCAACTATTTGGGCAATTTTTTACACAATCACGATGATCATAGTGTATGGTTGCAGTTTTGCCTTGTTAGGAAGGGAATAGATTAATTTCAACATAGGCGCCTTTATAAATACCCACTAGGGCATGTTTGAAAAATGCTATAACGCGATGACAATTGGATAGTCATAAAGTTTTATCATGTGCAGACATAAAATACCAGACGAAACGTGGGACCGAATCAAAGGTTTTTTGTCTCCACAGAACGCAGCGGCGGAAAAGGCCCCCGGCAAGGCGGATGATCCGTACTGTTAGGGCGGGGCTACGGTGAGAAACATTTTGGAAGAAAACGACGTAATTCTCTCTGTGAAACAAAAAGGCGTTGATATGAGGATCAGCTGCGCAAAATCGGTGAGCCCCAAACCCCTCAAGCACGCCTCTGCTTGGAATAACTTGATCATCATATTGAAAAAAAACATGCTTGAGGTATACTTCTTCCCAGATTACAATTAGGGAGTCCCGTTTTATGTAAGCGTAAGACGAAAGGGTGATGGAGTATGAATTTGAGTTTTGAAAGGACTAAACTGCCAAAAAAGAGGCCTGGTGACGAAGAACTCGGCGAAATTAAATTTGGAACGCTGTTCACGGATCATATGCTGTTGGTCGACTACGACGAGGGGAAAGGCTGGCACGACGGAAGGGTTGTGCCTTACGGGCCTCTTTCGCTCGACCCGGCGGCTTGCTGCCTGCACTATGGGCAGCTCATCTTCGAGGGCATGAAAGCCTATAGGACGAAAGAGGGAAGCGTGGTAATGTTCCGCCCCGACCGGAATATGGCGCGGATGAACGAGAGCTGTCTGCGCATGTGCATACCCCCTATCGATGAAAAGGAATTTCTCGGCGCGGTAGCGGAGCTGGTGAAATTCGATGACGCGTGGGTGCCGTCGGCGCCCGGCACGTCGCTTTACGTGCGCCCTTTTATCATCGCGAACGAGCCTTTTTTGGGCGTGCGCGCCTCTCATTCCTATTTGTTCGCTGTAATTCTCTCACCCGTGGGTTCATACTTCAAGGAGGGCTTGTCCCCAGTCAAGATTTATGTCGAAAACGAATATGTCCGCGCCGTGCGCGGCGGCACCGGCTTCGCGAAGTGCGCCGGCAACTACGCGGCCTCTTTGAAATCGCAGGAGGAAGCGCATCAGGCCGGATATTCGCAGGTGCTTTGGCTTGACGGCATAGAGCGCAAGTATATAGAAGAAGTGGGCGGCATGAACATATTTTTCGTCATCGACGGCGAGGTCGTGACGCCGGAACTTAACGGCAGCATACTTCCGGGAGTGACCCGCGCGTCCGTTATCGAGCTCGTCAAGAGCTGGGGAATGCCGATGTCCGAGAGGAAGATATCCATCGGCGAACTGGCCGGGGCGTACAAGGACGGCAAAGTCGAGGAGGCGCTCTGTACCGGCACGGCGGCGGTCATCTCTCCTATTGGGGAGCTGAAATGGAACGATAACGTTATGATCATTAACGACGGCAGGATCGGCCGAGTCTCGCAGAGGCTGTACGACGAGATTACAGGAATCCAGACGTGTAAGCTGGAGGACAAGTTCGGCTGGGTTTACAGGGTGAAGTAGGCGAACCCGCGAGAGTATGAGATGAGCGATTTTTGGAGGTCGCGTGAGCGAACATTTGTCGTCGCGGAGATAGGCTCCAACCATAATCGTTCGCTCGGCTTGGCGAAGGAGTTGATCGACGCGGCGGCCTCGTCTGGGGCGGATGCGGCAAAGTTCCAGATTTACAGCGCGTCGACGCTTTATTCGGCAAAGGATGACGAGCGTTTGGGGTATGACGGCGCGAACGTCACGAAGCTGATAGAGGGCGCGGCCACTCCGCGGGAATGGCTTCCGGAGCTGTCTGATTACTGCGCCGCAAGGGGCGTTATCTTCTTCGCCGCTCCTTTCGATATGGCGGCTGTCGACGAGTTGGACGCCGTCTCTGGGCTCTTTAAAATAGCGTCCTTTGAGATTGTGGACCTGCCGCTGATCAGGAATACCGCTTCGAAGGGCAAGCCGATGATCATCGCCACAGGCTTGGCTAACATGGGAGAGATAGAGGACGCCGTGACAGCTTGCAAGGAGAGCGGGAACAGCGATATCGCGCTGCTACAGTGCGCTTCGTGCTATCCCGCGCCGCCCGCTATAATGAACTTGCGGAGCATGGAGACGATGCGGCGGGCGTTCGGCGCGCCGGTCGGTCTTTCGGATCATACCCTGGGCATTCACATTTCCACAGCCGCGGTCGCGATGGGCGCATCGATAATAGAAAAACATTTCACAATAGACAGAACCATGAAGGGGCCGGATCACTCGTTCGCTATTGAGCCGAGAGAACTCGCCGAACTTGTGCGCGAGATACGCGAAATCGAATCCGCGCTGGGGAACGGCATGAAAACCGGGCCGGCGGCCGAGGAGCTTACGGCTTACGGATACGCGCGGCGAAGCATTCATTCGTTGGTCGATATAAAGAAGGGAACTGTAATAACGAAGGATATGCTTATCACAAAGAGGCCTGGACACGGCATCCGCCCAAAATACATATCATGGGTCGCCGGCAGAAGAGCGGCGCGGGACATAACCAGCGATTCTTGGATTACGATGGAGATGCTGGACTAAAGGGGACCATGAAGGCCGTCATCATCACAAACGCCGGTCCGGATATAGGCGGCGGGCATTTGTCGCGCTGTTTCGCCCTCTCTCAGGCTCTGGAAACGTATGGGACGTCCTGCTCGTGGATATTGAATGAGGACGCGTCGTCTCAGGCTGGCGCCCTTGGGATAGGGGAAAAGTTCTTTCTGAGGGATATTTTTTGCCGGGAGTCCATAGATATCGCGCGAGACGCTGATTTCGCGGTTGTGGACAGTTACGCAGCACCGGGGGATTTTTTTCGCGATATCTCGGAGGCAGTGAAGCTGGTCGTGATAGACGATCTGCACGACAGGGGCGTCGAAGCCTGCGCGGACGTCGTGATCAATTACGGGTTCGGGGCGTCGAAGGAGTTTTACGAGTCCGGCCGATGCGCCTGCTTGCTGGGTCCGGGCTACGCCCTTCTGCGCAGGGAGTTCTGGACGCTCACGCCTGAGGAGCGGGATTATGTGCTCTTCTCCCCTGGCGCGGCGGACGTTGCCGGCGCCGCCCAGGATATAGCCCGCTGGTGGGACGCAAGCTGGCCCGCTCTTGTGATCGTTCTGGGCCCGCTCGTGTCTGTGCGAAGCCTCCACGCGGTCGGTGAAATTTCATCTGGCCGTGAAAATATTAAAGTACTCCATAACCCCAGCGACTTCCCACTCGTACTCTCCCGCGCCCGCTTAGTCATCTGCACGGCAAGCGTCACGGCTTATGAGGCGCTTGCGATGGAGAAAAACACGGTTGTTTTTTCTGTCGCCCAAAACCAAAGCGGATTTGGCGAGAGGTTGGAACGGATGGGTGTGGCACTTGATTTAGGTTGCTGGCATGACATGAAACCTGATGACATTCACGGCGCCCTGTCGTACAAAGCGGATCACCATAGTTTAAAAGATCTCGTGAAAAAAGACGGAGCGCGTTTTTGCGCGAGGGAGCTTTTGCAGTTGATATGCCAGGGTAGCAATGACTGAGCGTTTTTTTTGCTGGAAGCGGTTCCGCAATGTTTTTTCGTGGATTGATGAGAAATTATGTTATACAATCGTTGGAGGAGGTGATTTCCGTCCATGAGTGAAAATATCATCCGCGGCGCGTCTATTGGAGGAATCTCCGCCTGTGTACCGAGTACGAGCGTGAATAACGCTGAATATGGCGGGACGCTCTATAAGGATATCGAGGCCGTCATAGGTGTAACCGGTGTGGAGAAAAGGCGTTGCGTCCCGCCGGAGTCTTCCGTGACTTCGCTTGATCTGTGCGTGAGGGCGGCTTCTGCGCTCCGGGATTATGCGGGGTTCGATTACTCCGAGTTCGGCGGGCTTATTTTCGTGACTATGACTCCGGATTTCCTTATGCCTAATAACGCTTCATACGCTCACAAACTGCTGGGTTTTTCAGAGGATATTCCTGCTTTCGACCTGAGTATGGCCTGTTCTGGTTATCCATACGGCCTCTGGATCGCGGGGTTAGCTGCCGCCTCTACAAGGAGAAGCGTTCTCCTCTTGGATGGCGACACGCATAGCCCGTTTATCTCTCCCGAGGATAAATCGACCGCGCTGCTTTTTGGAGACGGAGGGACTGCGACTGTCGTAAAGCCGTCAGACGGGGGCGAGTGGCGTTTCAGCTTCGTTACCGTTGGCGACAGAGAGAGCCTTGTGGTGCCGGACGGCGGGTATCGGAACAGGGTGAACGCGGACAGCCTGAAATACACGGAGTATCCGGATGGCAGTAGGCGGAGGGGGATAGACCTCAAGATGGACGGAATGGCTGTATTCAACGCCGTGCTACGCAACGCGCCGCGGAGTCTGAGCAGCCTCATGGAAGCGGACGGCAGGTGTTCGGAAGATTATGACCTCCTTTTGCTCCACCAGGCGAACCTAATGATGATAAATCAGGTAGCTAAAAAGTTAAAATTTTCCGGGGAGCGGTTCCCCTCTTCCATAGGCAAGTACGGTAACATCGGCTCTGGCTCCATTCCCCTTACCATATGCTCCGAACTCAGTGGTTCAGTCGAGACAAAAAAATCCCGCGTCCTGATGTCCGCGTTCGGAGCGGGTTTTTCTGTCGGTTCCGCCAGCGTCGAGATCGGGCCTTGTCCGTGCGCTGGTGTCGTGGAGTACGAGGTATAAAGCTATGCGGAAGATAATTGTCTGCGGCGCGGGTGGTGCGGGCAGGGAGGTTATCGACATGATCGAGTCGATGAACGGCGATTCGCGGTGGGAGATTATCGGGTTTTCCGACGCCGAGTGGTTCAATGGGCAGAAGGTGAACGGATACCCTGTGATGAGCGAGGGCGATCTGCTCAATTTTCCCGAACAAATCGACGCGGTTATCTCTGTCGGATCGCCTGCGGCAAGGGAGAAAATTTTCGAGAAATTCAAAAAGAACCCAAACGTCTCATTTCCCCCCATCGTGCATCCATCTTCGCATGTAGCAAGGGGCGCGGTACTGTCGGAGGGAGTTCTGATCACCGGGTTTTGCAGCGTTTCGCCCAATACGACGCTCGGTAAGGGAGTTTTTTTAAACGGGTATTGCGTTGTCGGCCACGATACGAAAATTGGCGATTTTTCATCTCTTATGTCTTTTTCCATGATAGCCGGGAATGTTAACATGGGAAAACGAATCCTCTCTGGCGCCGGCAGCGTCGTCGTGCAGGGGTTGAATATCGGCGATGACGTTCTACTGTGTGCCGGCAGCGTCGTTGTAAGGGATGTAAAAGAGTCTGCCAAGATGATGGGAAATCCGGCCCGCTCAATTTGATTATGATGGTATAAAAGGAGTTACAAAGTGTTATGACGACAGAGGAAAAAATAGCTCTCATTGAAAACGCGATAGAGGCTGAGGACTTGAAGATCGATACTGTTTTAGGCGATATTGAAGTTTGGGATTCTCTCGCAAAATTATCGATTATTATTATGTTTGATCAACATTTTAACAAAAATATTGATACACCAGTACTTTCAGCCTTTAAAACCATTGGCGATATCGTAAACGAAATGGTGGATTGAAAATGTATGATTTAGGCGGCAGGGTAATAGCAGTCACCGGCGCTTCTTCAGGAATCGGCAGGATCGTCGCGTTTAAAGCTGCCTCTGCCGGAGCCCACGTTGCGTGTTGCGGCAGAAATTATGATAAACTGGAACTAGTCCGCGTTTCTCTCCCAGGAGAGGGCCATTACACGTATCTCTTTGACAGCATGGATCTCAACGGAGTGGAGAAAATGATTGTCACCGCCGTCAAAGACATGGGGCCTCTTTCCGGTGTCGTTCACAGTGCCGGGATATCGGCACTGCGGCTCCTGCGAGATATTTCCTATGACTCCGCTATGGAAATGATGCAGATTAACTTTATGGTTTTTCTGGCACTTGCTAAAGGCGCTAGCCGCAGGGGGAGATATAAGCCCTCTGAAATGAGCGTGGTAGGTATTTCGTCTTTGGCCGGCATGTACCCCGACCCAGGTTTTTCGGTTTATGCGGCAAGCAAAGCGGCGCTTAACGCGTCTGTAAAGTCATTGGCGAAAGAATACGCGTCAAGGGGTATCAGGTTTAACGCTGTCTGTCCCAGCATTGTCAATACGCCCATGAAAGAGAATTTTACCGCTTTTATCGGAGAAAACGCATTTAATGAGAAGATAGAGAAAGGGATGCCGCTCGGTTTGATCGAGCCGGATGATGTCGCCAATTCGGTTCTTTTTTTGTTGTCTGATGAAAGCAATAAAATATCCGGCGCGCTTATCGAGATAAACAGCGGCGGCAGTTTTTAGGGAACGATGATTTTTTTATTGTGATTGAATGAGGCTGTGTCCACAATCTCACGATCTCGCGCCAATACGAAACATTGTTTTTTTACTAAATCGACTTGTTCTGGGAGGGCTGGCTTGAAATCAGGCTTATAAATAAAAGAGGTGATGAATTTTGCTGCTGCACGAGAAAACAGCGATAATTACAGGGACCAACAGGGGAATCGGGCTTGCGACACTAGAGACTTTTGCCGCGAATGGAGCTAAAATATACGCTCACGCCAGACGCGAGACGCCGGATTTTCTGGCTCTTATAAACGATATTTCCCGAATGTACGGCACTGAGATATGGCCGATTTGCTTCGACCTCACCGACTATGAGGCGATGAAGGAGAAAATGAGGGAGATCGCCGCCTCAAAGCGCCATATAGACGTACTGGTCAACAACGCAGGGATAATGTCGGACAACTCGTCTTTTTTGATGACTCCTATCGATAAAATGAAGGCTGTGTTCGAGGTCAACTTCTTTGCTCAGATGGTTCTGACGCAATACGTTACAAGGATAATGATCAGGCATAAGGCAGTGGGCGGGAGCATTGTCAACGTCGCCTCTATCGCAGCTATCGACGGTGACCCGGCACAGATCGAGTACTCCGCGAGCAAAGCCGCTTTGATCGGCGCTACAAAGAAGCTCGCGATCGAATTGAATGATTATAAAATACGCGTCAATGCGGTCGCCCCCGGGGTGACCGATACTGACACGGCGTCGGCGATGGATGAGGACCTCATGCGACGTACGATCGGGAAAACCGTCATGAACAGGAAGGCGCAGACCAGTGAGATATCCGGCGTGATACTTTTCCTGGCGTCCGAGCTCTCCTCTTATATGACCGGTCAGGTGCTGCGCGCGGACGGCGGCATGTAGGGAGGCGATTGTCATAGGCGGCGTACGAAAAGCTGGCGCTATAATGCTGCAGGGAACCGGGTCGGATGCGGGGAAGTCGCTGTTGGTTGCGGGTCTCTGCCGGTTTTTTGCCAACAATGGAATAAAGCCGAAACCGTTTAAGCCGCAGAACATGTCGAACAACGCGGCGATCACGGCGGACGGGGGCGAGATAGGCCGCGCCCAGGTGACGCAGGCCAGGGCTTGCCGCGTGGAGCCTACTGTCGATATGAACCCGGTGCTTCTCAAACCGGAGAGCGATACCGGCAGTCAGGTGGTGCTGCACGGCAAAGCCGTCGTAACCAAGAGCGCGAACGACTATATAGCCTACAGAAATACGCTCCTTCAAAGTGTGCTGGACAGCTTCGGGCGTTTGAGGGATACGGCGGACGTGGTCGTTGTGGAGGGCGCGGGGAGCATCTCGGAGGTGAATCTCCGTGACGGTGACATCGCTAACATGGGGTTCGCGTCCGCGGCCCAGGTTCCTGTCGTGTTGGTGGCCGATATCGACAGGGGCGGCGCGATCGCCTCGATTGTAGGCTCGTACCTCCTGCTGTCCGACGCCGAAAAACCGCTCTTGAAGGGGTATATCATCAACAAATTCCGCGGCGACTACGAAGTTTTCAAACCAGCGGAGAAGATAATAATGGAGCATACCGGTCTGCCCTGCCTCGGATCAGTCCCTTGGTTCGAAGGGGCCGATCTATTGCCGGCGGAGGATTCTCTTGCGCTCGAAAATAGGAGATCCGGTAAGACACCGCCGGGCAAGATGATAAAAATATACGTCCTGGGGCTTTCGAGGATATCGAACTTCGATGACTTCGACCCGCTGGCCGCGGAACCGGACGTGAGTTTGTCGTTCATCAGATCCGGCGACCCTGTTCCTGGGGACGGGGATCTGATTATCATACCGGGCACAAAATCCACGATCGCCGATTTAGCGTTCATCAGGAAACAGGGCTGGGATATCGATATTGCCGCTCATATTCGAAGGGGCGGCATGGTCGTGGGTATTTGCGGGGGATACCAGATACTGGGGCGCGGGATATCGGATCCTCACGGGATAGAAAACCCGGAACCGCTGACGGTTGCCGGGCTGGGGCTGTTAGATGTGGTTACGGTGATGTCACCGGAGAAAACATTGAAGCGCTTCAAAGCCGTCACGAATGACAACATGGAGATTTCCGGTTACGAAATACACCTTGGCGTCACGAGCGGACGCGGGACCGATCGCCCGATGCTATACCTGGACGGGGTTCCCGAGGGGGCGCTTCGGAGCGACGGTCTTGTTGCGGGGTGTTACATTCATGGACTTTTTACGAATGACGAGTACAGGGCAAAATTCCTTTCCTCGTTTCGGGGCGGCGATGGGTTCGGCGCGGCGAGGCTCTGCTACGAAAACGCGGTGGAGGGGGCTCTCGATGAGCTCTCCTATCTGCTGGCGGATCACCTCGACATGAAGACCATCGCAAAGATAGCCGGTCTCGCGAATTTTCGCTTTTAGAGATACCGCACGGCCGCCGATACTGTATATAGGATTGTTGATCGGAGGTATGAGGCGTGAAATTTGCAAGGCGTTCGTCCCTGGTGGTTTTGTTGGCCGCTCTTTTTTGTGTGTTATTTAGCGCCAGTCAGGCTGGCGCGATATACGTGGAACCGGGGGAGCGCTTTAACCTCAGGCTTGTGACGCCGATAGAGAACAACAGCGGTTTTAGCGTATGGGGCAGCAAATACTACCCCGACGACGTCCTCTCGGAAAAGATGAGCGATTACGTATTCAGAAAGATGAAGGAAATCCACAGGGTAGACGTGACGCGTCTCGTTTCGGACAACCGTGCTTTCTGGCCCTCTGAAGGATTTTCAGAGAAGGATATGATACTCAAGATCAACCTCGAGGAATTTTATCATAAGAAGAAGGACACGTTAGGTTCGAAGGTCTACTGGGACGTCGTACTGCACACATATATTTACAGCGGCGCGACGAAAGATCTCATTTATGACTCCGTAATCAGCGAGAGGGACAATCGTCAGTACGTGCTTTACACGGATATTCTGGACACGGAGCCGATATACTGGGAAAAGTTCGAGAAAAGCCCGTACTGGCCCGCGATACGGCGTGCGCTCGACAGGGCGCTTGCTGAAGTCGCCAGCGGTTACAACGGCTATCGCGTGGTGGGTCAGATAATCGCCAAGGCGGAGCGTGTGGACGGCTCGTACACGGTTTCCAAGGGACGGCAGGACAAGCTTTATCACATAAATCTGGGTTTGCGTGACAGCGTGAAGGTTGGGGACGTGTTTGCGGTAACGCGCGCGTCGTCCGTGCGGACAATAGCGCCTGAGACGCCGGAGCTGCACTTCCCGCAGATCGTTGGCCGGGTTCGCGTCATCTTCGTAAAAGACCGTGACGGCGTGGTGGAGATAATCAAGGAATCGGAGGATGCCCCGATACAGCTTGGAGATTCGGTTTCCATGCCATTATCCGGCAAGAGGGACGGAATGGATTTTTAGGGGAGGGCTGATTAATGCGCCTAAACTATATTTTGCCGTTTGGGAAACTGGACGCCGCAAGGGTTTAAATCTCCACCCTTCAGGCCCATAACAATAAATCGGCCTTTTCTTAGATAGACTATAGGTGTACGAGCGGTCCGATTCGCGTAAGGAGTCGCTAACCCAGGGTCTCGAGGGGTTACTTATCAGTGGAGGGATTGGCATGATTGAAAAACGTGTATGCGCAAGGACTCTAGGAACAGTTTCTTTTCTTGTTTTTTTCTGCCTCGCCCTCATATTGCTCCTCACTCCCGCGCCGTCTTATTCAGACGCTAAATCCCCGCCGGATGAGTCGGTGCACAGCGATGAGGATAAGAACAAAGAAGTAGAAAAAAAACAAAAAAAGGACGAAGCGGCGCGGATAGCGCGCGAGAAACACGCGGCCGAGGAACGAAGGCGCGCGGAAGCCGCTAAGAAGAGGGCGGCGGCCGCAAAAAAAGCGGAAGACGCGAAACTCGCCAAGGAAGCGGCGCAGAGGGCCGCAAGTCAGGATATGGTGATGCGCACTCTTTTTATCGGTCAGAACCTGGTCGAAAACGGGCGCTATCGGAGCGCCGTGCGCGTGCTGGAGGGCTTTCTGTCCGAACATGGGGACTCCACTGACGCGTGGTACTGGATTTCGCGCGCGTATCAGGCGCTGGGCAATTACGAAAAGGCTCAATACGCCGTAAACAGGGCGCTTTACTTTGACCCGTATTATCAGGCGCTCGTAAAGATCCCGAACGGGCTAGAGCCCGTGCCGGTGCGGACGAAAGGGCAGAAGAAGGAGCCTCGCCCCTCCATGTCCGTCCTTCCCGTAAAACAGCCGCTGCCCGCCAATCTGCTCTTGGAGCCGGTCGTGATCTCGTTCCCGATTCTGGTGGAACGCGAGTTTCCTGAAGATGGCGATTTCGCGAACTCGCTGGAGGAGCCGGACGGATACGACCCGATAACAGGCGCTTATTTGGAATACGTTCCCTACCCGCCGCACCCCCTGGGCGCGACCGTCAGATGGATGCAGAGCGAAAAGTTTAACGAGATCTCCCGCTGGCGCTTTCGGGTGGACAGAATGGGAATACTCATGGAGCCGAGGGTTCCGATCGCGTGGAAGGGTTCGAACCCCTATGAGATTTACTTTTGGACGGGAGACGAGTGGGCGCGGGTGCGAAGGAAGGGGACGAGGTTCGACGAGAGGGAGCGTTACGACGATATCCTGTACAGGGCGCAGGACAGCATAGCGGAGGTACTGGGCGACAGGGATTTCGTGTGGTACGAACCGGATACCCCGTCCCTTGCGGCGAACGCGTCGCTCATGCGCTACAAGTGGGTAGGCAATGTCGATCTCATGGACGCGGAATCGAGGGCGATCAAGCGCGCTAACCTGGAAGCCGCCCCCGGCCCGACGCCGGAGGAGAGGCAACAGATGTCCCGGGAAAAATGATCTTTGCAAAATAGAAAAAATCTGCTATTATTTCTTTGCATAGCTTCTTTGTTTTTTCAAGATATAAAAATACATAAATTAACAGGAGGGGATGTTGCAATGAAAATGTTTAGTAAAACATTGTTTGTCATTCTGTGCTGCGCCTTCTTCTTCAGCGGCAAGGCGTCCGCGGCGTGGATCGTAGGCGCGCCATACGCGTCGCCGTACTGGTCGTCTTACGGGTATTATCAGGCGGGAGTCCCGGCGTACGCACCGCCTGTTTACGGGCCGAATTTTTACGCCGCGCCCCCCATTCACTATTACGCTCCCGCGCCTGCCTACGTGGGGAGACCCGTATATTACGCGCCGAGCGGCGTATATGTGAGGACGAGGGCGTATGCCGTTTATCCGCCGTGTTATCCAGGGATGTATTGGGGTTATTGAGTTAATTTCATCAAGAACTGCAATCAGGGAGGAGTGCAGATGAAAGTGTTACGGAAAACAGTGATCGCAGCGTTGTTATGTGTGTCTCTATTGGGGTTTGCCCAAGAAGCGCTATGCTATCAGGAAGACCCGCTGGCTTACGTGACGGTAACGGAAGCGCCGGCAAACCAAAACTCGATATTTCCGACGAGTACGAGGTGGAAAGTGCTGCGGGGCGGGAGACTCAGGCCAATATCAGCCTTGCGCGCCAAGTATATGAGAGTCGCGACTTATCACGGTTCGCCTCCCGCGATAAATGTATATCCGCCCGAATATGCCGCGTATTATCCGCCGCAGCCGTTAATGACCATTCCAGAGCCAAATTATTACTCGCCTGCTCAGAGTTACGCTCCACCGCAACAGCCGGTTTACCCGCCGGCTCAGAGTTACGCTCCGCCACAGCAGCCGGTTTATCCGCCCGCGCAGAGTTACGCTCCGCCACAACAGCCGGTTTATCCGCCCGCGCAAAATTATGCTCCGCAACAACAGCCGGTTCGTCCGCCTGCTCAGAATTACGCTCCGCAGCAGCAGCCGGTTTACCCGCCGGCGCAAGATTATACACCGCCGCAGCAGCCGGTTCGTCCGCCCGCGCAAAATTATGCCCCGCCTCAGACCGACAGCGACGTTTTGCGAAACGCGGTGCCGGGGCAGCAATTTGTCCCGTCAGGCCGTGCTTACCGTCCCGATCCCGAAAGGCCGTCTCAAAATTACGAGCGGGTACAGCCCGGCCAATCCGCCTTGCCCGCGGCGCCCTACAAGAGCGAATGGGACTATGCGCCAACCCAGAGATATTATCCGCCGGCTGCCGAATGAAAGGGTGATAATGTCATGCGGATGAAGCTACGAGGTATCATAATATTGGCGCTATTCTTTTGCGCAATTTCAGCGCCGGCTGAAACCTTCGAAAAAAGATGGGTAAGGATGGGCGATGTCGAAATCGAAGGGCGCGTCATTGGCATTGCCGCCGATACATACGTGATAGACATCGGCGTTGCTTTAGGCTCCACGGAAGGCAGCTATTACCTCGTGTACAGCGAGGGGGGCGACGTCTACGACGATAACGGCGCGCATATTGGCGTTTATAAAATTCCTAAGGCGGTAATCAGAGCGGAAGGCGTCTCCATGTCAGAGAGCATATGCAAGATTGTCCTGCCGAGCAAAGAATGGGTAATACAGCGCGGAGACGGCGTCATCCCGATCACGGAGGGAAGCGCGCACGGCATGAAATTCGCCACATTCCGCACTACGCCGGACTCTCCCAGGATGCCGGGCTATAATGGGCGCTGGGTTCGCGTATCGCCTATCTCAGATTCGGTCAGTGTAATTGTCAAATATTTTGTTCCGTGGATCAACCCCGGTTTATCGCGGGGTTACCCATACGCCGCCCCTGGTTATTATTACCTGGAATTCCCGATGACGGTTCCGGTTGGGGCGAGCGGGGCCGAGATTCCCTATGCTCCGCCGCCGCGTGCTGCTGTGGCGCCTCCGCTGCCCGCGCCGACGCAGCCGATGTATAGGCTGGATCGGCCGGATTATGTGTTACTGCCTGATTTTGACGTGAATCAGATTACGGACGCGAGGCTGATCAAGACGTTCCCGCTGACGGAGGTCGAGATGTACGCGCTTGAAATACAGCACCGCGGGGCATACGCCCTGTACTCGCAAAAGCGTTACCACGAGGCTCTGGACTCTTTCAGCGTGCAATCTCTCGAATATTTTGGAAACTATCTGTCGCCTTATTGGGCTGGCAGATGCGCGCAAAAGATCAAAGAGGGCGGAGAGGCTGTCGAGTGGTTTAAAAGGGCGCTTGCGATCAATCCAGACTACCAGCCAGCGAAAAATGCTTTAACCGAGCTAGAAAGAACCGCTCGGTAACGTCGTCACGAATCGCTGGCAGAAATTTATGTCGCGGCTCCGCCATTTTTGCGGCGCGCCGCGTTTTTTATGTGATAATGATAGGATAAAGGGGAGTGAGGCGGATGCGTAATCTTTATCTCACGGCGAACCGAAAGTTGTACTGGACTTTTTTTTCGCTTTTTACAGCCCTTACGTTTCTCGTTATCTTTTTAGCGCCGGCACAACCAGCGTCAGGTGAAGAATTATCCCAAAATACCGACAGGCGCGGAGGAATCGTCCTCGTCCTGTCGGGAGGCGGAACCAGAGGGTTCGCGCATATCGGTGTGCTGAAGGTTCTGGAGCGGGAAAATATTCCAATCGCCGGCATCGTAGGCACGAGCATAGGTTCTGTCATAGGCGGTCTGTACGCCTCTGGGTACAGCGCCGACGAAATTCTCCAGATAGTCATCGATACGGATATAATGGGCCTCCTAGCGGACGCCGGCACGCGCCTTCGGACGGATTCGGCGAACCACAGGCCATCGGGCGAGGTGCTCTCGCCGATGCGGATAGATTTCAATAAAAAGATGAAGGTCGTGGGGCCTCTTGGGCTTCTTCCCGCCACGGCACTCGTAAATTTCCTCGCAAAATATACGGGCCATATCCAGACAACGGACTTTAACAGCCTTTCGATACCGTTCGCCTGTGTCGCGACCGACCTCAGCACCGGAGAGGCCCTCGTGCTGCGCAATGGGAATCTGGCGTCGTCCATACGGGCTTCCGCGTCTATT
This sequence comes from Synergistaceae bacterium, assembly GCA_031269875.1. Taxonomy (GTDB): domain Bacteria; phylum Synergistota; class Synergistia; order Synergistales; family Synergistaceae; genus JAIRNC01. Next base: position 14,973 of record JAISYM010000022.1, read on the forward strand.
CCGGGCGTGCTGGAACCTTGGCCGCTCAACGGTAGGCTGTTGGTTGACGGCGGGCTTTCGGCGAACCTCCCTGTCGAGATAGCGAAGCAAATATTTCCGGACTACCCAATCGTGGCGGTCAACCTCTCGAAACAGGCGACGTCAAAGCCGGTCGAGAGCTTCAACAGCATCGTCGACGTGATGATGCAGACGATCGATATAATGACGCTCGAAAATATGAGAAGGAACGAGGCGCAAGCGGATCTTTTGATCTATCCGGACGTAGCCGCTTACAGCATGTTGGACTCAAAGGGATACGACGACATATACGCTCGCGGGTTGGAGGCCGCTGAAATGAAGGTCCATGAGCTTGTGGCGATATCGAGTGAATCGCCCGATTTTTTGGCTGACGGAAAAGTCGAATCGGCCGAGCGCGTCGTTCGGAGGGTAAGGATCGAAGGGCTGGGCGAACGCGCCGCCGCGGATTTAGAAAAAAATTACAGGGGATGGATTGACAAACCGTATGACGTAAACGCGGTAAACAGGGCTGTCGAGCGCATGTCAAAACGTGAGGAGGTAGCGACGGTCGACGCAAACGTGCGTCCGGTCTCGGAGTCCCAGCCGGAGGACGTAGAGGTTGTATTTTCAGTTGAGAAGAGGCCGCCGTATGAACTGGCGATTAATGGCTACACGACCAACCTCCATGAACACAGGTGGCTCGACGTTACGCTGAACGCGCGAGACCTCGCTTCGATGGGGGACGCGGCAAGCGTGATCGGAAAATACGGCGAGAACGAATGGGGATTGAACGCCCGGTATTTCACACCTATCATCGACGGCGCGCAATGGGGCTTCGCCCTCGGTATGAGGCGAGACAAGATTGAGCCTCTTGGTATGGACAGGTACGAAATTGAAAGATATACCGCGAGGGCCGTCTACTATAAAGAGAGGGACGACAGCAGATTCGGCATAGGAATCGCAGGACAGCACTCGAACGCGGGCAGCGGCAGCGATAACAGTTACGGGCCTTATTTGTACTATAACTCCGACACACTGGACAATCTGCTCATGCCAAGCAGTGGTTATTCCTTCAACACGCAGCTGTGGTGGAACACGCACGGCGTTTGGGTTTCCAGGACAAACTTGACGACCTACGTGCCGTATACGAACAACATGCATTTCGTGTTCGATTTCGGATTGGAAACAGGCGACAAGGACGATCAGGCTTTTCGCGTGCTCTTGGGAGATCAGGAGGAACTATACAGCCTCTCCAGACGCCCCCCTGCCGGCGACCAGGCGGTTTGGGCCAAGGTCGGCATAGGGAAAAATTTTTCCCATTCCTGGTGGGGAGCGGTTCGGGGAGAGATTTTTGCCGGTTACGGAATAATTATGGATAACTGGTCCGTGGATGAAGAGGCGTGGGAAACAGGCGTCACCCTCTCTGTCCCGGGACAATTTCTTAACGGCAAGGTGTTGATCGTGTACGACAATCACGGCGAATTGACGATAGGTTACACCTTAGGGGTAGCGAACTGGTCGAACAGCCCTGTCCCGTGACGTGTAATCACCGCCACCACGGATTTTTTAGGGCGTCTCCGGATTTGCGGGGGTATTGCGCCGGGCATTTGCCGATCTTCTCCCATACAATGATCAGGCGCGCTTTCCCCTCGATGTTGTAGTTGTGCTGTTCCGGCCTTCCGAGCCCCAGCTTTTTCCAGCGCGAGTCCGGTACGTCGAGTTCATCGCCAGCGTTGGGTCCCTTGAAGGCTATGAGCCTCCCTCCCGTTGCGACCAACGGGGACATGTATTCCGCAAGGGCGCAGGAGTGCGCGACCGCGCGTGCGGTCGCCGCGCCGAAGCTCTCGCGGTGTGTGCGCGCGAAATCCTCGGATCTCATGCGAAGCGGCTCGGCGTTCGAGCATCCCAACTCCTGGGCTATCGCGGTGAGGAGGGTGATTTTTTTCCCTACGCTGTCGAGCAGGACCCCGCGCGAATGCGGCCGGCAGATGCACCAAACCAGGCCTGGCAATCCGCCGCCTGTGCCGATGTCGACGAAAGAGCATCCCTCGGGGAGGTACGGGAGGCCCGATATCGCGTCGGCAATGTGTTCGCGAAAGAGCGTGGATGGGTCAGACGGGCCAGTGAGGCGCGCTTTTTTATTCGCTTCGCCCAGGAGTTCGGCGTATTTTTGGAGCTTGATAATCGTATCTTGCGTCATTTTACGGCCTTTCCGCGTGCTTTTCTTGCGAATTGCGCCTCTAAAAAGCGGCGCCGCAGGTTATAATTATATACGGAGGTGGAGTAAATGATCAATCAGGTAGAGGGGGGCAGGAGCGTAAAATTCGGCGGCTTTACTGTTCTCGATCTTTACGGGACGTGGCGCGAAATGGGCCGCCAATACGGGGCTCTGGCGCAAAAAGAGCTGACTGAGACATACGCGGCGGGCATCGAGGACAATCTGTTCGGGCGGGCAGGAAAGGGACGGGACGCCGCCGACTCGGCCGCGCTGGGTTTTTACGCTAACTATCCTTACAGGTTCAAAGAGCTTTTGGCCGGGATGTCCGAGACTTCAGGGCTTGATTTCAGCCAGCACCTCCTGCTTAACGCGATCGAGGTCGAAGTCGCGGGGGAGATATGGGCGGGAAGCGGAATGACGCAAGCCCACTGCACCGGCATAGCTGTCTGGGGCGAGTATTCATCAGGGCCGCTTATATACGGGCGCAACTATGACTACTTCGGCTGGTTCCGGGATCTGGGAAAAAATCTGCTCGTGACCGTATATCACCCGTGCGACGGCTCACTCGCCGTGGCTGCCATAGGTTATCCGGGCGGAGTATATATGACGACGGGAATGAACGAGCGCGGAATATTTCTGGCGCTCAATAACGGCGAACCGTCCGGCGGCGCGCTCGCATATCATAACCGGGTGCCGGCCATCGCGGAGCTTTTTATGTTCCTGCTCGACTCGCCCGATCTGGACCAGCTGGAGAGCTTCTTCCAGTCGACGCGCTCAAATTTCGCGTACGTGATAGGGACGGCGGACGATCAGACTTCGCGCTGTTTCGAGTGGCCGGTTTTCGACGTGAAAAGGCGGCTCTCCGTCAAGCGCCCCGGCCTGATGGTGGCGACCAATCACTTTACGGAGCCGTCGTGGGGACTGCCTCGGCCGGATGACGCGAAGTTTTCGTGGACCCGCAGCCGCAGACAGAATTTGCTGAACCTCGCTGAGCATTTCAAAGGGAGCATCGACGTCGCGAGGATGAAAAAGATATTGGACACCAAACTTAAGGATTTGGGAGCAACGACAGACAACACCGTCTACCAGGTCATCGCGGTTCCGGGTTCCATGTCGCTCTCCCTTAAAATACCGGAACTTACCGATTGGACCGATATCCCGATAGGAGACTTCCTGCGTCGTCAGGACGGGTAATTTGGCGCGGAAAGCGTTACTTTTTTGGACGCCTGTACAAAAACGGGCCGGCCGACTCGAAGCCTATCTGTTTGTGGTCGAATATCTGTTCCGTAGCCCCGGTCATCAGGTATCCGCCCGGACGCAGCGAGTCGAAGAACTTCCTGTACAGGATCGCTTTCGTCTCCGGGCCGAAATAAATCACCACGTTACGGCAGAGTATGAGGTCGAAGCCGGATTCGAAGTGATCTTTTAAAAGGTTCATGTGCTTGAACTTGACCTTATCCTTGACCTCCTTCTTCACCTGCACGCTGCCCCCTCCGATGTCGGAGAAGTACTTCGCGACCCATTCTTTCGGCGCGTTCTCTATCTGCTTCTTCTGGTACACGCCCGTCTGCGCCCTGGCAAGGACGCCTTGGTCAATGTCCGCGGCCAGTACCGGCTGCGGCGTCGATACCTTGGTCTCCATCGAGAGGATAGCGAGGGAATAAGGCTCTTCGCCGGAAGAACACCCCGCGCTCCAGAGCTTTATCCTCTGATGCCCGAGTTCTTTGTACATTTGCGGGATGATATTATCCCTGAGTTCCCACCATCTGTTGGCGTTTCTGAAAAACTCAGTGACGTTGATCGTGAGGTAGTCGAGAAACTCGCGAAGTTTTTCCGGGTTCGTCTCTATCGTTTTAAAATACTCATCGTAGGTTTTAGCGCCCCACCGCTGCATCAGCATGTGAATCCTGCGGTGAATCTGGTATTTGTAAGCGTCAAGATCGATGCCGGTAAGCTCCTGTACCTTTTTCTTGAATGTCTTATATTCCGGCGGCGCCGGGTAAATTGCAGAATCCTGCAGCGACATGGTTTGTGCCTCCATTATTGTAAGTTTAGCGATACCATCTCCGGTATTCTATAACATCAGAGGTTTTAAAGATAGCGGTTTTAGCCGTAATTTCACGGCCGTTTCATAAATTTCCGATTAATGCCAGGAAATACTCTTCGTTAAGTACGGCTTTTATCATGCTTTGTTTGGCGCTGATTTTCAAATGATTTTTCTTCACATAGCTACGATG
>JAISYM010000056.1 GCA_031269875.1 Synergistaceae bacterium
TTGATCTTCTCCATACCCTTAGCGCTCAAAAGCCAGTAGAAATTAGCCTTCCACCCTTTGTCGTTCTCTCCCATAGGCCACTGGAACTCACGGACACGGTGAAAATATTGCACCCACCAGTCGATGCTTCCTCTTCTCGGGGCTTCTCCGATACGCGACTCGATAAGGACTGCTCCGGAATCCGTCAGTCTCTCGCTCCTCGGCAGTTCGGGCAAAATCGTGTGGTAGGCGTCAAGGACCGCGTCGTAGAATTCCCGCCTCTGTGCCTTTGATTTTTCCGCTGTCTCCTGAGTTCCGAAAGGTTTTTTGCCCTCTGATTCAAAACCAACGCCCTCTCCACTCCCTTCCCCCTGTGGGGTAAGGGGGGAAATGTTTTGGTTCTCGTTAAATATAGGTTCTAAGTACCTGTGCGCAAATCCTGCGCCCTCGGGGGTGTCATTTTCGGCGTACCCCGCAGACTTCACGCCCACAGAAACGCTCTTTTTTGCGGCCTCCTCAGATTCTGCGCCCCCTGAAACGTCGTTAGCGGCGGCCTCCGCAAGAATTGCGCCGCAAGGTTCATCGCCTCCCTCCGGCACAGTCAGAACGTCGACCGGATTTTCAAGCAAGGCCGGCAAGGATTCTTCCACAACGCCCGGATTTCGATAACACAGGGCGTTGTGGCCTATGAGCCGGTACAAGCTTGTAGTCTGCCTGCCGTCTTCGTATTGTTCCTTGCGCTCCAGCACACCGCGCTCGATCAACGCCTTGATGGATTTCTGCGCGGTGCGTATCCCGCAACCGGTCTCGTCGGCGAGTGTCTTGACGGAAATGGGCGTTTCCCTCGTCTTCACGTTGGCGTGGGCGCAAAAGACCGCGTATGCCGCCTTGTCGCACGGCGACAGCTTCGCGTCCTTTATGACCGGGATATCGACACGGGCGTACCAAAAATCAGATTTTTGGCATGAGATTCCCATGACAGCGGTCACGTCATACCACCGCCCTTCCGGCCAGCCCTTCGACCCAGGCTTTGAGATCGGCGGTGCGGTAATAGACGCGATTCCCGACGTAAACGAACGTAGGGGCAGGGGTGCGCTCCCGAATTGTTCCATCGCAGCGTGATTTGCGCAAATAGCTCAAGGACACGCCTAGCAGACGCGCGGCTTTTTTCTCGTCGAGTAAAAGCTGCAGTGCGCCGCAATCCACGGTAGGGGTCTGTTCCCGGACGCGATTCGCTATACTCACGCAGACCGCCTCCTTTGGGAACGACTAGGCACACGGAACCTGCCGAGGGATCGCCACGGATGATGCAGGCTATTCGGTTGTTTTGAAGAACCTGGGGGTGTTACAGGGTTTTGTTGCCCGGGAGGGTCGCCTGAGTCGTCGGAACCGCCGCCTCCCGGCGAACTTGAAGCGTGGGCGAACGCAGGACGCGCGGCGCGGCGGTATGAACGCGCGTGATTGCGCACGCGGAGACGGGATTGAACGCTGCGAACCTGACGATTGGAGGCGCAAATTTGTCTCCTATCCTGTTCCTTCTCATCTCGTGGCGACTTCACAAATCGGAAGCACTTGGCGACGATTTTCACGAATTCGGGCGTTCCCTCTTTGAACTCGCGCGGCTTTTCGCCTTTCTCTAAAGCCCTGAAAAGCTCTGCCGAGCGAATGTATTGTGAAGCTGTTTGTGCTGCAAAGGCGATAGCTGCTGTCACAATCCCGGTCAAAAAACAGCCAGCCCCAGCGTAACGCGTCCAGTTGATCCCAGTCGTCTTCCAAAGGGCGAGGAAGGCCAGAAAACCCAGGAATAAGAAGAAGCAGGCGCTTATCGCCTTGTTGGACATCGGGCCGGTTATCAGGAACGCTTTTTCCAGGCGGCGTTCGAAAGCCGTCTCGCCGTGATTCTCGCCCATAGGATCATTATTGCCGTTGTTTTCCAGTGTTCGTTTCATTAACTCAACTCCTTTCGGTTGTTACAGTTTTGACCTCGACGTTCTTTTGCACCGCATTTACACCAACACCTTTTACATCCGATTTCCTCCTTCCCGCGTATTACCGCCGATTTCATTGTAGCTCAGTGTTTTGCGGTTTTTGATAAATTAGTTCGATTATATAGAGGGGGGAATTCGAGTCAAGTACCCGGCAAAAGTTGCACCCCTCAGTATATGATTTTCCGAAAGAAAGGACTCTTTGAAAACGGCAAGGAGACGGCAAGGAAAAATAAATGGGTTCAGAGGAAATTCCCCTGAACCCTTGATATCCCTGGCGCGCCGGACACGATTTGAACGCGTAACCTTCGGATCCGTAGTCCGATGCTCTATCCAGTTGAGCTACCGGCGCGTGGTGCAACCGAGAGGTGATTCTATAACTCTTATGCGTGGCTGTCAAGCGCAGAAAACGCGCTGTGTTATTCGTCTGTGATAATGTCCGCGCAGAGAAAAAAAGAAAAAACATACCGCTGTAGGGCTACTCATTGCGCGTCCGGCTTGCTCATGCCAATTCGCTGTCAACAGGCTGTTTTGATGTGGATTAAGGATTGTCCAAAACCCGTTTTAACGCTTCACCCTTCAGGCCTTTGATTTTGAATTGGTATCAAAACGCGGCCAAAACCTCATTGACCCTTAAATCTCGCCGGTATATACTCAAACCGAGGTGATTGTTCATGGGAAAACATGAGGAAAAACCGACCGTGACGCAAGAGCTATGCCAAGTCCGATAGATGTGTTGAAGGGAGTCTTTGGGTATCCGTCGTTCAGGTCAGGGCAGGAGGAGATCGTGAACGAGGCGCTTTCGGGGCGGGATGTGTTTGGAATAATGCCGACCGGCGCCGGGAAGTCCGTATGTTATCAGATTCCGGCAATTATAAATGGCGGCGTGTCCGTTGTGATATCGCCGCTTATATCCCTCATGAAGGATCAGGTCGACTCATTGAGGCAGAATGGTGTGTGCGCTGAGGCGATAAACAGTTCGCTCTCATGGGGCAGCGTACTCGATATTTTCCGTGCGGTCCGTGAAGGGGCCGTCAAGCTTCTTTATGTAGCGCCCGAACGCCTTGACGGAAACGGTTTCCGCGAATTTCTGTCGTCAATAGACGTCTCTATGGTGATTGTCGACGAGGCGCACTGTGTCTCGCAGTGGGGGCATGACTTCCGCCCCTCGTACTTGAACATCGCCCCCGCCATATCTTCGATGAGACGCCGTCCCGTCATGGCGGCGTTCACGGCTACCGCTACCGAAGAGGTGAGGGGCGATATCGTTCGCCAGCTTGCGCTGGAGTCCCCGTTTACCATAATTACCGGTTTTGACCGCGAAAACCTTTTTTTCCAGGTAGAGAGCCCCGCCGATAAGATGAGTTTTTTGATGGGATACGTCAAAAAATTTCCCGAGCTGCCTGGGATAGTCTACTGCTCCACGAGAAAAGCCGTCGATGAAGTGTGCGGAAACTTGAGGGCTAACGGCGTGAAGGCCGTACGCTATCACGCAGGACTTGACGACGCGGAGAGGTTAAAAAACCAGGACGCCTTCATACGGGACAGGGCGGCTGTGATTGCGGCGACTAACGCGTTCGGCATGGGCATCGACAAATCTAACGTCCGTTACGTCATTCACTACAACATGCCTGGCAGCATAGACAGCTATTATCAGGAAGCCGGGCGAGCGGGGCGCGACGGCTCTCCCGCGGACTGCATTCTTCTGTTCGGCAAGGGCGACATCTCGACCGCGCGCTACCTGATCTCGCAGGGCAATGACGAGGATGCGAGGAAAGCGGGCTATTCGAAACTGCGCTCCATGATAGACTACTGCAATACGCCAGGCTGTCTCAGGTCTTACATACTCGGCTACTTCGGGGAGAGGTACGGCAAAGAATCATGCGGCAATTGCGGAAACTGCTTATCCACGGCGGATCGTACCGATATAACGATCGAGGCCCAGAAGATACTTTCATGCGTTTACCGCATGGAGATTCAGGCTTCCGGCTTGAAATTCGGCGCATCCATCGTAACGGATGTTCTCAAGGGCTCCCGCGGAAAGAGAATACTCTCGCACGGCTTTGAAAAAATTTCCACCTGGGGATTGATGAAGGACTACGGCGCGAACGCCATCTACGACATGATAAATTTCCTCATAGCGGAAAACTACTTAGCCGAAGATGAAGGGGAGTTCCCGACGCTCTCCTTTACGGAGCGGACATTTCCCTTCCTTAAGAGCAAGGAGCGCCTCGTGATGAGGAAACACGAAAGTAAACCCACTCGAAAACGGTCTGTAGAGCGGGGCATAAGCGGCGCGGAGAATGAGGCGTTATTCGAGGAGCTGCGCGCCTTGCGAAAGAGTATAGCGCGAGAAGAAGGGGTGCCGCCATACGTCGTATTCTCGGACAGCACTCTCGAGGCGATGTGCAGGATACTCCCCTCCGGCAAGGAGGATTTTCTGTCCGTCCCGGGCGTCGGCAGTGTCAAACTGGAGAAGTACGGAGACGCTTTTCTGAGCGTAATAAAAAATTCAACCTGACGACCCGGCTCTTTCTTTTCTTGTACTCACAATTAGCGTAATTTAAAATCAGAGGCCTAAAGGGTGAAGCGTTGGAACCAGTTTGGACAACCGCTCAGCCACATCAAAACAGCCCGTTGACCGCGAATTGGTATAATTCCTTTTCTATTTCATCGAGGCATTAATTATCCAAGGCCATGAGGTAATGGAGCGTGTAATCTCCGGAGAGTAGGGGCGGCAATCTGCCGCCCGAATCCGTATTATACGGCGCCGGGCCTTATGACGGGCAACCGGCGCCGATGGGGATTCATCGGGAAATCGGATATGGGTATTTATCCTATCGCGATCAGTTCTCTCGTGAATTTGTTGAGCGGCTCGGCGGTGCCGTCCTCTCGGACCGCTACGAGGTTTTCGATGCGGACGCCGTATTTGCCCTCTATGTAAATGCCGGGCTCGACGCTGAAGACGTTTCCCGGTTCGAGAGGCGCAGTGTTTCCCTCTATCATATACGGGGATTCGTGAATGGCGATCCCGACACCGTGACCGACTCTGTTCAGGAAATACTTGCCGTATCCCGCGCCGTCTATCACACGCCGCGCGGCCCTGTCAATGTCCTGCCCGGTCGCTCCGGGGCGCACCGCCGCCTCGCCGGCCCTCTGCGCTTCGAGGACTATACCGTAAATCTTCCGCTGCTCGTCGTCCGGCTCGCCCAGACAGAATGTCCTTGTCATATCCGAACAGTAGCCGTGGTATCTGCATCCGGTGTCGACTACGACGAAGTCCCCGCTGCGCAGCACTCTGTCGGAGCGGGTGTAGTGCGGCATGGAACCGCCTGGGCCGGAGGCCACGATGGGGGAGAACGAAAGGCCCTCCGCCCCGTTTTCCGCGTACAGCCTCAAAATTTCATCCTGCACGTCCTTTTCGGTGATGCCGGCGCGGATAAATTTCGATATGCCTTCCACGACGTTGTCAGCAATTTCGCCGGATGTGCGAAGGTAACCGAGCTCGGTTTCGTCCTTTCGCCTGCGCAGCGGTGAAAGCGTCTCGGCCCCGTTTACCCATTCGAAGTCCACGGCGGCCCTCATCTCTATCAGGTCAACGGCCCGCACCCCGTCGTTGATGGCGATTCTTTTCATGCTTGCCCCGCTTCCCCCGGTCAGACCGAGTTCACGGCAGCCGGCGGCCCATGCCCCGGTGAAGCCCTCGTGGTCAGACCATACCTTGCGGGAGACGGCGTCCCCCAACGCGGCGGTCATCTCCTCCCTGTAAAGCAGCGGAACCATCGCGAAGCACTTCCCGGTGCGGGCCACCATCAAACCCTTTACCCGTTCGTCCTCGAAAAGCTTCAAATCCGCCAGATACTCCAAATCTGTCGACGGCCCCATGAAAAGCGCGTCCAATTTTAATTCGGACAGCTCTCCGGCAAGCCTGTCTAGCCTATCCCTATTAATCACATGGAACTCCTCCTTACAGTAGTATACAATATTTTCAGATAAGTATTCCGCGCAATGTTTATGTAGTATTTTGTGCTAACTTCCTTCTTATTGTTTCTTTAATACGTAATTTTCATTACTTGCCCTCGCATAAACCTATGATTTATGAAAAATTTTTTGTCTTTTAGTTAGTTTCACCTATTCATATTTGTTATAAGCTGTTATTATCAGACCACGATAAATTTACGATGAAAAGCGAGGTGAAATTAAATGAAACCGATTCATCTTCTGGTAGTAGAGTCTGATCCACTAACACTTTTCCACATTGGTCAGGTAATGAGATATTTCGATAATTACTTGATCGTTGATAAAGTCAATAACGTGGATGCGGCGATCGAACGAATGAAGGTTGTCCCAGTGGACCTCGTCTTGGTTGGCGGAATTGAAAATGTCGGCCAATGGCGAAAATTTGCGGAATTTGGGCACAAAACAAAACTTCTTTTGTTGGTCGAGAATCCATCGAAGGAAATAGTTCAGGAAGCCCTCTCTTACGGAGTCTGGGATATGATTATGAGACCAGTTTCCACAGAGCGGCTGAGATATTCTCTTGAGATGTTCCGTTACAGAGTCATCTATAGCGAAGACCTTGAACTCCCGGTGGTGCAGGAAAAGCTCGACGCTATATTCTTTCCTCGAGAGCATCAGCAGCAAATTAACGCAGGCGCCATCAAAAATAGCGAGATGCTCGAAAAGGTACTGCAACTCATCGAGGAGGGCGAAGAGCCGCAGTCCGCGGGCGAGATCGCTGGAATGCTCAGCGTATCGAGGATAACGGTCCGCAAGTACTGCGAGGCGCTTGTAAATACGGGCAAGCTTCACGTTAAGAACAAGTATCAGGCAAAGGGCCGTCCGATCAAGCAGTACTATATGGCTTAGCTTACCGCAGGCGTCCAATTTCAAGGAGGATCTTTTCCGTCGATATGAAACCTCCCCAAACGGCAGGGTATTCATGAAAACCATCCCTGTCCCGGTACGAGAGTTTTTTGTCCGATTGGAGCGTTTTGTTTTTGTGCTCGAGGTTGGCATCCGCATATAGGTCAAGCCCGAACTGTATGACGCCAGCCTCCCGCAGCGCTGTCTGCTCAAAAGAGCCGCCGCAGGCGCAGGGAGAACCTTGACTGATCTGAGCTATGTCCGTGATATCGGAAGTGAAATCTCTGCCGTAGCAGCAACCGGTACAGTGATAACCAGTGTGGTTGGCTCCGACAACGGCGTTCTTAGCGTCACGAACGCTGTTGTCACAGACCACAACCACGTTTTCTGGCAGTCCTACCGGCCCGCAGTAACCTGCCACCTCTCCGAAAAGATCGTGCAGCTCCTGTTTTTCCGCGGAGCGCAGACGGGAGAGCCTGTGATTTTTTCGGAGCCAATCTGAGAGTTTGTTCAAACTGATGTTGTAATCCCCCCTGATAAATGAGGCAATCGGCCTGAGTCCGGTTGCCTTTTCCTCATCAGAGGCCACGTACAGCATCGCCTTTATGGTTCGCCTGATATCTATCCCAAGCTGTGAGCAGAGCTCCGCGATTGTATTGGCTCCAGGCGTCTGGATTTCCTGTAAATTTTCCATGTCCTCGTCCTTGGCGGGCTGTTCGGAGCGGAACTCAAACGGCGAATCCGAAAGCGCCGCCCTGCCGCATGATTTGCAGATGAAACCCGGCCTTGCGCCAATCGAGCCCGATTCACAGGGGGACAGGAGCGAAAAGGACCTGCCGCCGGGAAGCGCCTCCTCGATGAAGGAAAATTCCGCGCGGTCGGAAATCTGTTTTAATTCGTGAGAAATGGCTCCCATAATTTCAGACGTTTTCACCTCGGCAAGGGCCGTATCCTTTGACCAGCCTAAAACGCGAAACTCTCTTCCTCTGTCGTCGAGGTAGGAGAGGGCGGAGTCACCCCACTCCCTGACATACCTCTCGGCAAGGGAAAATACGGCATCGTCGCCGCCGCAATCGACGCGCTGCAGATTTGCGTCATTAAACAGACGGGCGGCCAGCCGTTCCTTTATCCGCGTGTGCTCCAGCACCCCGCCCGGGAGAAGCAGGAGTTCTCCGGATTTGGCGTTATACGCGGCGTCACCGTCTTTTACTAGGTTTATCAAGCCTGTGTCCTTTACCTTTGCCGGCGCGTTTGCCGTTTGCGGCCTCAGCAATACACTCATCGTTCAGTTTCTCCTCCCATTTATGATATCCAAAAGAGCGGATATGAGTTTTTTATTCTCCACGGGTGTGCCGATCGTAAACCTTAAACCGCACGGGGCGAGATCGTGTTTCAGCGTGCGGACTAAGATTCCCTTCCGCCGGAGTTCCTGCGAGATATCCAGGAGTTCCGAGTATGGCATTCCGTAGAACGCGAAGACGAAATTCGCCTGAGACGGAACGTATGGTATGCCGTTACGGCGCAGGAAATTTTCGAGTTTACCGCGTGTTTCCGATATTTTAACCCTTGTCTTTTCCTTGAACAAGCCGACGGAAGGATCCGCCGCATCCGTCAGAGCCGCGGCCTGGGCCAGCGTGTTCACCGTATACGGCGGTCTGACCCGGTACATATAGGATATCAAATTCGGGTGGGCTGCCATATATCCAGCGCGGAGACCGGCAAGCCCGGATATCTTCGAGAACGTCCTCAGCACTCCAATGTGATTGTAATTGGAGACGTAATCCATTGCGTCAGCGTGATCCTGCGCCGGATCGATAAAGTCCGCGTAGGCGTGATCTACCATGAGGAGCGGACGATTCGGCATCAGGGAGAGTTTTTCAAGGAGTACGTCAAATTCGCGTCGCCTGATTACGGTTCCAGTCGGATTGTTCGGACTGCACAGGAATATCATCTTCGTTCGGCTCGTGACGGCGTCCGCTATCGCGTCGGTGTCAATGGAAAGATCGCTTTTCATCGGTATGAAAACGGGGACAGCCCCCATCATCCTCGCCGATGAGGAATAAACCACAAAAGCGGCGGCCGGAACAATGACCTCGTCACCCGCTTCGAGGAACGTCAGGGCGAGCGTGTTTATAATATCGTCGAGCCCGTTGCCGACGATAAAGTACCCGGGCGGCAGACGGTGTTTTTGGGAGAGCGCGTCTCTCAGTCGGGAACATGTCACGTCGGGATACCTGTGAACGTCAGTTTTCCCGGCCAGAAAACTCCGTAGCGTCCTTAGTACGGCCGGCGGTGTTCCGAAGCAGTTTTCGTTAGCGCCCAAAAATACCGTGTCTTCGGATTCAGGCGGCGGTCCGGGGGAGTACCCTTCAAGAGCGAGAACGTTCGTCCTCAGAAGCCTTTTAAAATATACCTCCGTCATGTCGGCCGGCGCTTTTCCCATTACATGTCCCTCCATCCGAAAAGATTCAGCATCGCGTCACCCACGCAGGGGAAATTTGGATCCCATTTGCGCAGGATTTGGCCGATAGCGACGAATTTGCCCCTCCCGAACGCCTTGAAGGACATCATATCGCTGGTCGTGTCGCCGAAGAAGATAGGTCGTTTATGTCCGAAATTTTTGCAGATAAGCTCTAAACCGTCCGGCGACGGTTTGAGTATCCCGCTGTCGCTGCTGACGATCCGCGCGTTTGGGAAATCATTCCATGAGAGTATGTCCTTCGCAAACTCCCACTCCGAAGCGCCTCGTCCCGTGAACACGTATGCCGGCAGCGGGAACTCGCTCCAGTGAGAGCGAATCATCGGCCTTTCCATGACGCGCACTCCAGGCTCCGCGCCGTTTCCGTAATAAATATTCATGCACGTCTCGGCCACGCGATCGAGCGGAAAGCGCTCCTCATAATTTGCCGTAAGCCAGCGCTTGGCGGAATCGACGCCGCAGGAACTTATTATCCCTTCGAGTTCGGCGGGGGAAGGAATGCAGTCCCGAAGCCTTCCAGAGCCGGAGCCGGTGTTCCCGGAGGCCATTATATTGAGCAGTACCCAAGCGATATGGGAGTCGTCGTTAAAGCCGCCGTGCCGTTTGAAAACCGCGTTGAGCTCTTTGGAGTAGCCGGGAGCGTCCGCCGTGAAACCGGCGGCCTTCCACTCGGCCTCCACTGTCCTGCGGATCATCTCCGGATATGATCCCGACGAGTCTATCAGGACTCCGTCCACGTCAAATATCAGGCAATCGTATTCGGACACCTTACCAGCCCCTTACCAGCCGCGCCGCTGTGATCCCCGCTGCGTGATATCATTAAGCCGCCTCTGTGCTATAAACTGCGATTCATGATATCATTAAAAGAACGTATTGCGAAATTTTTTTGAAAGGGGCATGGCTATATGAACATTACCCCACGGGGGTGCAGCAGCATAGGCGGAGAACTCGCGTGCGGGATGGAGGAGTGCCGGGCCGCGGCTCTCTCGATTTTCACGTCATACGGGTACAATCCGTTTAACCCGGCTGAATTCCAGCTCCTTGAAGGTATGATGAAAAACCTTCATAGAAGGAGGAGAGGGCGCGTCATAGCGCTTAACAGCCCGTTTGGGGAACCGTGCTGTCTGCGGGCGGATCTCACGCTGTCTGCGCTCTCGTATATGGCTCTGCATCACACGCCCGATGAATTTCCTCTGAGGCTCTGCTATTCCGAGAGGGTATTCGCCAGTCCGCGCCCGCCCAGAGAGAATATAGAGGACACGCAGGTTGGCGTCGAGCTTTTCGGGTGGGAGGGCGTCGGAGCGGACGTCGAGGTTCTGGCCGTTCTCCTTCGGGCGCTTGACAGCCTGGGGTTGAGTGAATCTGTCGTCGTGTTGGGCGACGTCTCGATCTTTCCGGCTCTCTTTGCCGATTTGCCGGGGGGACTTGCTGAAAAGCTGATTGAGAAGCTGGAGGACGGCGCTTATTACGAATATGGGGAAACGCTAGCCGCTTCGGACACCAGCGAGGAACGCAAAAAAAACCTGGGCGAATTGCCCTGGCTCAAGGGAACGCCCGAGATACTGTCGGGCGCGGAGCGCATCTTCGGTTCCAGCGAGCTGTTCCGGCCCCTGCGTGAAATCACCGCGTCGCTCGGCGCGTTGGGTTACTCGGACAGGCTGATGGTGGACCTCGGCTTTATAAGGGATCTCGGCTACTATACGGGACCGGTCTTTAATGTTTACTCGTCCGATAAAGGCGTCCTTCTCGGCGGAGGCGGCAGATACGCGGGTTCGCTCGCCGACACGCGCTTCTCGTGTCAGGCCATTGGCTTCGGCGTAAGCCTGAGGGAGCTCGCGCTTGCGCGCGGAACGCGTTCGAATGTTCCGCGCGCGATGATCTGGGCTGGCGCGACCGCGCCCAGTAAGACGCTCGAATATGCCGCGTCGCTTGCCGAGCGGGGCGCGTCGTTCGAGATAAGCTGGAATCAGGACGACACGGAGTCAAAAAATTACGCCATCAAGCGCGGCTGCGCTTTGTGGATCAATATCGAAGGAGATTACGCGCTCGCGCTGCCCTCCGGCAAGCGCATCGCGATATCCGAGACGGGGGGAGTTGTCTGATGCCCGTAGTCGCGCTGCCGACAGGCCGTGTCAAGGACGCTTGCCTTGACATAATAGAAGGATCGGGAATGCCGGCGAAAAAGCTGCGTAACGCCGGAAGAAACCTCGTCGTCGACGAGGGAGATTACAGATATATCCTCGGTAAACCGTCCGACATACCGACGCTCGTCTCGCAGGGACTCGCGGATCTGGCGTTAGTGGGGAACGATGTCACGGAGGAGTCCGGGGTGGAGCTTGTGGAGCTCATAGATACCGGCAGAGGCCGCTGTTTTATGGCTATCGCGGGCACGCCGGCCGCGGCGGAGCGGTTTAACGGACACTCCGGCACGCTGACTGGACTCCGCGTCGCGAGCAAGTATGAGAGAATCGCGCGCCGGACGTTCGAGTCCTGGGGCGCGCACGTGAAGATACTGCATTTGAACGGCTCTGTCGAACTTGCGCCGGCGCTCGGACTGGTCGACTGTATTTTCGATATAGTCCAGACCGGCGGCACGCTGAAAGCGAACGGACTCGTCGTCCTGAGGCGCACTGCCGAAGTCTCCCTGCGTCTTGTCGCTAACCCCGGCGCGCTCCAGCTGCGGTGGGAATCGCTGCGCGGCGCGGTGAACGCCGTCAGAAAATTTGTAATCGGAGGTTGAAGGCGGTGTACAGCATTACAAGGAACACTAAGGAAACGCAAATCTCCCTCTCCATCGCGTACCCCAAGCCGCATGATGAGATCGTAATCAAACTGCCGTGCGGCTTTCTGGCGCACATGCTGGAGCTTTTGGCGCATCGCGCCCGCCTGGGCTTGAAAGTAGACGCGTCCGGCGACGTGTGCGTGGACGCGCATCACTTGACGGAGGACGTCGGGATTGTCTTGGGCCTCGCCCTGAGGGAGATGCTGCGGTCGGAGGAAACGGCGCGCCATCGGTACGGGTGGTGCCTGCTCCCAATGGATGGCTCCCTCGTTCGCGTGGCCCTGGATCTGAGCGGCCGGGGAGGGTTTTACTGGGAGGGGCGTTTCCCGACCGACAGGTGCGGCGACTTCGACCTGGAACTCGTCCCGGAGTTCTTCCGGGGCTTCTGCCGCGAATCGCGGGCTACGATGCACGCCGCCGTATTGGCCGCCGATAACTCGCACCACGCGGCGGAAGCGGTCTTTAAGGGTGTTGGAATGGCGCTCGGGATGGCGCTTGCTCCTTCGGACGTAGCGCCCAGCACGAAGGGCGAATGGATATGATAGTATTCCCGGCGATTGACCTGTACGCGGGGAAGGTCGTGAGGCTCAGAAAGGGCGATTTTTCGGACAGGACGGATTACGGAACGACCCCGCTTCCTGTCGCCCGGGCTTTTGCCGAAGCGGGCAGCCGCCACTTGCACGTTGTCGACCTCGAAGGCGCAAAGACTGGTTCCCCGAAGCATCTTGAGCAGCTTCGCGAGTTGAGCGGGCTTGGGATGGAGACGGAGTACGGCGGAGGGCTGCGTTCGGAAGCCGATATAAGGGACGCGCTTAGAGCCGGCGCGTCGAGGGCGATGGTCGGCAGTATCCTCTTCGGCGATGGAAAGAGCATGGAGATGGCACGAAGTCTCTTTGCCGAGTTCGGGGAGGCTATTACCCCGTCCATAGACGTCTCGGGCGGCGAGGTCGTCGTCTCCGGGTGGGCTGAAACGACCAGCGAAGCGCCCGCGCCCTGCATCGAGCTGCTTCGTTCCATAGGTTATGGCACGTTTCTCGTAACGGCGACCGAGAGGGACGGTATGCTTTTGGGGCCGGATATCGAGCTTTACGGCGAACTGCTCCGTTCGTCGCCCGGCGCTCGTATAATAGCGGCGGGCGGAGTGACGACGCTTGACGACATAAAGCGTCTTCGGGATGCCGGGTTATACGGCGCGGTCGTCGGAAAGGCGATATACGAGAGGGGATTTGACCTGGCTCGGGCCATAGCTGTATCGGAAGGCGGGGAATAAGGTATGGAAGGGTTTTCGTTGGATGATGTGAAATTCGCCGGCGACGGGCTTGCGCCGGTTGTCGTCCAGGATTCCGGAACAGGGGAAGTACTGATGGTCGCGTGGGCAAACCGCGAGGCGCTCGAACTGACGATTGAACGCGGCGAGATGGTATTCTGGAGCAGATCGCGCCGCGAGATATGGCATAAGGGTCTCACGAGCGGCAATAAGATGAAACTGATGGAACTCAGGGCCGACTGCGACGGTGATACGCTCCTCGCTCTCGTGACGCCGGCAGGTCCAGCGTGTCACACTGGGGCGGCGAGCTGTTTTTTCAGGAGGCTTGCGCCAGACGGTACGGAATTGAACGAGGCTTCCGACACCGGAACATTCCTTGGGCGGCTTTTCAAGTACCTCGAAACGCGCGCGGCGGACTCGCCTAGTGAGAGCTACACCGCGAGGCTTCTTGCGAGCGGGCGGTCCAGGGTGGCGCAAAAGGTAGGCGAGGAGGGCGTCGAAACGGCCCTAGCCTTGGCGACCGGCGACGCGGAAAATTTTCGCTACGAGGCCGCCGATCTGCTCTATCACCTCGAGGTCGCCTGCATCTGTGCCGGCGTCCCCCTGAACAGCGTACTCGCCGAACTGAAAAGCCGCCATAAACCGCAGGAAAAGCGGTAAAATCGACTATATCGCGGGCGGAGGGAATGAGTGAATAATTGAGCCGTAATAGGGAGTACTCGTCGCCTAAAAAGACGGCGAGACAGATAGGAAGCGCGATCTCAGAGTTTTCGATGATTCACGAGGGAGATAAAATAGCGGTCGGCCTGTCCGGGGGAAAGGACAGCGCCTTTTTGTTGTACTCGCTCCGTGGTCTCAGGGACAGAAGCCCCGTAAAATTCACGATAGAGGCCATAACGCTCGATCCAACTGACGGTATGCGCGATACGTCTCCGCTCGAGAGGTTTACGGAGTCCTTGGGCGTTGCTCACAGGATCATCCGGTATCCGATCTTCGAAATTCTTGAAATTTCCAAGACGCGTTCCCCATGCAGCTTATGCGCCAACTTGAGACGCGGCATACTGGCGTCGGCGTCGGCGGAACAGGGGTGTGCCTCTCTTGCCTTGGGTCATCACAGGGATGATGTAATCGAGACCGTTTTCCTGAATCTCATGTATGAGGGACGATTCCGTTCTTTTCACCCAAACGCGCTCTTGAGCAGGACAGGGGTGAGGGTTATCCGGCCCTTGGCGTTTGTTCCAGAAAGCGACATACGGGAGGAGGCGCAAAAGCGCGGCTTTCCCATAGTCAATTTCTGCTGCGGGTATGAATCGTCATCCATGAGGGCTTATGTGAAGGTGACTCTGCGGAGGCTCTCCAGAAAAGCCCCAAATCTGGCCGTAAACGTCCTGCACGCCCTTAAAAACATCCAAAGCGGCGACGTCTGGACGCCATAAAATCAGCGTTTCCCAAATTTGCATTGATATGCTGTTTCCCTAATGAGCGATTCAAGTTAAGATTGTGCGGCCCGAGTTCCGCAGCGAACAGGACAGTTGAAAAACAGTAAACAAAATAGCATCGGGAGGTAGGTATATATGTCATTTTTCATCGACGAGATGGAAGCTTCTATTGAAAAGGCCGACGGGAAAATCAGCGGGCTTATTAAAGAGGAGCTTTCGAGGCAGAGAACGCAGATAGAACTTATCGCGTCTGAGAACTTCGTGCCGCAGGCCATTCTGGAGGCGATGGGTTCCGTTCTGACGAACAAGTACGCGGAAGGATACCCGCACAAAAAATACTACGGAGGATGCGAGTTCGTCGAGCAGATCGAGGAGATAGCTATCGAGCGCGCAAAGGCGCTTTTCGGCGCCGAACACGCGAACGTCCAGCCGCACTCCGGAAGCACGGCGAATCAGGCCGCTTATTTTACCGTGATGGAGCCGGGGGACACGATGCTCTCCATGAGGCTCGACCACGGCGGACACCTCTCGCACGGTCATCCGATCAACTTCACTGGCAAGATGTATAAAATTGTTGCGTATGGCGTGAACGAGGAGACTGAAACCATCGATTACGACGACTTGGCGCGCCTCGCGCGTGAAAGCCGCCCGAAGGTCATAGTGGCCGGCGCGAGCGCTTACTCCAGGAGCATCGATTTCAAACGATTCCGCGAGATAGCCGACGAGGTCGGAGCAATCCTCGTGACGGACATGGCGCACATCGCCGGGTTAGTGGCCGGCGGCGCTCACGCTAATCCCACCCAGTACTCGGACTTTGTCACGTCGACCACCCACAAGACGCTGCGCGGCCCGCGCGGCGCGTTCGTCCTCTGCAAGGAGAGCTTCGCGAAGGACCTGGACCGGACCGTATTCCCCGGCATTCAGGGCGGTCCACTTCTGCCGGCTGTCGCTGGCAAGGCCATCTGTTTTAAACTGGCGTCCGAACCGTCATTCAAGGAATACGCGCATCAGGTGGTAAAGAACGCCGGGGCGCTCGCCTCGGCCCTCAAAGAGAGGGGTTTCCGCCTTGTCTCCGGCGGGACGGACAACCACATGATGCTCGTCGATCTGCGGCCCAAAGCGCTCACCGGCAAGCTCGGGGAACATCTGCTTCACGAGGCCGGTATTACCTCGAATAAAAACGCGATCCCCTTCGATCCGGAAAAGCCAATGATAACGAGCGGGCTCCGCTTCGGTACGGCCGCGGTCACCACGCGCGGCATGACCGAGAAGGAGATGATCGCGATCGCGGACGCGATAAACGACGTGCTTTCCGCGCCGGGCGACGAGAGGGTCCGACATGCGACGCGCGCGAAGATGGCCGACCTCTGCCTCGCCTTCCCGCTTTACAGGAAATTATGACGGCAAACAAATCCGCTTTTGACGTAAATTATGACGGCTGGGTCGAATTTTTCACTGGCCTGGGGCAGCCATCGTACAGGGCGGGGCAGGTATGCGCGTGGCTGTGGAAGCGCAGGGTTTTCGACCCGGAGAGCATGACGGATTTTGGCAAGGAACTCAGGGCCGCACTCGCCGCGTCGCTCGATTTCTCTTTCCCTGAGATCACAAGATCAGAGCGCGCGAAGGACGGCACGAGAAAGTTCCTCCTGGTGATGCGCGACGGCGCGCGCGTCGAAACCGCCCTCATAAAACAGGGTGACAGGCTTACGGCGTGTCTCTCTACGCAGTCGGGCTGTCCCATCGGCTGTCCGTTCTGCGCAACCGGCGCCTCCGGTTTCGACAGGAACCTCACGGCGGGGGAGATAGCCTCAGAGTTCGCCGTAATGGAGGAATCCGCGGGCAGGGACATACAGAACATCGTCCTCATGGGTATGGGGGAACCGTTTCTGAACACGGAGGCCGTGCTTGACGCCGTAAGGACGCTCAACCATCCAAAGATGCGCGGACTGGGCATTCGCCATTTCACGATATCGACGGCCGGAATAGTGCCCGGCATCCAGGCGCTGGCCGCTTCTGGCCTAGGCGTCAGGCTTGCCGTCTCACTCCACGCGGCGGACGATGATCTGCGGGACGAACTCGTTCCATGCAACACATCTTACCCTGTGAGGGATCTCGTAGCGGCTATGAAGGACTATCAGGAGAAAACCGGCGATCGAGTGACCGTCGAATACGCGCTCTTCAAAAAGAAGAACGACACGCTGGAGCACGCGCGCCAGTTAGTCAGGCTGTTGCACGGAGTTCACGCGTACATAAACCTCATCCCGGCAAACGGCGATGTCAACGGCTACGAACGCAGCACCCCGGAGGATATACTGCGTTTCCAGAGCGTTTTAAAGTCGGCGGGCTTCGAGGCGGAGATACGCGCGGAGCGTGGCGCCGATATCAGCGCGGCCTGCGGGCAACTCAAGGGGAAAGAGCCGCCCGATCCCGCTAAGGCGAAAGAGAAACGGCATGAAACGCGGCGTCCCCATAAGAACGAGAGAAGACCGCACGGATAAAGCGAGCGGGACGAAAAGGGGAGAGGGCGGTTTAGCGTAAAAACGCGTAAAATGCGTAAAACACGCAAAAATAGTTAAAATTCCGAATCGATCTCACTCTCCGACTCTGATATACTTCAATCACGTTAAATTTCTTTTTTTCGGGAGGAATTGAAGGATGAAGATCGTGAAGGGTACCAAGACGGCGGTTAACCTGATGAAGGCTTTCGCGGGAGAGTCTCAGGCGCGCAACCGCTACACGTATTACGCGTCGGTTGCGGGACGAGAGGGCTTTAAGCAGATCGAGTTCATATTCTCCGAGACCGCGGATCAGGAAAAGGAACACGCCAAACGGCTGTTCCGCTTCATGGACGGCCCGGGTGAGGTCGAAATCACCGCAAGTTTCCCGGCGGGACCGGAGCGCGGCACGCTGGAGAACCTCAAGGACGCGGCGGCCGGCGAACATCACGAATACTCCAGCATGTACCCCGAGTTCGCGAAAACCGCTGAGGAGGAAGGTTTCCCGGAGATAGCCGCGGCGATGAGGGCAATCGCGGTTGCCGAAAAATTCCATGAGGAGCGCTATCTTGGCCTGGCGAAAAACATAGCCGACGGCAAGGTCTTCAAGAAGGATACTAAAATCACATGGCGCTGCCGCAACTGCGGTTACATAGCGGAGACCGCCGAAGCGCCCAATAAATGTCCGGCCTGCGACCATCCGCAAGCCCACTTCGAAATGCTCTCCATTAACTGGTAACGCTTGTTTTAGCGTTAAAAGGGGCGGTGGCTTACCGCCCCTTTTAACACGCGTTCTTATCAGGGGAACGCCGTTTAAACGGCTATTCGGCGTTCTCCATAGGGATCAGGCAGAATGGGTGACCGGCCGGGTCGAGCATGACAGTGATTTCCGGGATGAACTGCTGAGGGGCTTTTACAGCCCCGAGTTCCGCGGCTCGACTCACAGCGGCGTCCAGGTCGTCGACTAAAAAATCCAAATGCGCCATCTGCTGCTGTTTACCTGGTTCTTCGGGCCAGACCGGCGGAGAGTATCCGTCTGCGTTCTGGAAGTTCAGGTTGATATCCGTCCCGGGCACGCCAACAGCTACGCCGTGTCCCCCAAATTCACGCACAATCCTGCCGCCCAGCAGCTTCACGTAAAAGTCCGCAAGCGTCCTGAAATCGGCGCTGTCGATTGTGACGCACGCAAAAGTAATCTTACTCATTTCAAATCCCCTTTTCTTTTTCCTTCTTGAAGGTTTGGACGATCTTCAGTGAGATATTTATAGTACATTCTGAGAAAAAAATCAACAAAAATTTGTGATCATCGAGGGGTAACGGGACGCCTGGGGTGGCGGGATGGAACAACGGGGCTCCCGGGGCGGCGGGGTGAAACAACGGGACGCCGAGGTGGGGCGGGATAAAACAGCGGGACGCCGAGGGCGGCGTCCCCTACGGCACGTTTTAAAATTACACGCGGCGCGGGCCTTATTGACATGAATAAACCGGTATGATAACGTATTTCGTGTTCTGTGTGATTTTTCAAACTTTTTTGGATATTGATGAAGCGTTGTCCAGTCGCGCTTACGCCGTTTTGTTTGTGGAATATTGGCGGCTGCGCGCCTGAAGGGTGGGTTCGGCATTTTCCCAAAGAAAGGTGTGTGAGCGGATGAAGTACAGGAAATTTGGCAACAGCGGTATCGAGGTTTCGGTGGTCGGCCTTGGCACTTGGCCGCTTGGCAGTGACTTCTTCGGAGATGTGGAAGAAGCGGCGGGCATCCGAACTATACAAAGGGCGATCGATATCGGAGTGAACCTTATCGACACCGCGCCGGCGTACGGTCAGAATCACGAAGCGGAAACAGCCGTTGGCAAGGCGTTGCGCGGAAGACGCGATAAGGCGGTAATATCGACGAAATTCGGCGTTCACCGCATATACGGGGAGTACGTCCGCTGTCTATCCCCATCCGTGGTCCAGGTTGAACTGGAAAACTCGCTCAAACGGCTCGACACTGACTGCATCGACATATACTTCATTCACTGGCCGGATAAAAACTTTGGAATAGAGGGCGCGTTGGAATTACTCGCCAAATTCAAAAAAGAGGGCAAGATACGCGCCGGCGCCGTGTCCAACTTCAGCGTGGAGCAGATGAAAACCGCCGTCGAGATAGGCGGGATAAGCGGAATACAGCCGTCCGCGAGCATACTCGACCGCTCCAACTTTGACAACGGCGTAATACCGTTCGCTCGTGAGAACGACCTCGGAATTATGACATACGGGTCATTGGGCGGCGGTATTCTGAGCGGCGCCTTTGAAAAGCCGCCCGTTGTCTCCGGTACGGAGCTGCGGAGCTTCTTCTACGATTTCTTTACTGAGCCCAAATGGAGCAAGTGCGGGAAGGTCGTCGACACGCTGCGGGAGATAGCCGGCGCGCGCGGCGTCTCCGCCGCCGAAGTCGCTATCAATTGGGTGCTGGCGCAGCCCGGGGTTACGACCGCCCTTATAGGCACCACAAAACCCGTCAACTTGGAGAAGAACGCAAAAGCGGCCGAGTGGGAGCTTTCAGCGGACGAACTCGCCAAGATCGATGACAGCTTCAAAAAGAATCTGGGCTGAACGAAAATTAACGGGGAGGTAACGCGTATGGGTAAATATGTGGTCGGTATCGACGTTGGCACCACGGGATCCAAGGCTATGGTCATGGACACCGGCGGCAAAATCATAGGAAAGGGCTACCGTGAGTACAAGCTCGACGAACCCAAGCCGTCCTGGGTGGAGGTGGGCGCGAGTTTCCTGGCGGACATCACGTTTGAGGCCGTAAAGGAAGCGGTTGCCGATTCGAAAGTGGACAAAAACGAGATAGAGGCCATCGGCTTCTCAGTAAACCGCTCCAGTTTCTGCTTAGTCGACAAGGATCTCAAGGTAATAGACGACAAATTCTACGTTTGGCTTGACTCCCGCGCCGAGTCCGTGATGAGCGAGATAAATTCTAAAATCTCCCCCGAGCGCCGTAACGAAATAACCGGGATGCCGGGCTACAATATCTTCGCTCTCGCGAAATACTACTGGGTGAAGGTGCATGAGCCTGAAACATACGCTAAGACGAAATATTTTGCCTCTGTCGACAGCTTCATCATGCACGCGTTCGGATCGGACGGTTTTTTTGCGGAGATATCGAACGGCACTGTTACGGGCCTCATGGACGTGAATACGCTCGACTGGTCGAAGGAGATCGCGGACAAGCTGGGCTTTGACATGGCGAAGTATCCGCCGCTCTGCAAGCCCGGCAGTGTCGTCGGCCGCGTCCCGGCAGAGGTGGCGGCAAAGACCGGTCTTGCGGTCGGCACAAAGATCGTCGCCGGCTCCGGCGACCAGCAGTTGGCCGCAATGGGCGCCGGAGTAGTCAAGGACGGAGCGGTATCGCTCACGATAGGGACATTCGGCCTGCTCGCGATAGGCTTGGCGAAGCCGGATTTCGCGGCGCTCACGAACCTGATGATACCGTCCACTCCAAAACTTGGCGTGTTCGAGGTTGAGGGGCCGCAAGTCTCGGGCGCCACTTGCTATCGCTGGTGCCGCGACACGCTCTGCGCGGAAGATGTCGCCGAGGCCGAGCAGCGCGGCGTCGACCCGTACGTCGTAATGACGGAAAAATACATCAGGACGACGAAACCAGGCGCCGGCGGCGTGCTGTTCTATTCCGCGCTGTTCGGGTCCGGATACCCGACGTGGGATACGAACGCGACGGGCATGTTCCTGGGCCTCCGCTCTACCTCGACTAAGGCCGACATGGTGCGGGCCGTCATGGAGGGAATAACGCTCGAAGCCCGTCACATACTCGAATCTGTTCTGGCGGCCGGTGTGGTTATGGACGACTTCATCACGATCACCGGCGGCGTCTCCAAGTCCCCGGAGTGGTGCCAGATAATAGCGGACATTATGAACCGCAAAATTCGCACGCTAGGCGTCACAGACGCGGCGGTACTGGGGGCGGCCGGGCTTGCCGCGATTGGCGCCGGTTTTTACAAGGATCTTGACGAGGTCGTCGCGAACATGGTGAACTTCGGTGCGACCTACGACCCAATCCCGGAAAACGCGGCCCTTTACGACAAGCTGTTCAGCGTATATAAGGAGAGTTATTACGCCCTTAAAGGCGGCGGCATATTCGCCAAAATTGCCGAGCTTCGCCCAAAGGCGGAATAAAATAATCAAAGTTGCGTGGCCGCCCCGCGTCAGAGCGGCCACGCGATACCGAATAAACAGGAGCTGAAGAAAATCGGATCTAAAAGCGCCGCATTATAAGAGAGGAAAAACGATCCCACCTTTTCAATGTATCAGGAGAGGCGAATTTAGTAGTGTCTGGCAAAAGGATGTGCATTGGCATTTGTAAGCCTTTACACGATTTTTTGCGAAAGTCGAGATAGTTAGTCGCTGCTGAAAAAGGCAATTTTCAGGCGGCAACAGCACTCAAATCGGTGAAGCAATTCAACCCAAAAAGCTTTTTTGACATCCGAAGGCTCCTTAGAGCAAAGCACAAAAAAGCTCTCAAGAGCTTTTTCATATTAAAACCGCACGATGCCATCAGGATATTGA